>JASCOJ010000199.1 GCA_029959645.1 Microbacteriaceae bacterium PS02332 | reverse complement strand
CCGGCCCCCCCGGGGGGCGCCGCCCCCCCCCCCCCCCCCCGCCGCGGCCGCCCCCCGCCCCCGCGGCCGTGCGGCGGTGTCGCGGTGCCGGGACTACAGGCGCGCGCCCGCCATGCTCGCCGCGATGCCGAGGACGACGAGTGCAGTGACGGCCCAGCCGTGCGCACGGTGCACGATCGGCGCGGGTGTCACGGTGGCGGGCGGTGGTGCGTCGGTCGGCGCGTCCACGGGGATGCGGGCGCGGATGGCGGCGGCGGCGACGTCCAGGTCGACGGGAGCCGTGCCTCCCGGCCGGGCACCGGCGGGGACGACCCGCAGCCGCGCCGTCGACCGCGGTGCAATCCAGACGCGGCGGGTGCCCTCGCTGGAGAGCACTTCGAGCCCGTAGCGGGTGCGGACGTCGGTCACGCGCCGCCAGGCGTAGGTGGTGGTGCGGCGCACGTCGACGACGACGAGGGCGTCCTCCGTCAGGGCGATGTGCGGACGCCAGAGCACCACCCAGGCGACCAGCGCCGTGAAGACCGACGGCACCGGCACGAAGACCGCGGTGCCGGGGCCTCCCGTCAGGAGTCCGAGCGGGACGAGCACCACGGCGACGACCCAGAGCACCACGGCACCGCGGCGGAGGGCGGGGGAGACGATCCGGACGGGCGCGGACGGGGGCACGGCGGACACGCCCTCATCGTCGCACAGCACGGCGGGGCGCCCGCCGCTCGGTCTGCGCCCCGTGGCGCACCGCGGTCGCGGCCGGGTCAGACGACGAGCGTCTCGACCTGCCGCCGGATCGTCGCGGCCGCAGGAAACCGCAGGCCGACCAGACCGACGTGCTTCCACCGCACCACGCCGTCCGGGCCGATGACGAACACCGACCGGCGCAGCCCGATCCCGACCGCCTGCAGGCCGTAGGCGCGGACGACGTCGCCACCGGTGTCGCTGAGGAGCGGGAACGTGAGGGAGGAACCCCGTGCGAAGGCCTCGTGCGAGTCGAGGGCCTGCGGGCTCACGCCCCAGACGGTCGCGCCGAGGTCGCCGAAGTCGTCGAGCTCCTCCTGGTAGCTGCAGAGCTGTGCGGTGCAGACCGGCGTGGCGTCGCCCGGGTAGAAGGCGAGCACCACGGGGCGGCCGTACTCGGCGGAGAGCGTGTACTCGGCGTCGGTCCGGACGCCGGCGCGCACGGTCATCCCGGGCAGCGTGAAGTCCGGTGCGGGGTCGCCGACCTGGGGGATGGGCATGGGCTCACGGTAGAGGCGGTGTCGGTGCGTGTCCCGGCGGCACGCTGCACGTCACCCGCGGATCATCCGCACGACGTACAGGGAACGCGGGCCGTCAGCGGAACAGCGCGGGGAACGCGTGCGCCACCGAGGGGTAGCCGACGAAGACGACCGCGTCGAGCAGGAAGTGCGTGATCACGAGGGGGAGGAGGCGACCCCACTTCGTGTAGATCCACCCGAAGACGACGCCCATCACGGCGTTCCCGACGAACGCCCCGAAGCCCTGGTACAGGTGGTAGCTCCCGCGGAGCACCGCTGTGGACAGGATGACCTGCCACCGACCCCAGCCGAGGCCGCCGAGGCGCTCGTACAGGTAGCCGATGACGATCACCTCCTCCTGGAGGCCCGAGCGCGCCGCCGAGAGGAGCAGGACCGGGATGGTCCACCAGTAGGAGCCGAGTGCGGCCGGGTCGACGTCGACCGTGATGCCGAGCGCGCGCCCCGCGAAGTACAGCCCGATGCCCGGGATGCCGATGCACAGCGCGATGAGGGCCGGACCGCCGAGGTCGGGCCGGGGCCGGAACCGGTCGATGCCGAGGCGGGCGAGGTGCGGGCGGGACGTGCTCCAGAGCAGGTACCCGACGAGCGCCACCGGCGCGAGGTCCACCGCGATGCCGAGCAACTGCCGAGCGAGGTCGACGTACTGGACCGTCGTCGTCGACGTGTTCAGCGCCGTCGACTGCTGTCCGAGCGGCGTCGTCTGCGACAGGTCGTCGATGATCTGCAGCACCGAGTAGAGCGCGCTGGCCCCGAGCGAGAGCATCAGGACGATCGTGATCTCGACCCACGTTCGCCGTCGGCTCATGTGCTGTACTCCTCGGGGTTGCGGACTACCGGTAGACTGGCGTGTCGGGCGTACTGCCCGCGGGTGTGGTGTGTCCTGGACGACCGACCCGACACTCTCCCAGCAATTGAAGGATGTCCTGTATGGCGCTCGCCACCCGGTCCGACCTGCGCAACGTCGCCATCGTGGCACACGTCGACCACGGCAAGACCACCCTCGTCGACGCGATGCTCACGCAGACCAACTCGTTCGACGCCCACTTCGAGGGCGAAGACCGCATGATGGACTCGAACGACCTCGAACGCGAGAAGGGCATCACCATCCTCGCGAAGAACACCTCGGTGCTCTACAACGGGAAGCACGCCGAGGAGTTCAACCCGGGCGGTCGCATCACGATCAACGTGATCGACACCCCCGGCCACGCCGACTTCGGTGGCGAGGTCGAGCGCGGCCTCTCCATGGTCGACGGTGTCGTCCTGCTCGTCGACGCGTCCGAGGGCCCGCTGCCCCAGACCCGCTTCGTGCTCCGCAAGGCGCTCGCCGCCAAGCTCCCGGTGATCCTGCTCGTCAACAAGACGGACCGCCCCGACTCCCGCATCGACGAGGTCGTCTCGGAGAGCCAGGACCTGCTCCTCGGGCTCGCCTCCGACATGTCGGACGAGGTCGACGACCTCGACCTCGACGCGATCCTCGACGTGCCGGTGGTCTACGCCTCCGGCCGCAACGGTTCCGCGTCGCGCAACAAGCCCGAAGACGGCACGCTGCCCGACAACGACGACCTCGAACCGCTGTTCGAGGCGATCCTCCAGCACGTCCCGGCCCCGACGTACGACGACGAGCACCCGCTGCAGGCGCACGTCACGAACCTCGACGCCTCGCCGTTCCTCGGTCGTCTCGCCCTGCTCCGCATCTTCCACGGTGAGATGAAGAAGGGCCAGACGGTCGCGTGGGTCAAGCACGACGGCACCGTCGCCAACGCCCGCATCACCGAGCTCCTCATCACGAAGGCGCTCAACCGCTTCCCGGCCGAGTCCGCGGGCCCCGGTGACATCGTCGCCGTCGCCGGCTTCGACACGATCACCATCGGTGAGACGCTCTCCGACCCCGAGGACGTCCGTCCGCTGCCGACCATCACGGTCGACGCGCCGGCGATCTCGATGACGATCGGCACGAACACCTCGCCGCTCGTCGGCAAGGTCAAGGGCCACAAGCTCACCGCCCGCATGGTCAAGGAGCGCCTGGACCGCGAGCTGGTCGGCAACGTCTCGCTCAAGGTCGTGGACATCGGCCGCCCGGACGCCTGGGAGGTCCAGGGCCGTGGTGAGCTCGCGCTCGCCATCCTGGTCGAGCAGATGCGTCGCGAGGGCTTCGAGCTCACGGTCGGCAAGCCGCAGGTCGTCACCAAGCGTGACGAGAACGGCAAGCTCCAGGAGCCGTACGAGCACATGACGATCGACACGCCGGAGGAGCACCTCGGCGCCATCACCCAGCTCATGGCCGCCCGCAAGGGCCGCATGGAGAACATGGTGAACCACGGCACCGGCTGGATCCGCATGGAGTTCGTCGTGCCGTCGCGTGGCCTCATCGGCTTCCGCACGTCCTTCCTCACGGAGACCCGCGGCACCGGCATCGCCAACGCGATCTTCCACGGCTACGACGAGTGGGCCGGCTCGATCCAGACCCGCATCAACGGCTCGATCGTCTCCGACCGCTCCGGTGTGGTCACCCCGTTCGCCATCACGAACCTCCAGGAGCGCATGTCGTTCTTCGTCAACCCGACGGAAGAGGTCTACGAGGGCATGGTCATCGGCGAGAACTCGCGCGCGGACGACATGGACGTGAACATCACCAAGGAGAAGAAGCTCACCAACATGCGGTCGGCCAACGCCGACACGTTCGAGTCGATGACGCCGTCCCGGCAGCTGTCGCTCGAGGAGTGCCTCGAGTTCGCCCGTGAGGACGAGTGCGTCGAGGTCACCCCGGACGCCGTGCGCATCCGCAAGGTCGAGCTGGACGCCTCGGCCCGCCAGCGCTCCTACGCGCGCCTGAAGCGCCAGGACGCGTAAGCAGGTCCACCCGGGAGGCCCGTCCTCCCTCCGCCGGCCCCGGGCCCGCGGGGGGGGGGGCGGGGCCGCGGCGGCCGGGGCGGGGGGGGCCGGCGGGGGGGGTTCGG
>JASCOJ010000198.1 GCA_029959645.1 Microbacteriaceae bacterium PS02332 | reverse complement strand
GCCCCCGGCCCGGGGCCGTCCCCCCCCCCCGGGGGGGCCGGACCCCGGTGGGGGGGCGCCCAGCGCGAGTCTCGGCCCCCGACCACCCCACGAAAGGAACTCCCACCATGGACGTCCTCTACACCGCAGAAGCCCTGTCCACCGGCGAAGGGCGCAACGGCCACGTCGCCACCAGCGACGGCCGCGTCGACCTCGACATGGCGATCCCGAAGGACATGGGCGGCTCCGGCAACGGCGCCAACCCCGAGCAGCTCTTCGCCGCCGGCTACGCCGCGTGCTTCCACTCCGCCCTGCAGGGCGTCGCCCGCTCGCAGAAGGTCAAGGTCACCGACTCCTCCGTCGGCGGGCGCGTCCAGATCGGCCCGAACGGCCAGGGCGGCTTCCAGCTCGCCGTCATGCTCGAGGTCGTCATCCCCGGCATGGAGCACGACCAGGCGCAGGCCCTCGCGGACGCCGCACACCAGGTCTGCCCGTACTCGAACGCGACGCGCGGCAACATCGACGTCACGATCACCGTCTCGGAGGACTGACCCGTGAGCACCATCCCCAGCACCATGCGCGCCGTCGTGCACGAGACCTTCGCCGAGCCCGCCGACGTCCTCGGCGTCGAGCAGCGCCCGGTCCCGCAGCCGGCCGCTGGCCAGGTCCTCGTGCGCACGGTCCTCTCCCCCATCCACAACCACGACCTGTGGACCGTCCGCGGCACCTACGGCTTCAAGCCGGAGCTGCCCGCACAGTCCGGCACCGAGGCCCTCGGTGTCGTCGAGGCGCTCGGCGACGGCGTGACGAACCTCCAGGTCGGCCAGCGCGTCGCCGGTGGGACGTTCGGCGTCTGGGCCGAGTACTACGTCGCCGACGCGGCCGGGCTCGTCCCCGTGCCGGACGCGATGCCCGACGAGGCCGCCGCCCAGCTCGTCTCGATGCCGTTCAGCGCGATCAGCCTGCTCCACTCGCTCGACCTGCACGAGGGCGACTGGCTCATCCAGAACGCCGCGAACGGTGCGGTCGGCCGCATGGTCGCCCAGCTCGGCGCCGCGCGCGGCATCAACGTCATCGGCCTGGTCCGTCGCGCCGAGGGCGTCGAGGAGCTCCGCGCCCAGGGCATCGAGCGGATCGTGGCCACCGACACGGACGGCTGGCAGGACCAGGTCGCCGCGATCACCGGTGGCGCCCCGATCGTGGCGGGCGTCGAGTCCGTCGGCGGTCAGGCCGCAGCCGACATCGTGTCGACCCTCGGCGACGGCGCCACGCTCGTGGTGTTCGGCGCGATGGCTTCGCCCACCATGTCGATCCCGTCCGGGGCCGTCATCTTCAAGCAGATCACGATCACGGGCTTCTGGGGCAGCGTCGTCAGCAAGACCATGCCCGGCGAGACGAAGGGCCAGCTCTTCGGCGAGCTCATCACCCGCGTCCTCGACGGCTCGCTGACCCTCCCGGTCGCCGAGGTCTTCGCGTTCGAGGACATCCGCGACGCCGTGCGCGCCAGCGACACCGCCGGCCGCGTGGGCAAGGTGCTCCTGCGCCCGTAGACACATCCGTCGCAACGGCCTGGAGGCCCGTCACCGGTCCGGTGGCGGGCCTCCGGTGCGTCCGGGGCCGGGCCTCGGTGCGACCGTGTGCCGAACTCGTCGGATCGACACCAAACCGATTCCCCGAGGGTGCCGAATCACCATCACAAGCCGGGAACCACCCGCAAGCGCTCACCAGCCGCACGTCGCTGGTTCTCCACCCCGTCTCCGGGGTGTGTTCGGTGCGCTTCCAGTAAGCGCACCAGCGCAACACAGCAAAGGACCCCAATCATGCGCAAGTCCCTCAAGACCTCGATCACCCTCGCCACGACCGGTGCCCTCGTGCTCGGCGGCGCCGCATTCGGTGTCAGCGCCGCGAACGCGACCCCGTCGGTCCACACCGTCGCGTCCTCCTCCTCGAAGATCCCCGGCCCCGTGGCATCGGTGCCCGAGGTCCTCGGCGGCGACACCTCCGTCGCACTCGACAAGGGCTTCACCGACGCGCTCACCTCGCTCGGCCTGACCCCGGGCGTCTCCGGCAACGCCAAGCTCGCCGACGGCGCCGTGTCGTTCCCGATCACCTCCGGCTCGGTCACCTACTGGTCCCCGGACGGCAACTACCGCCCCTACGTCCAGGGCCTGCTGAACCACGACGACTCCGGCCTCACCCTCAAGGCCGGCGACACCACCGTCACGCTGGAGAACTTCGTCGTGAACCCGGGCTCCTCGAAGCTCTACGGCGACGTCCTCGTCAACGGCCAGGTCGCCGCGGCCAACGCGTACCTGTTCTCCCTCCACGGTGGCACGCTCAAGCCGCTGCAGCTCGAGGGTGACAACGCGATCCTCACCGGCACCACCGTCCACGTCTCCGCCGACGCCGCGAAGCTGCTCAACAGCACCTTCAAGACCGACGCCGTCAAGGGCGGCCTCCTCGTCGGCACCGCCACCATCACCGCCAAGATCAAGTAAGACCCCCGCACCACACCACGAAGCGGACACAGCACCCGGGAACCCCCCGGTGCCGTGTCCGCTTCGTGGTTCCACCGCGGCTCAACGGCGGCGCTAAGCTCACCCGTATGGGGGCGACGACGACCACGGGGCGGACCATCAGCGCGGCGGTGATCGGGCTGGTGACGGTCGCAGCACTGGGCGGGTGCTCGCTGTTGCGGAGTGACGACGGAGCCCTGCCCGCACCGTCGCGGACGAGCTCGACGGCCCCGGGCCGAACGCCGAGCGCGGACCCCAGCGCACAGGCCGAACAGGCCGCACGGGACCGCATCGCCGAGTCCGCCTCTCCCCGGACGCCGACCGCGGCGCCCTCCGAGGCCTCCGCTCCCGAGCCGACCCTGTCCGCGATCGCACCGGGCACGGTCGTCACCGAGGGTGACGTCGCCTCCCCGAAGGGCAGCGTCCACTTCCACTACCGGGTGGTGGCCCAGGCGGGCGACAGCCCGTTCCGGATGGAGTTCTCCGGCTTCACCTCGACCCTGCCGGTCGCCGTCGGGGCGACCCTGCTCGACACCACCCCGGCGGTCGGCGACGGGATCACCTGGCACGGTGTCGGGGACCACGTCCTCGGCGGTGCGACCGCGGCCCCGGGCACGAGCAGTTCGGTGGCCCTCGACGGGGTCCGGACCGACCCGTCGGGGCTCGGCTCGATCGTCACCTACTCGGCAGCCTCCGCCGGCCAGGACGTCCCGGTCGAGCTCGGCGCGGACAAGGTCCTCGCGGTCCAGCAGGTGCGGTGGGCGGTGCCGACGCGCACCACGAACGTGCACCCGGTCGACTCCGGGGCCCGGCCGAACGCGACCGGCACGGTGACCGCGCTCGGCGACGGCCGACCGTCCGAGTACCAGATCGCGCCGGACGACCTCATCGGCGACGTCGCCTCCCGGTTCGGCATCACCGTGCGGGACCTCGTCTGGCTGAACCCGGACGTCACCGTGTACGGCGACCAGCAGTACCTCTACGAGGGGACGACCCTCAACCTGGACCCGCTCGCGCGCTGAGGCCGCCCGTCCCCGGCCGCGCCTGCCCGTGCGGAACCTCGGCCTGCCGGTCGTGCCCCGGCGTCGGAGCCGTCCACCCGCGGTCGTGCCCCGGCGTCGGCGCCGTCCACCCGCGGTCGTGCTCCGCCCTACGGCCGGTCGTCCCCGCGGTCGTGCTCAGGCGTCGTGTCGGTCGTCGCCGGTCGGGTCGTCCGCCGGCCCGGCGTCGAGCACATCGCCGAGCGACGACATCCCGGCACCGTGGTCGGTGTACCGCCGGACCGTCCGTCGGGCGGCGGCACGGGCCGCCCCAGACAGCCGCTCGTTGCGGCGGGCCGCGTCGGCGACCCGTCCCGCGTGCCCAGCGGTGGAGAGCAGCACGCTCGCGAACGCGCGCGCGGCACCGGGCTCGGGCACCCCGGTCACCGTCCAAGCGCTCCGCACCTGCGCGTCCGGGGTCATGCCCCGGCGTGTCCCCATCCGACGCCAGTCGGACAGGGCGCCCTCGGTGCGGTCGGCAGCGCGGTCGGACTCGGCAGCGCGCTCGGCGTCGGCGGACCGGCGTCGCTCCGGTGCCGGCGCCGCAGCGGCCGCGTCCGCGCGCTCGCGCGCGTCGGCGTCGTCACCGCCCGCGGCGGCGATGCGTGCTGCGTGGGCCGCCGCGGCGGCCGCGAGGCTCTCGGAACGGTGCATGCGACGACCCTACCCCCGCCGCCCCCCGCGCGGCGGGCCGCCC
>JASCOJ010000197.1 GCA_029959645.1 Microbacteriaceae bacterium PS02332 | reverse complement strand
GGCCCCCGGCGCGGGGGGGGGGGGGGGGGGGCCCCCCCCCCCCCCCCCCCCCCCCCCGCCCGCGTGCTGTCCTGGTGGGCCCGGCTCAGCGGTGGCCGACGATGGTCGGCAGCGGCAGGTGGTGCCGCATCCGGACCTCGAGGTGCAGGCGACCCCGCCGAGCCAGCATCAGCGCGATCACCGCGGCCGCGGCGGCGGGCACCGAGCCGGCGACGACCATCCCGACGTGCGGTCCGAACCGGTCGACGACCTGCCCCATGAGCGGACCGCCGATCGCCTGGCCGCCGAGCAGCACGAGCACGTAGAGCGACATCACCCGGCCGCGGATCGCCACGTTCGACGAGAGCTGCACGAGCGAGTTCGACGCTGTCTGGAAGAGCAGCTGGGACATGCCGACCGTGACGAGCAGCACCGTGAACGGCGCGATGGTGGGCGTGGCCCCGGTGATGACGAGCAGCACCCCGGTCCAGAAGACACCGCCGACGATCGTGCGGAGCCGGACCACGGCCCGGCGGGTGGAGAGCACGGCGCCCGTGAGCGCACCGACCGCGACCGCTGAGTTGAAGAGCCCGTAGCCGCCGGCGCCCACCCCGTAGACGTCGGACGCGAAGGCCGAGAGCAGCACGGGCATGGTCAGCGCGAAGACCGAGAAGAAGGCGACGAGCACCACGGGCACGACGATGGTGGGCTTGCGCAGCGCGTAGCGGAGGCCCTCGGCGAGCTGTCCCTTCGCACGCGGTGCGGCCGGGGTGCGGTGCAGCTCGGACACCCGGAGGAACCCGAGCGTGACGACGACGGCGACGCAGGCGATCGCGTTGATGCCGAACGACCACCCGGCGCCGACGGCGACGAGCAGGAGGCCGGACAGCGCCGGTCCGATCATGCCGCCGAGCTGGAACACCGACGAGTTCACGCTGATGGCGTTCCGCAGGTGCTTGTTCCCCACGATCTCGGTGACGAACACCTGGCGCGCGGGGTTGTCGATCACGGTGACCATGCCGACGAGGAACGCGATCGCCCAGATGTGCCACGCCTGCACCACCCCGGCGAGCGTCAGGACCGCGAGCAGCAGCGACAGCACCGCGAACGCGCCCTGCGTGATCATCATCAGTGCCCGCTTCGAGTAGCGGTCGACGAACACCCCGCCGAGGAGCCCGAAGAGCAGCATCGGCGCGAACTGACACGCGACCGTGATGCCGACCTGCGCGACCGAGCCGGTGAGCTGCAGCACGAGCCAGTCCTGCGCGATCCGCTGCATCCACCCCGCGGTCATCGCCACCAGGTTCGTCGCGGTGAACAGCCGGAAGTTCGGCACGGACAGCGCGATGAACGAGTGTCGCCACGGCGGACGCGTGGCCTGGATCGGGAGCGGCTCGGTGGGCGGGTTGAGGGTCGTCGGTGACGCGCTCACGTGGGGTGGTACTCCAGCGGTCGAGGGCGGAAAACGGTACCTGTACGAAACTAGGTGCTCCGGCGTGATTCGGTGCCTCTATGGTTGGCATCAGTCCATTGCGATGTCGAATGAGCGGAGCCAGCCGTGCTCGATCCGGTCCTGTTGCAGACCTTCCTCGCGGTCGCCGAGACGCGTAGCTTCACGCAGGCGGGCGTCCGGCTCGGCATCAGCCAGCCGACCGTCTCGCAGCACGTCCGCCGTCTCGAGTCCGCGGTCGCGCGCACGCTCGTCGCGCGCGACACCCGCGGGGTGAGCCTGACCGACAACGGCGACGCGATGGCCGGGCTCGCCCGGACGATCCTCGCCGCGCACGCCACCGCGGACGCCTACTTCTCCGGCAGTGCCGCGCGGGGGCGGCTGCGCTTCGGGGCCGCCGACGACCTCGCGATCACGCAGCTGCCCCGGATCCTCCGCGACTTCCGGAAGCTGCACCCGCAGGTCGACCTGGAGCTCACGGTGAACCAGTCGGCGCCGCTGCTCCGCCGGGTGCACGCCGGGCAACTCGACCTCGTGTTCATCAAGCAGACCGCGGGGGTCTCCGCCGAGGGGACCCGGGTCGCGTCGGACCAGATGGTGTGGATGGCGCAGGACGGCATCACCGTGGAGCGCGACGAGCCGGTGCCGCTCATCGTCTACCAGGCGCCGAGCATCAGCCGGCAGATGGCGATCGACGCCCTCGAGGCCGCGGGCCGCACCTGGCGGATCACCTGCAACACCCGTGACGTGAACGGCGTCCTCGCGGCGGTCCGCGCGGGCATCGGCGTCGCGGTGTTCCCGCACTCGCTGATCCCGGCCGACCTCGGGAAGGTGTCGCAGCGCCTCGGGCTCCCGGACCTGCCCGCGGTCGACTACGTCCTCATCGCGAACCCCACCGTGCAGCGCGAGCCGATCGAGGCCCTGACGAACGCGATCCTCACCCGCGGGGTCGTCCGCGCCGTCTGACGCACCGTCGGCCGCGGGTCTCCGCTGCGGAACCGTCCCGACAGCCGCCGCCGCGGTCCGGCCTACGGCGCGATCTGCACCGCGGTGCCGGTCCCGGTGACGTCGGGCAGGGAGACGCCCGCGGCCGGGAGCACGGCGGACAGGACCGCCCAGAGCAGGACGAGCGTGCCGACCGCCCCGAGCACGAGCCCGAGCAACGCGATCGGTCGCTGCCAGGACGCGGCGGCGTCGCGGAGCGTCGTCACGGAGAGGACGACCGCGAGGACACCGAGCAGCAGCCCGACCGCGTGCACGGTCCCGGGAGCGGTGAACCACCAGGCGGCGAGCCCGATGGTGCCGAGCCCGGCGAGTGCGCCGAGGACGGCGGCCGGCGTCGCGCCGACGGCACGGGTCGACCCGCTGCGAGGGGCTGCCTCCCCGGCCGGCTGCAGGACCGCCGTCCCGGACGGGGCGACGGCCGCGACGGCACGGTGCGCGTGCTCGGGTCGGCCGGCACGGGTCGGACCTGCCGACTTCGGCGTCCGAGCGGCCCGGGCGGTCCGAGCGACTCGCTGCGGCCGACCGGCCTGCGTCGTCGGGTCGGCCTGCGTGGTCGGGTCGGCCTGCGTGGTCGGGTCGGCCTGCGTGGT
Organism: Microbacteriaceae bacterium PS02332; assembly: GCA_029959645.1. Classification (GTDB taxonomy): domain Bacteria; phylum Actinomycetota; class Actinomycetes; order Actinomycetales; family Microbacteriaceae; genus Curtobacterium. The sequence goes on along the minus strand of JASCOJ010000197.1, from coordinate 1,217 downwards.
CGGGTCGGCCTGCGGTGTCCGTGCCGGGCGCGCGGCCCGGTCGCCACGCCGCGTGCGGGAGGCGGGCCCGTCACCAGGAGCGGTGGCTGCGTCGGACCCGGCCGGGAGGCCCGGTGCGGCCGCATCCGTCGGCGCGCCGGACGCCGGGGGTCCGGAGAGCACCGAGGCGGCTGCGGGTGCCGGGACGGTCGCCGCTGCGGCAGCTTCCGACGGGTCGGGCACGACGTCGTTCGAGGGCGCGGAGCCCAGGGCGGTGCCACGACGCCGGAGTCGCGACCACGCCGACTGCGCACGCCCGGTGGCGTTGCGGTGTGACGAGGCGGGCGTCGGCGGCGCGGCCGCGTCGAGCGGTGCCGGGAGGTCGACCGCGGCGGTGGCGGGGTCCAGCGTCGTCGCGGCGCCGCTGAGGTCGTCCGGCCGGGGCACGGCCGGGAGCTGCACGGTCGGCACGACGGCGGCCGGGAACCGGGTCTCCGTCGCGGCCGATGCCGTCGGGGTCCCGGACGGCATCGGGGTCGGGGGAGCGATGACGGCGTCGAACGACGGCGTCGTCGGCGCGCCGGCAGCACCGGCGGGCGATCCGACGGCGGGCGATCCGACGGCGGGCGACCCGACGGCGGGCGATCCGAGGGCCGGCGATCCGACGGCGGGTGGCGGGGCCGTCACCGATGCGGGGAGCGGCCGCGCGTGCACGGCCTGCTGGTGGGCGAACCGTGCCGGCGTGCGGTAGCCGATCGGACCGGCCGGTGCCGGTTCGGTCCCCTCGACGACCATGTGCTCGAGTCCGGGCACGGAGAAGCGCGGCTGGCCGGTGCTCGGCATGACCGGCAGGACCGGTGCCGGCGGCTGCAGGGCCGTGGCGGGTGCTCCGCCGAGGGGCGGCTGGCCGACGGACAGGGTCGGTGTGGTCGCGGTGCCACCCGGTGTGACGGCGTCGGCGACCGGCGCTCCGGTCGGCACGGCACCGAGGACGTGCGCTCCACGGTGACCGTCGGCCGGGCGTCCGGCGACGGCGGCGGTCGGGGTCACCGCGGGGACGGCGCGCGACCCCGCCGCGCCGTGGCGGGTGGAGCCGTGCAGCGGTGCCGGTGCGGTGGGACCGCCGACGGCCTGCGCCGTCCAGCCGACCGGCGTACCGGCAGCAGCAGCAGCACCGGCGACGGTGGCCGCGCCGCCGACGATCGCAGCACCGGCGGCGGGCCCCGCCCCCGCCGGGC
>JASCOJ010000196.1 GCA_029959645.1 Microbacteriaceae bacterium PS02332 | reverse complement strand
CCCCCGCCCGCGGGGGCCCCCCCCCCGGGGGGGGGGCCCCCCGGCGCTCGTCTCGGTAGGCTGGTGCGGCTCCGTCCGGCCCGCGGCCACGGTGCGCCCCCGTGGCCCAATCGGTAGAGGCATGCGACTTAAAATCGCCGAGGTGTGGGTTCGAGTCCCACCGGGGGTACGTCGGGATGGGTGACCGACACACGACTCAACATCGCCGAGGTGTGGGTTCGAGTCCCACCGGGGGTACTGCCACCGCGCCGGCCGTCGGTACGCTTCCCTGGTGGTCGGGATCGGGAGCGCACTGACGAACCTGCGTGACGCGCTCCGGCGCCCGGAGTCGCACGTCGAGGTGATCGACGGCGAGACCGTCCCCGTCGGCATGCTGCTCGGCACACTCGGCGCCCTGCTCCTCGACGCCGGCAGCAGCGTCACGGACGTGCGCCTGGCGCTCGAGAAGACCCGCGACGCCGCCGGGGTCGGGGACGGCCTCGCGATCGGTGTCCTGCCCGCGCTCGTCATCGTCAGCGAGACCGCGACCGGTGCCGCCACCATCGTCAACGCCGAGGGCGTCGAGCTCTCCTTCCGGCAGTCGGCCCGCGCCAACCGGCTCGTGCTCGGACTCGAGGACGGCGCCGTCCCCCTCGCGGCGATCCCGGCCCGCGTCCGGAGCATCCGGCAGGGCACCCGGCCGCCGGCGGCCCTGCCCTGGGTGCTCGGCAACGCCCTGACCTCGGCGGGCCTCGCGGTGGTGTTCCGCTGCCCGTGGTGGGCGATCCTCCTCGCCCTCGGGGTCGGGGCCCTCGTCGGCGTCATCGGCCTGCTGCTCCGGCGGTTCCGCGAGGCGGTGGCCGTCGTGCCCTTCCTCGCCGCGTTCTGCTCGACCGCGGTCGTCGGGCTCGTCGCCGCCACGACCGGGTTCGACCACGTCCCGCTCTACGCCGTCTGTGCCCCGGTCGCGGTGTTCGTGCCCGGCGCGCTCATCACGAACGCGCTCCTCGAACTCACCGCCGCCGACATCGTCACCGGGTCGGCCCGCCTCGTGCAGGGGCTCATCATGCTCGGGTTCATGGCCGCGGGCATCGCCGCGGGCAGCGCGGTGACCGGCCTGCACGTCGACCCGACCTCGGCCGCGCTCGTCGGCGAGGTCGCGGGGATCGGCAACGACCGGGCCGGGTGGGAGGCGGTGCCGCCGTACTGGGTGTCCTGGGTCGCCGTCGTGGTGCTCGCGACGGGCATCAGCCTGGTCTTCGGGTCGGGCTCCCGGCTCACGGCGGCGTCCGTCGTCGTCATGGTCGCCGCGTACGCCCTCGTCGCCGGGCTCACCCCGCTCGTCGGCAGCGTGGTCGCGACCGGCGGCGCCGCGGCGGTGCTCTTCGTCGCGACCCGGTTCCTGGAGCGGGTGGTGCCGGTGGTCCCCGCGACGGTCTCGTTCCGACCGGCGTTCCTGCTCCTCGTGCCGGGCACGGTCGGGCTCGTCGCCGTCGCGACCTCCGACGCCGCGGCGTTGGCGAACCCGCTCGCGACCTTCGTGAGCCTCTGCGTCGGCACGAAGATCGGCGGCCTGCTCCCGGGGCTCTTCGCCCGGTCCGCGCCGAAGCACTGAACCGCAGCAGGCCCCACGACGCGGCTACGGCGCGATGAACCGGCCCGCCGCCTGGTCCTCGGCCGCGGTCGCCTTCGCCAGGTAGTGCACCTTCTTGCCGGTCGCGTTCACCGGGACGTCGGCCACGAACCGGTACCGCCGAGGACGCTTGTACCGGGCGAGGGTCGGGTGGGCGGCCATGAAGGCCTCGAGCTCGGCGACCGCGGCGGCGTCGTCGTCGGGCAGCCCCCGGGGAGCGCGGACGACGTAGGCGGTGACGACCTCGCCCCACTGCTCGTCGGCGACCCCGACCACGATCGAGTCCGCGACGCCGGGGTGCTCCTGCAGGGCAGCCTCGACCTGGACCGGGTGCACGTTCTCGCCGCCGGAGATGAGCATGTCGTCCTTGCGGCCGACGATCGTCACCCGCTCGTGTTCGTCCCACGTCGCGAGGTCACCCGGGTGGAACCAGCCGTCGGCGAACTTCTCCGCCTCGAGTCCCGGGTTCCGGTAGGAGTAGCCCGACTTGACCGTCCGCACGGCGAACTCGCCGATCTCGACGCCGTCCTTCGCCACCGTGTCCGTCGGTTCCGCGAGCCGGTCCGCGTAGACCCGGACGACCGCCACGTCGTCGTCCGTGGAGGCGCGCCCCGTCGACCCGGCACCGTCGGGCAGGTCCTCCGGCCGCAGGAACGTGTTCCAGAAGGTCTCGGTGGTGCCGTACCCGTTGAAGAGCCGCGGGGTCAGCAGGTCCTGGAAGCGCAGGGCCGCCGCCCGGTCGAGGGGAGCGCCCATCGTCACGATGCCGTGCAGCGAGGAGAGGTCGCGCGGACGGGCCTCCTGCGCGTTCGCGAGCTGCACGAGGTTCGGTGGCGCACCGATGAGGAACGTCAGCTGCTCGGTCTCGACGAGGTCGAGCACCCGGTCGGCGTCGAAGTGCCGGAGCGTCATGAGCTCGGCGCCGACGTAGAACACCGGGTTCGGGCCGCCGGAGTACAGCCCGCCACGGTGGAACAGCGGCGACATGTTCAGCGTCCGGTCGAACGGCGTGAGGGGGAAGTGCATCACGACGTCGTGCGCGCTGAGCACCTCCACCAGGCTCGGCAGGGGCACGGGCTTCGGCCGCCCGGTCGTCCCGGACGTGTACAGCCGGGTGGTCTCGTCGTAGACCGTCCGGGGACCGATCGCGGCGAGCTCGTCCGCGGACACCGGGTCCGCGGCCAGCAGCTCGGCGAAGGACGTGTGCGGTCCGTCACCGACCACGACGACGTGCCGGGGACCGTGCGGGGCGGCGGCCAGCGCGGTGTCCATGTCGTCGGCGCGCGCGGCGTCGACGACGATGACGACCGGAGCGGAGTCCTCGATGATGAACGCCACCTCGCCGGGTGCGAGCCGGAAGTTGGTCGGCGAGAACACGGCACCGATCCGGTGGCACGCGAGGTAGAGGACCGCGAACTCGGGCGAGTTGGCCAACTCCACCATGACGACCGAGCCCGGCCCGACGCCGTGCCGGAGGAGCCAGCCCCCGACGCGGTCGCCCGCGTCGCCGAGTTCGGCGTAGGTCCAGGACCGGCCGGTGTCCGGCTCACGGAGCGCCCGGCGGTCGGCGCAGCGGTGCGTGTTCCGCTGGAAGCCGTTCGCGTAGGTGAAACTGCCTTCGAAGACCTCGCGGAACCGCGTCGGGTCGTAGTCGGATCCGTTCTCGCGCATCGTCGCTCCTGCCCGCTCCTGCCTGCTCGTCCGGTGCGGCTGCGGCACCGCGACCAGCGTACGGCGCGAGCGGTGCGCCGGACCGGGGGTGGGCCTCCCGGCCGGTCGACCCGCGTCACCCGGACCGCGGCCGGGAGGCCGAGCGTGCGTCAGGCGCGCGCGTCCCGACGGGTGGTGCGGTGCCACGCCCAGGTCGCCGCGGCGAGGACGAGGCAGCCGACGACGGCCGTGACGACCGTGGAGGGCGGGACCGCGCGGACCGCGTCGCCGACCGTGACCGCCGTCGCCAGCGCGACGGTGGTGCCGGTGACGGCCGCCCAGCGCACCCGACCGGAGGCCGCGAGGACGGCTCCGGCGGACCCCCCGACCGGCACGAGGGTCACCGCGAGGGCGCCCAGACCGCCGATGCACAGGGTGCTCGCGAACTCGGAGACGAGCGACCCGCCGAAGCCCGCGCTCGGGACGACGCTGTGCAGCACCCACCCGGCCACGGCGAGCACGAGCAGGGTCGTCGACCGCCACGTCGCGCTCCGGACGCCGGACGCGGTCCCGGCCCCGAGCCGCATCGCGCCGGTGCCGACGTCGGTGCGGGCAGTCGGCACGAGCAGCACGCCCACGAGGAGCGCGGGGGAGAGGTCGAGGGCGCGGGTCATGCCGCTGCCGACCACCGCCGCGAGCACGAGCCACGGGGACAGGTGGACCGTCACCGTGCGCCGGTCCGGGCCGGCCGCCCACCGGGTCGCCACCACCACGCCCGCGGTCAGGACGGCCGTGCCCGCGAGCACACCGACGGCGAGGCGGAGGTAGCGGGCCTCCAGGGCGACGCCGGTGCCGAGCAGCGTGAGGAGCCCGGCCAGGCCGACGCTCACGGACACCGACACCCAGGTGGGCAGGGTCTCCTCACCGCGGGCCCGCGCGGACCTCGGACGGTTGCGGCCGGTGAGCCCGGACGGGAGGCGCGGGAGGCGGTCGCGGAGGGCCCGCGCGAGCAGCGCGAGCGGACCGGCGATGAGCACCAGGAAGACGGCCGCGACGACACCGGCCAGGCCGACCGTGTGCCACGACGCGGTCGCCTGGATGGTCGGCACCGCGGAGTCGTAGGCGGTCGCGGTGCTCCAGTCGCCGGTGCGGTCGATCCCGACGGGCCGGCCGCCGGCGCCCGCCGGACCGGAGCCGCCGGCGGTGCCGCTGCCCGGGCCGGGCGCGGCGGCGGCGCCGGAGGT
>JASCOJ010000195.1 GCA_029959645.1 Microbacteriaceae bacterium PS02332 | reverse complement strand
GGGGGCCGGCCCCCCCCCCCCCCCCCCCCCGGGCGGGGGGGGCGGGGCCCCCCCGCGCCCGCGAACGCCGGGTCGGACGGCAGGGTTGCGCCATCGCCGGGCGCGCCGCCGGAGGCGTTGCCGGTGCCGGTCTCGCGGGCACTGGCGTAGCCGGTCTCGCGGGCGCTGGCGCTGGCGTTGCCGGTCTCGCGGGCGCTGGCGTTGCCGGTTTCGCGGGCGCTGGCGTCGGCGCTACCGGTCTCGCGGCCGTCCGCATCATCGTGGCCCGCTCCGCCGCTGCCCGCGGTGTCGAAGAGGTAGCGCGACACCTCGGCGTCGGACGACTTGCCGTTCAGCGTCTGCTGCGCCGCGAGGGCGTTGCCCCCGCGGCGGAAGTGCACGTCGACGACCGCGACGCCGTCCGGGTCGGCGACACCGGTGGACGAGTGCCCGTTCGCGGACACCGTCACCTCGGCCCCGGGCGCGGCCTCGTACCGGATCCGGTGGTCCAGCTGCCCGGCGACGACCTGCCGCTCGAGGTGGTCGATCTCCCGTTCGTCGAGCTGTTCCACCGGCGCGGAGAGGCCGAGCCCGCGGAAGTCGACGTCCAGGGTGCGCTCGCTCGCGCCGTCGCGAACGGTGTAGCGGGCGGAGTCGTCACCGTTCGGCGTGACCTGGAAGACCGCCGGGTGCTCCGGAGTGGCGTCCTCGGCTGCGACCACCTCGCCGGAAGCGTCCGCCAGGTACACCACGGTCGAGGCGGACACGGTGACGGCCACGCGGACGTAGTGCAGGGCGCCGAGTCGCTTCTGCTGCTGCGTGACCTCGGTGATCGCACCAGAGGACGACGACGCGGACGGCTTCGACGGCGGTGCGGCGACCGCGGCTGTCGCGATCGTCGCGGGGACGAGGAGACTCGCGGAGAGCACCGCGGCGGTGCCGAGGACGGCAGGTCGGATGACCATGGGGTCCACCTTTCGGAGAGGGAAGGAGAACCCGTATTCTGTATTCCACAGTCGAAGACCCAATGAGTGCGATGGGAACGACAACCCGGATCACGCTCCGGGCCCGAGTCAGGACCGCCGTCGCCGACCCGTCCCGACGAGCCCGACCTCGAGCACGGTGAGCAGCGTCGCGATCCAGACCTGACGGATCGCGAAGCGCCGCGACTGCCGGTCGAACAGCGCGAGGGGCACCATCGTCAGCCCGTGCACGGCGTCGACGGCCGCGCTGAGCGTGTGCGCCTCGGGCGAGGCTGCCCGCGCGGTGAGCGCCGCCTGCGCGAGCTGGCGGACGCCGAGGACCCGGCCGAGGACGGCCGGCCTGCCGAGGGCCCGGCGTGAGCCGACGAGGTGCGCGACCCCGAAGGCGGCGCGGAGCGCCTCGACCAGGGCTGCGCGGTCCTGGCGACGTGTGCGCGCGCTCATCGGCGTCGTCCAGCCGCCGCGGCGAGGGCGACCCCGGCGACTCCGAGCGCCGCGCCGATGATCCCGTTGCCGACCCGACGGTGCTCGACCCACCAGGTCTGCGGCGACCAGGCGTGCGCCTGCTCGTCGAAGGCACCGTGTGCACCGTGGTCACCGGGGACCGGCTCGTACAGGTTGACGCCGATCTCCTCGCCGTCCTTCTCCGCGATCTGCTGCCCGCTGACCAGGGTCTTCGCGGCGTACCAGTCGGCGAACCGACCGCTGATCCGGTTGCCGAGGATCGTGTAGACCGTGGACTCGCCGACCCAGGTACGGCGGCGGGGGCGTTCAGCGGTGGCGGCGATCGCACGGGCACCGACCTCGGGCTGGTAGATCGGCGCGACGGGCTGCGCGTGGTGGGGGAGCGTCGACTTCACCCAGCCGAACTGGATCGTGTTGAGCGCCGGCATGTCGACCCGGCTGACCTTGACCTTGCTGCCCTGCTCGAGGAGCTCGGACACCACCGACTCGGTGAACCCGACGATGGCGTGCTTCGACCCGCAGTAGGCGCCCTGCAGCGGGATGCCGCGCGAGCCGAGTGCCGAGCCGACCTGGATCACGTGCCCGGAGTCGCGTGGCACCATGCGCGACAAGGCCGCACGCGTGCCGTTCACGAACCCGAGGTAGTCGACCTGCGTCGCACGCTCGAAGTCCTCCGGCGCGGTGTCGAGGAACCGCCCGAACACCCCGACCATCACGCCGTTCACCCACAGGTCGATCGGACCGAGCTCGGCCTCGACCCGGTCGGCGGCGTCCTCCACGGCTTGCCGGTCGGCGACGTCCGCGACGAGCGCGAGGCCGCGTTGCCCGGCGGCCTCGACCTCCGCGACGGTCGCGTGCACCCCGTCCGCACCGCGCGCGAGCACGGCGACGTCCCAGCCGCGTGCCGCGAGCTCCCGGACCGTGGCCCGTCCCAGTCCAGCCGAACCACCGGTCACCACAGCCACTCGAGTCATGCACCCCTTCTACCCGGCGTGGTGCCGCCCGCGGTCAGCCGCTGTCCCCCGAGGGGCCGCTGGACCGCCGCGCGCCGGACCGCCGCGGTCAGGCCCTCGGCCCCGCGAACCGCGTCACGACCCCGGGGGAGTACAGCACCGAGTCCGGTTCGAGCTCGGTCAGCCCGAGGGGCAGTCCCGCCGCACCGATCAGGTCGTCGCGCAGCGCCCGGAGCGTCGCCCGGTGCAGCACCCACGGGTCGTGCTCGTTCGGCCACCACGTCGTCCGGCCGGCCCGCCCCACGTGCATGCCCCAGCGGGCGGTGAGGAACGACTCGAGGGGCGTCGGCTCGGGGACGGCCGGCCCGACCTCCACCTCGAGCACGGACCGCAGGTGCGTCCCGTGTCGCCGCACCGCGTAGGCCATCCGGTCACCCGACCGCCGGCGGGCCGTCCGCGCCCAGTGGTACGGCGTGCCGGTGCCGACGCGGGCCCCGACCGCGGGCAGGAACTTCCCGGCGTCGAGGGACAGGAACACCACCCCGCGTCGGCCGACCGTGTCCCGCGTGTAGACGCGGACGTTCACCTCGAGGAAGTCACCGACGCTGCCGGTCCGGCCGAGGGGCCCGAACGGCGGGAACCGGGTGTCCTCGAAGCTGAACGCGATGAGGCCCACCCACGTGGTGACCCCGTCGTCGGAACCGTCGGGTGCCATGGTGTCCGGCCAGGTGCCGGACGGCAGCAGCGGCGCGACGGCGGACACGTCGACGCGCCAGTGCACGAAGACGACGTCCCGCCACGCCTGCTCGATCCACGGTCGCCCCGGCAGGGCCGGTGCCGTGGACGTGACGGCCTGGAGGCCCGGGGAACCCAGGCCGGTCGGCGTCGCGGTCATCAGGTGGTCCCCTCCGTCGTCGTGCTCTCGTCCATCGTGCTCGGTGCCGCTGCGGCCTGGCCGTGGGCCCCCGTCGCGATGTGCCCCACCGTGGAGGCGTCGTCCCACCCCTGCTGCGGTGTCGCACACGTGCCGCGGAACACGTACTGCGAGGGCCGCTTCCGCTCGTTCGAGACCCAGTCGATCGCGGGGCGTCGGCGCTCCGGCGGGGTGTACCCGATCCGGTAGACCGCCATCAGCTCGAGCTCGGGCGGGACCGCGAGCAGGGACTCCACCTGCGCCCACGCCTCCGCGGTCTCCATCGGGAACGACACGAACTGGATGCCGAGGCCGAGCTCGGTGGTGGCGAGCCAGATGTTCTCCATCGCCGCCCCCATGCTGAACACCGAGTAGAAGGCGTTGCGGGCCTCCTTCCGGTACTCGTCGCGGTCGAGCATCACGCCGAGCAGCAGCGGTGACCCGGCGACGAGCGCCCGGTTCTCCGCGCCGAGGGTCTGCGGCACGCGCAACGCGTTCATGAGGAACTGCCCGCGCTTGGTGAACACCTGGCTCGTGAACGGCCGGAGGGCCTTCGGCAGCTTGTCGAACAGCATGCCGTCGCGTCGCTCGTCCATCTCGGCCTGCGAGAACCGGAAGTACGGCCGGTAGCGCTCGAAGAACGTCCCCTCGGACATCGTCTGCGTCATCGTCGCGCCGCTGATGTCGGCGATCCGGTCGATCGTGTCGCGCTCCTCGACGAGGACGAACCGCCACGGCTGGCTGTTCAGCTGTGAGGGGGCCCGTCCGGCGAGCTCGACCAACAGTCGCTGGTGCTCCTCGGACACCGGGTCCGGCAGGAACGCACCGTTCGTGGTGCGCCGGCGCCGGATGGCCTCGATGAGTTCCACTGCGTGTCCTCCCGGTGGGCGGTCAGCGCCGCGCGAGGACCGCCCCCAGGTAGGACGGCGCCGCGGCGACCGCGGTCCTCCAGTGTGCTCCGGAGCGTGGGTCGACGCGTGGAGCCAGTGCGAGCGGCACGAGCGCGGGCAGCAGGAACAGGCCGGCTCGGGACCGCGTCCACACCGGTGTCGTCGCGGCGGCGACCGTGGCGACGGCGGTCACCACGAACAGGCCGTGGTGCACCACCCGCAGCTTCCGGGTGCGGATCACCCGCACCGCGACCGCGGTGCCCCACAGGCAGTTGACGACGTACGCGGTGGCCGCGGCGGTGACCATCCGACGGGCGGGAGCCGACCCGGGAGGCCCGCCGCGCCTCCCCCTCCGGTCCGCGCCCCGTCGCGACCATCGCGCCCTGTCGCGACGGGGCGCGGTGCGTGCAGCGGGGCGCAACTCGGGGC
>JASCOJ010000194.1 GCA_029959645.1 Microbacteriaceae bacterium PS02332 | reverse complement strand
TTGGTTAAAACCCCCCCGCGCCCCCCCCCCCGGCCCCCCCCCCCCGGCCGGGGGGGGCCGGCCGGGGTCCTCGTCGCCGTCAGGATGACGCGCTGAGGTCGTAGACGGTGGTACCGCCGATGGAGGTGGCGGTGTAGTGCGCTTCCACCCACGCGGTGATCTTCGTGGCGGCGGTGTCCGAGCCGCTCGAGGAGCCCGGGATGAAGTAGTGGATCTCACCCTCGGCGACGTCCTGCTGGAACTGCGCCAGGGTCGGCGACGGGTCGGTGCCGTTGTAGCCACCGATCGCCATGACCGGGTCTCCGGTGGCGAGCTGGTAGGTCGCCGCGCTGTTGGACCCGACCGTTGCTGCGACCCAGGTGTAGCTGTCTGCGTCCTCCGACAAGGCCGTCCGCAGCGCAGCCGCCACGTCGGTCGAGCCGCCGAGGATGCCGCCGCCACCCACACCGCCGCCGGGACGGCCACCGGTCGAGGCGTTCGCGCTGGTGGAGGACCGTCCACCAGACGCATTCGGCGCGCCGGGTGCGGATCCGCCAGGACCACCCTGCCCGGTCGGTGCGCCCCCGCCGGTGCCGGTCTGCGTGCTGCCTCCCTGACCGCCCTGACCGCCTGGTCCGCCCTGCCTCCCGGGGCCGCCCTGGCCGCCGCCGGAGCTGACGGAGGGTCCTGCGGAGGGCAGCGCACCGGTGTGACTGACGGTGACGGTCTGCACGGAGAACGCGGTCGGGCCGAGCAGCGCGGCAACGAGGACCGCGCTGACGGTGACCACGCTCGATGGCCGCCCCCGTCGGGGCATCAGCACCAGGACCGCGGCGATGACGGTTGCAGCGAGGACGGTCCAGCGGATCCACGGTTGCCACGTCGACGCCGTCGAGAGCAGGTGGAACGACCACGAACCGGTGAGGGCCACGGTGGCAGCGGCGACGATCCGCCACGCCAGCTGCGTCCGCCGCTGCCACAGCAGGCCGGCCCCGACACCGACGAGCCCGGCGATGTAGGGCGCGAGAGCGACCGTGTAGTACGGGTGGAAGATGCCGCCCATGTAGCTGAACACCAGGCCGGTGGTCAGCAGCGACAGGCCGAGGACCGTGATCGTCGCCAGACGAGGGTCGGTGCGGTGCCGGACGCCGACGGCGATGATCGCGACGACGAGCAGGACCAGGGCGGCGGGGAGCAGCCAGGTGATCTGGGTCGCGAACTCGGACCCGAACAGCCGTGTCGGACCGGTGGCACCCCAGGACCCGGCACCGGTGGTGCCGCTGCCGGGAACGACGCTGCCGGCCTCGTCGCCGGTGACCCGTCCCAACCCGTTGTAGCCGAACGTCAGCTCGAGGAAGTCGTTCGTCTGCGACCCGCCGATGTAGGGACGGGCCGACGCGGGGACGAGCTCGACGATCGCGACCCACCAACCGGCGGACACCACGAGCGCGGCAGCCGCGGCGAGCAGGTGCCCGACCCGGCGGAGCACCGGCCGCGGCGACGCCCACAGGTACACACCGATCAGGGGTGGCAGCACCAGGAACGCCTGCAGCTGCTTGGTGAGGAACCCGAACCCGATGAGGACGCCGGCCCAGACCACCCACCGCATCGTGCCGGTCTCGATCCCCCTGAGCGTCAGCGCGATCGCGCCCACCATGAGCAGCACGAGGAGCGCGTCCGGGTTGTCGTACCGGAACATCAACGCCGCGACCGGCGTGGTCGCGAGTGCCGCGCCGGCGGTGAGGGCGGCGCCGGCGGAGAAGCGGCGGCGGATGATCCGGTAGAGGATCGCCACGGTCGCCACACCCATCAGCGCCTCCGGGGCGAGGATCGACCAGGAGCTCAACCCGAAGACACGGACGAAGAGACCGATGACCCACAGGAACGCGGGTGGTTTGTCGACGGTGATCGCGTTGGCGGCGTCGGATGATCCGTAGAAGAACGCTTCCCAGCTCTGGCTGCCGGCCTGCACGGCGGCTGCGTAGAACGCGTTCGCCCATCCGCTCACGCTGAGGTCCACGAGGTAGAGCACTGCCGTTGCGACGAGCAGTCCGAGGAGTGCTGGACGCTCCCAGCGGGCCTGGTCTGCGCGTCCGCGGACCAGGTCACGAAGGACTTCGCGAGCTGGTGGGATGCGTCGTGCACGTGCTCTGCGTGGTCGTGCCGCGGTCGTCGTCTGTGCCATCCCGTCACGCTCACCGGCCCGCGTCCATGCAGCATTGCCGGATCCTCTGCGGACGCTAAGTGATCCACGGCACGGGTCGGGGACTGTACTGGCCGGTCTTAGACGCCGCATAGCTGCCGCTGAGGACCAGTGGGGACGGGGTTGACAACGTCTCCGTCATGACCACGTACCCGATCCCCGTGACCGACCGTCGCGACCGAGCGCACACGGGTGCGCTCGTGCGTCGCCGAGCCGTCCCTCGGCTCTTCCTCGGCGAGCGGACCGACGCCCCCTGGCTGCGCCCGGCGTTCTGGCTGCTGCTCGTCGTCACCGCCGTCGTCTACCTCTGGGACCTCAGCTCGTCCGGGTACGCCAACTCCTTCTACGCCGCGGCCGTGCAGGCCGGCACGAAGTCCTGGGAGGCGTTCTTCTTCGGCTCCCTCGACTCGTCGAACTTCATCACCGTGGACAAGCCGCCCGCGTCGCTGTGGGTGATGGTGCTCTCCGCGCGCTTGTTCGGGTTCTCGTCGTTCAGTCTCCTGCTCCCGCAGGCGCTCATGGCCGTCGGGTCGGTGGCGCTGGTGTGGGGAACGGTCCGCCGCACCCTGGCCCGTCTCGGGACCACGACCGCGAACACGGGCGCGTTGCTCGCCGGGTTCGCCGTCGCCGCCACCCCGGCCGCAGCACTGATGTTCCGGTTCGACAACCCGGACGCACTCCTGGTCCTGCTGATGACCACCGGCGCGTACTGCACCGTCCGGGCGCTTCCCCGCGGCAGCTGGCGGTGGATCGCCCTCGCCGGTGTCGCCCTCGGCTTCGCGTTCCTGACGAAGATGCTGCAGGGCCTCCTGGTCCTGCCGGCCTTCGGCCTGGTGTACCTCCTCGCCGCGCGCACCTCGTGGGGCAAGCGCATCATCGGGCTGCTGATCGCCGCGGTCTCGCTGGTCGCCTCGGCGGGCTGGTGGGTCGTCGCGGTGTGGCTCTGGCCCTCCGACGCCCGCCCGTACATCGGCGGCTCGACGAACAACACGGTCCTCGACCTGGTGTTCGGCTACAACGGCCTCGGCCGGATCTTCGGCGGCTCCGGCAACGGGGGCGGGATGGGCGGCAACGGCACCGCAGGTGGCTCCTTCGGCGGCGCGACGGGCCTCGACCGACTCTTCTCCTCCGAGATGGGTCTGGAGATCTCCTGGCTGCTGCCGGCGGCGCTCATCGCGCTCGTCCTCGGCCTGGTCGTCATCGGCCGTCAGCACATCGGTGAACTCCCGCGCGCCGGCCTGGTCCTCTGGGGCGGCTGGTTGATCGTCACCGGCCTCGTGTTCTCCTTCATGTCGGGCACGATCCACCCGTACTACACGGTCGCACTCGTCCCCGCGATCGCCGGCCTGGTCGGCACCGGCGGTGCGCTGCTCTGGGAGGCCCGCGAGCGGGTCACCGGCCGCCTCGGTCTCGCCGCGATGGTCGGGAGCACCTCTTCCTGGGGTTGGTGCCTGCTGAACGAGAACGCGTCCTGGCTGCCCTGGCTGCGCTGGGTGGTCCTCGTCGGTGGGCTCCTCTCCGCCGCCGCGATCGTCATCGGCAGCGTCCCCACCCTCCGGAAGCTCGTCACCATCGGCGTCCTCGCCGGCACCCTGTTCGGGCTGACCGGTACCACCGCGTACGCCTTCGCCACCACCACGGTGGCGCACTCCGGCTCCATCCCGTCCGTCGGCCCCTCCGGGTCCTCCGGCGGCGGCATGGGCGGTGCGCCCGGCGGCGCCGGCGGCCCCGGCGGGTCGACCAGCGAGAGCGACAGGTCGCAGCAGGGCCCAGGGGGCACCCCGCCGAACGGCACCTCCGGTACGATGCCGTCCGGGCAGATGCCCTCCGGCGAGACCGGTACCCGGCCCGGTGATGCGCGCAGCGGCACCCAGAGCGGCCCGCCCGGGTCCTCGACCGACACGGACTCCGACGGTGGTGCGCGCGTCGGCGGCGGGATGGGCGGCGGCGCGTCGACGTCGTCGGCGCTGGAGAAGCTACTGAAGGCCACGGACACGACGTGGGCGGCAGCGGTCGACGGATCCCAGTCCGCGGCGCAGCTGGAGCTCGACACGAACACCGCGGTGATGGCGATCGGCGGCTGGTCCAGCGACCCAGCACCCACCCTTGCCGAGTTCAAGGCGTACGTGCAGGAGGGCAAGATCGCCTACTACATCGCCTCCGGCAACGGCGGTGGCATGGGCGGTGGCTCGTCGACGTCGAGCCAGATCAAGCAGTGGGTGGAGGACGACTTCGCGAGCACCACGGTCGGCGGCCAGACGGTCTACGACCTGAGCAGCGCCGGATGACCGCGGGCGAGGGCACGGTCGATAGGCTCCGAGCGATGGCCGACCAACCGCTGCAGCGCACCGACGGAACCCCCGTCCGCGCCCTCGTCGTCGACGACGAACACGCCCTCGCCGACGCCGTGCCCCGCCCGGGGGGGGGGGGCCGGGGGGGGGGGGCGCGGCCGGGGCGTTTTAACATGGGTCGCGGCCCCCGCC
>JASCOJ010000193.1 GCA_029959645.1 Microbacteriaceae bacterium PS02332 | reverse complement strand
CGATCAAGGCCACGGGCACGCCCTCCTGGGGACGGTTCACCGCGACGTCACGCGGCGGGTCAATCGTAGAGGGTCATCTCGGGTTGTTGCGGCGGAGGCGGCTCCGACGCAACGATCGAGCGTGTGGCTCAGCCGCCGACCTGGCGCCGACCCTCGAAGGCACGGCCGAGGGTGACCTCGTCGGCGTACTCGAGGTCGCCGCCGACGGGCAGGCCGGACGCCAACCGGGTCGTCCGGATCCCCATCGGCACGAGCAGTCGACTCAGGTAGGTGGCCGTCGCCTCGCCCTCGAGGTTCGGGTCGGTGGCGATGATCACCTCGTCGACCGTGCCGTCCGCGAGCCGGACCATGAGCTGCTGGATCCGGAGGTCGTCGGGGCCGATGCCGTCGATCGGGCTGATCGCGCCGCCGAGCACGTGGTAGAGCCCTCGGAACTCCCGGGTCCGCTCGATGGCGGCGACGTCCTTGGCCTCCTCCACGACGCAGATCGTCGCCGGGGACCGGCGCGGGTCACGGCAGATGCTGCAGCGCACGTTCTCGGTGACGTTGCCGCACACCTCGCAGAAGCGGACCCGCTCCTTGACGTCGGCCAGGAGTTCGGACAGCCGGCTCGGGTCGAAGGACTCGGTCTGCAGGATGTGGAACGCGATGCGCTGCGCCGACTTCGGGCCGATGCCGGGCAGGCGGCCGAACTCGTCGATCAGGTCCTGGACGATGCCGTCGTACATCAGGCACCACCCTCGGACAGCGACGTCTCCTCGATGAACTGCGCGCCGAGGATCTCACGCACGACGGCCTCGCCGTAGCGGCCGGGCACCGGGGCTCGACGCACGGCGTTCGACGCCGGTCGCTGCTGCGTGGCGGTCGCCGGCGCCGCGGACTGGCCGACCCGAGCCGCGGTCTGGGGAGCGGCGGTGGGGCCTGCCGGTGCCGCTGCTGCCGAACGGGAGCCGGTGCCATGGCCGGAGTCCGCGACTCGGCCGGGACGCTCGCCGCCACCTCGGCCCGGGTCCGGGAACGGGGCCCCGTCGTCGTAGGGCTCGTCGTCGAGCGGGTAGTCGTCGACGGGGACGTCCTCACCGCCGGCGGGCGTCGGGGCTCCGGACCCCGTGCTGCGGGCCGCGGGCGCCGTGGTGGCGGGGGCTCCGGGCGACGCCGGCGAGCGGTCGTCCGGTGCGGTGCGCTCGGCCGGGGCGGTGCGCTCGGCGGGCGCCACGGTCGCGTCGGACGGGACGACGCCGAACGGCGCCGCCCAGGACGGCTCGACGTCCTCGGGCACGGCACCGACGGTCGGGTCGGTCGCGGGGATCGTCGCGACCGCCCAGTCGGTGACCGGGCTGGACGCGGGCGCTGCTCCGGCAGAGGCCGGACCGGAGGTACGGCGATCCGCCGCGCCGTCGTCGTCCGACGAACGCTGCACGGGGTCCTGCCGTGCAGCGGTCGGCGAGGTCGCCTGCGGACGGGCAGTCGTCTGCGGACGCGCGGTCTCCTGGGGAGGGACTGTCTCCTGCGGACGAGGCGCCTCCTGCGGCGGAACGGACTGTTCGACGCGTGCGGGCTGCACAGGTGCGGGCGGCTGCTGGTCAGCGGCCTGCTGCGGCATCGCGACCTGTCGCGCCGACGCCTGCTGTGCGGGGGCCTGCTGTGCGGGGGCCTCCTGCGCGGGGGCCTGCGGCGCGGCGGACTGCTGCGCGGGCGCCGGCTGCTGCGCGGGGGCGGCGGCCGGTGCCTGCTGGCGCGCTCCCCCGGGACCGCGGGCGACGAACTTCACCCGCATGCCGAGGACGTCGATGATCGCGCTCCGCAGCAGTTCGCTGACGCTGGTGGCCGGGTCGCTCATCTCCTTGAAGGAGGCGACGTCCTGCTGGCTCGGGAACGTCAGCGTCAGGACGTCGTCGCGCAGCGCGGTCACCTGCGCGGTGGTCACCACGGCCCAGGCGGACCGCTTCGCACGTTGCACGTGCTCGACGACCTGCGACCAGCTGTCCCGCATCTGCTGGAGACCGATCGGCGTGACCGGGACCACGGCGGGCTCGTCGCCGATGACGGTCCCGACCCCGGTCGACGAGGACGTCGCTGCTCCGGCCGGCGCTCCCGGCGTCGGCGCAGCGGCGGAGGTCGGAGCACCGGCCGACGATCCGCGGCGCTCGGCGGCGCTCGGCGACGGAGCACCTGCCGACAAGGGGGCGTCGGGTACGGCCGCAGCCCAGGACGCCGTCGCGCTCTGCGCAGCATCCGTGCCCGCCGCGGGCGTGCCCTGGGTCTCGTCGAGGGCCGCGGGAGCCGTCGCCGCGGGAGCCGTTCCGGACGAAGCGCGGTCGACGGACGTCGTCGGAGCGGCCGCGGGCGCGGACGGAGCAGTCGTGGACGGAGCAGTCGCAGCCGGAACGGCAGCCACGGGCGCAGCGGCCGGAGTGGTCTGCCGGACGGGCTGCGGCGCGGCGGTGACGGGCGGGAGCGCGTGCTGCGCTGAGGGGTCGTCGACCCCGACGCGGCGTTCGAGGCGCTCGACGCGGGCGAGGGCACCGCGCTGGGAGTCGTCGGCCTCCGGCACGAGCATGCGCGCGATCATGAGTTCGAGGTGCAGACGGGGCGAGGTGGCACCCGTCATCTCGGTGAGCGCTCGGTTCGCGATGTCCGCGGCACGGGAGAGCCCGTTCGCGCCGAACACCCCGGCCTGTCGGGCCATGGTGTCGAGGTCTTCCGGGGAGATGCCGCGGAGCACGGCGCCCGCGCTCTCGTTCGTCGCGGCGACGACGATGAGGTCGCGCAGCCGCTCGAGCAGGTCCTCGACGAACCGACGCGGGTCCTGCCCGGTCTGGACGACGCGGTCGATCGCGGCGAAGGCCGACGCCGGGTCGGCCACGGCGAGGGCGTCCACGACGTCGTCGAGCAGCGCGGCGTCGGTGTACCCGAGCAGGGCGACGGCGCGCTCGTAGGCGATGCCGCCGTCCTCGCTGCCGGCCATGAGCTGGTCGAGCAGGGACAGGGTGTCGCGCACCGAACCGCCACCGGCGCGGACCACGAGCGGCAGGACGCCGGGTGCGACGCCGACCGACTCCTGCGCGCACAGCTGCTCGACGTACTCGAGCATGGTCGCGGGCGGGACGAGCCGGAACGGGTAGTGGTGGGTGCGCGACCGGATCGTGCCGATGACCTTCTCGGGCTCGGTCGTCGCGAAGATGAACTTGACGTGCTCCGGGGGTTCCTCGACGAGCTTGAGCAGCGCGTTGAAGCCCTGCGGCGTCACCATGTGCGCCTCGTCGAGGATGAAGATCTTGAAGCGGTCACGAGCCGGGGCGAACACGGCGCGGTCCCGCAGGTCGCGGGCGTCGTCGACGCCGTTGTGGCTCGCCGCGTCGATCTCGATGACGTCGAGCGAGCCGCTGCCGCCGCGGGCGAGTTCGACGCAGCTCGGGCAGACGCCGCACGGGGTGTCGGTGGGGCCCTCGGCGCAGTTGAGGCAGCGCGCGAGGATCCTGGCCGAGGTCGTCTTGCCGCAGCCGCGCGGGCCGCTGAACAGGTAGGCGTGGTTGACGCGGTTGGTGCGGAGGGCCGTGCGGAGCGGGTCCGTCACCTGCGACTGGCCGATCAGCTCGGCGAAGTTCTCTGGCCGGTAACGGCGATACAGGGCGGTGACCACGCGACCAGGGTAGTCGGCGCCGCCGACACCACCAGACCGTTCTCCACAGGCCGGCGAGAGCACTCCAGAACGAAGAAGACTCCTCACGCACGGAACCGGCACAGCCCAGGTTGCCCTTCGTGTGCACCGCCCCGAGAACGAAGAAGACTCCTCACGCACCCGCCAGAGCCAGGTTGCCCTTGCTGCGTTTCCGCCCTGGGGGAGTTGGCCTGGATGACGTCACGTGAGGAGCCGCTGAACACTCTACCGGACGCCAGGAGCACGATCGAACCCATGAAGATCGCCATCGCAGGAGGCCACGGGCAGATCGCCCTGATCCTCGAACGCCTGATCACCGAAGCCGGCCACGACGCCGTCGGGATCGTCCGCAACCCCGCGCACGTCGCCGACGTCGAGCAGACCGGGGCCACCGCGCTCGTCGCCGACCTGGAGCAGCTCGCGGAGGACGAGCTCGCCCTGCGCCTCCGCGGGGTCGACGCCGTGGTCTTCGCCGCGGGTGCCGGCCCGGGCAGCGGCGCGGAGCGCAAGCTCGCCGTCGACCGGGACGCCGCCGTGCTGCTCGCCGAGGCGGCGGTCCGCCTCGACATCGACCGGTACGTGATGATCTCCGCGATGGGGGCGGACGCGTACGACCCGGAGCGTGCGCAGGTCCCCGCCGCCGACGAGGCCGGGGTCTTCCAGGTCTACCTCCGCGCGAAGGCCGAGGCCGACGCGAACGTCCGGATGCGCCGGTTCCGCTGGACGATCGTGCGTCCCGGCGGCCTGCTCGACACGCCGCCGCAGGGCACCGTGACGGCCGGCGCCGCGGTCCCCCGAGGGTCGATCTCCCGCGCGGACGTCGCCGCGGTGGTCCTGCATGCCCTGCTCGACGACTCCGCGCTCGGCAAGCAGTTCGAGGTCACCAGCGGCGACACCCCGATCCCGGACGCCCTTCGCGCGCTCGGCTGACGCAGCGCACGACCGCCCACGGCCGGGGGGGCCCCCCCCCCGGGGGGGGGGGGGGGGCCCCGGCCGGCCCGGGGGGCCCCCCCCGGGCGC
>JASCOJ010000192.1 GCA_029959645.1 Microbacteriaceae bacterium PS02332 | reverse complement strand
GCTCTGCACCAGCTGGTGCAGAGCCTCCCGTCCGTCGTGGGGTCACCACCTGCTCAGGGCTGGATCTCCTCCAGGTCCTGCAGGAGGGCCGGGTGCGTCGGCTCCCAACCGAGCGCCTGGCGGGTGTGGGTGCTCGATGCCGGCTGGTCCATCGCGAAGATCGGGCCGAAGGGCCCGAACGTCTCGTCCGGCACGGACTGCACCGGGAGCCCGAGTCGCCGCCCGACGACCGTGGCGATGTCAATGACCCGGTCACCCTCGTCCCCGACGGCGTGCCAGGCGGTGCCGGCCGGTGCCGACTCGAGCGCGAGCCGGAACAGCGAGGCGGCGTCGCGCGCGTGCACGGCGGGCCAGCGCTGCTCCCCGTCCCCCGGGTAGCCGGCGACCCCGCTGCGCCGGGCGGCCTGGGTGAGCAGCCCGGCGAAGCCGCCCTGCCCGTGCTCGTGCACCGTGCGGGGCATCCGGACCGCGGAGGTGCGCACGCCCTGGTCGGCGAGGGCGAGCAGGTCGGTGACCGCGACCGCCCGGCTCGCGACCGGGCCCTCGACGGGGAGCGGGTCGGCCTCGGTCGCGGCGCGGCCGGGGACCCAGGGGGTGCCGGAGACGGTGACGAGGGGCTTGCCCGAGCCGACGAGCGCCGCCCCGAGGGTCGCCATGGCGTCGCGCTCCTCGGTCAGGCCCTGCTCGAGCCCCTCGGCGCTGCTGTAGTCACGGCTGAAGGCGAGGCTGATGACGCCGTCGGCGCGCGTCGCACCGTCCCGGAGGACGTCGAGGTCGGTGAGGGAGCCGCGCAGCGCCTCGGCGCCGGCGGCCACGAGGGTGGCGGCGGACGCGTCGGAGCGAGCGAGGCCGAGGACGGTGTGGCCGTGCGTGAGCAGTTCGGCGACGACGGCGGTGCCGATCGTGCCGGTGCCGCCGGTGACGAAGACGTGCATGGATCCTCCAGTGATGGGACGTTGGTGCCATCACTGTAACCCTACGATGGGACAATTGTCCCGTCGAGTATGATCGGACCATGGCGCGATGGGAACCGGGGGCACGCGAGCGGCTCGTCGTCGCCGCTGTCGACCTGTTCACGGAGCAGGGCTACGACGCGACGACGGTCACCGAGATCGCCGAGCGGGCCGGCGTCACGAAGAGCACGTTCTTCCGGCACTTCCCGGACAAGCGCGAACTCCTCGTCGCCGGGCAGGAGACGCTGAGCCGTCTCCTCGCCGAGGGGATCGCCGAGGCGCCCGCCGACGCGAGCCCGCTGCAGGCCGTCGCTGCCGGGCTCGAACGGGCCTCCGGCGAGATGGGGCCACAGAACCGGGCACTCGGACCGCGTCTCAAGGCCGCTGTGGCGGCGAGCACCGAGCTGCAGGAGCGAGACGCGCTGAAGAGCGTCGGGATGGCGGCGGCGATGAGCACCGCGCTGCTCGAGCGTGGCGTCCCCGAGACCACCGCACACCTCGCCAGCGAGATGGGCGTCCTGGCGTTCAAGCAGGGCTACGCGCGCTGGGCCGAGGGGGTCCGGAGCGACGACGACGGACTCGCCCGCCATGCGCTCGACGTCCTCGAGGAGCTCCGGACCTCGGCCGCCGCACTCGGCTGACGGCCTACATCGCCTCCTTCACCCCACGCCGGACGAGGAGCCAGTTCACGGGGTAGGCGCAGACGAAGCCGGCGACCATCGCGACCTGCATCACCACCCAGAACTCCGGTGTCAGGACCGCGGCGCGGCCGCCGACCAGGGCCGGCAGCACTGCGAGCTGCGCGATCGCCATCGCGCCGTACATGCCGACCTGCCAGGACAGGATCGAGAACGTGTCGGCCTTGAGCGCGGCGACCAGGCCTGCTCGGAGCCCGAGGCCGCGCATCGGGGCGATCGACCGGTACTGGAACACGATGCCGGCGGCGAAGGCGATGACGAAGTCGACGATCCACCCGGCGTAGATGCGGTCCTGGTACAGCGTGCCGAGTCCGACCGCGGTGCCGAGGGCGGGGACGGCGACCAGGGCGAACTCGCCGACCAGGTCCCCGACCGCGCAGCCCGCGCCGCAGTGGCTCGTGCCGATCGCCGTGCTCGTCACCATGCCGTACGGCCCGCGCCGGTCGTCGTGCCCGCGCCGCGGCGCCCGGCCCCGGCGCAGGTAGAACCAGAGCCAGACGACGCTGCCGAAGAGCATCGTCAGCGGCCAGACGACGTTCATGATGCCCATCCGCTGCGGGCGGCGTGCGACGTCGACCGCGACGCCGACCGCGATGACGACCGCGACGGCGAGGAGGACCGTGCAGACGGCGGTCACCGGCAGCGGGAAGTGGTGGACGTCGAGCTCGTGCACCGACTCATGCAACCACCGTCGACCTCGGACGCTCCGGGGTGCCACGCTGGGCTCGTGATCGAGATCCTCGTTGTCGGCGTCGTCGCGCTGCTCGTCATCGCCGCCGCGGCCGTCGTCGGACCCCGGCTCGGGATCGCCGCGCCGCTCGTCCTCGTCGCCGTCGGGATCGTCGCGAGCCTGGTGCCGGTGGTGCCGCACGTGACGATCGACCCCGAGTGGATCCTCATCGGGGTGCTCCCGCCGCTGCTGTACTCGTCGGCCGTGTCGATGCCGGCGATGAACTTCCGCCGCGAGTTCGGTGCGATCAGCGGGCTGTCCGTGGTGCTCGTCGTCGCGACCTCGGTGGTGCTCGGACTCGTCTTCGCCTGGGTCGTCCCCGGGCTCGGTCCGGCGTGGGGCATCGCCCTCGGCGCCATCATCAGCCCGACCGACGCCGTCGCGACGTCGATCGTGAAGCAGACCTCGGTGTCCCGTCGCGTCGTCGCGATCCTCGACGGGGAGTCGCTGCTCAACGACGCCACGGCGCTCGTCCTGCTGCGCACGGCGATCACGGCGGCCGCGGCGTCCTTCTCGTTCTGGGGCGCGGTCGGCGACTTCGCCTTCGCGGTGGTCGTGGCCGTCGTCATCGGTGCGGCCGTCGGGCTGCTCAACCTCGTCGTCCGGTCCCGCATCCCGAGCGCCCCGGTGAACACCGCCATCTCGTTCGCCGTGCCCTTCGTCGCGTCGATCCCCGCCGAGCACCTCGGGGCGTCCGGCCTCGTCGCCGCGGTCGTGGCCGGGCTCGTCACCGGCGTCCGCGCCCCGCGCGTGCTGCCGCCCGGCCACCGGCTGTCCGACGCGCAGAACTGGAGCACGATCGAGTTCGTCCTCGAGGGCGCGGTGTTCCTCGTGATGGGCCTCCAGCTGAGCTCGATCATCGCGGACGTCGAGCGCGAGCACGCCGGGGTCTGGTCCGCGCTCCTCATCGCCCTCGGCGCCCTCGTGGTGACGCTCGCGGTCCGCGCGGCCTACGTCGTCCCGCTCCTCCGCGCGCTCGCCGCGAGTGCACGGCGCAGCGCCGGCAGGGAGGACCGGGTGGTCGCGATGCGCTCGCAGCTCGACGACCCCGAGTCGGCACGCGCCGCGATGCAGGAGCACCGTCTCGGGCGCCGCATCCCGACCGCGCGCGACCTCGAGCGCTTCGGCAGCCGCGTCCGGCAGGCGCTGGCCGACATCGCCTACCTCCGCCGTGCGCCGCTCGGGTGGCGAGAGGGCACCGCCGTGGTGTGGGCGGGGATGCGCGGTGCCGTGACGGTCGCCGCCGCCCAGACCCTGCCGCACGACGCCCCGCAGCGTGGGCTCCTGGTGTTCATCGCGTTCGCGGTCGCGGTGCTGTCCCTCGTGCTGCAGGGCGCCACGATCGGCCCGCTCCTCAGGCGCATCAGCCCACCGTCGGCCGTGACGGACGAGGACGCCGCCGAACGTCAGCGGTTGCTCGAGCTCCTCCGCACGGCGTCCGACACCGTGCCGACGCCGGGGGAGCCCCGTGTCACGCGCGAGGAACTCGCCGCCGCCGACCCGGCCGAGGTCCGCGCGTGGCTCGGGCGGGAGAAGACCCGTCGCCTCGCCGTCCTGGCGGCCCAGCGTTCGGCGCTGCTCGACGCCCGCGACGACGGCTCCTTCGACGCCGACGTGCTCGCCTCGATGCTGCGCAACCTCGACGCCGAGCAGATCGCCCTCGAACTCCGCGGCGGTCCCGCCGCCTGACGGTCAGTCGCGCGCGGTGACGCCCTGGCGCAGCATGTCCCGCGCCACCCGCGACCGCGGGATGACCCAGAAGGCGCTCCAGAGCGCGAGCCCGACCCAGAGGCCGATGAGCAGCAGCGTGATCACCGGACCGTGCTGGTCGCGCATCGACCACGTCATCGCGATCCAGAACACGCAGAGGACGATCTTGCCCCAGCCACCGACCTGCAGGTCCGCCTGCGCCTGCAGCCGCGGCACCCAGACCTCGGCCGGGACCTCGGCCGGCACGTGCCGTTCGGTCACCCAGCGCTCCACCATCACGACCCGTTCGTAGCCGCCGGCGGTCCGCCACGAGCGGAGGAGCAGCCAGACCGCGATCACGGCGCCGACGGCGGCGGCGGGGAGGCCGACCGAGACGAGCACCTGCGGCGTCGCGGTGCTAAACGAGGAGAGGACGAGCATCGTGAAGACGAGCGCGAACGCCGCCCCGGCGACGGCTGCGCCGAGCAGCCGCAGCCGCCCGGCTTCGTCGACGACACCGATCCCGCGCACGCTCCGACCGTACCCGGGGCGACGGACACGTCGCCGACCGCCGGGGGAACGCACAGGAGGCCCCCCCCCCCCCCGCGGGCGGGGGGGGGGGGGCCCCCCCCGCCGGGCCCCGGGCGGGGGGGTTT
>JASCOJ010000191.1 GCA_029959645.1 Microbacteriaceae bacterium PS02332 | reverse complement strand
GCCCGGGGCGGCGCCGCTCCGGGCCTCCCGTCGGTCACGGTCACGGGCCTCCCGTCCGCCGCGGCGCACCGCGCCGTACCGGCCGGACGGCCGGGCGCTAGCCTCGGGACGTGACCGCGACGAGGAGGACCACGTGACGAACGCGACGACCCGGACCGAGACCGACTCCCTCGGGACGCGGGAGGTCCCGATCGACTCGTACTGGGGGATCAACACCCTGCGGGCGATCGAGAACTTCCCGATCACGTCGGTGCCCATCGCGGTGTACCCGGACCTGGTCGAGGCGCTCGTGACCGTGAAGCAGGCCGCCGCCCGCGCGAACCGCGCGATCGGGGTGCTCGACGAGGAGCGCGCCGACGCCATCGACCGGGCCGCACAGGAGGTCCGCGACGGGGCCCTCCGCGACCAGTTCGTCGTGGACGTCGTGCAGGGCGGTGCCGGGACGAGCACGAACATGAACACGAACGAGGTGCTCGCGAACCGCGCCCTCGAACTCCTGGGCCGCGAGCGGGGCGACTACGCGTACCTGCACCCGATCGACCACGTGAACCGCAGCCAGTCGACGAACGACACGTACCCCACGAGCATCAAGATCGCGATGATCTACGGGGTGCGCCGGCTCGCCGACCAGCTCGAACAGCTGTCCGCGGCGTTCGCCGAGCGGGGTGAGGCGTTCGCGGACGTCCTCAAGGTCGGCCGCACCCAGCTCCAGGACGCCGTGCCCATGACGCTCGGCCAGGAGTTCACCGGCTTCGCGCACACCATCGCCGAGGACGTGCTCCAGCTGCGCCGGGTGGTGCCGCTCCTCGGCGAGATGAACCTCGGCGCCACCGCGATCGGCACGGGCATCACCGCCGACCCGCTGTACCGCGACGAGGTCCGGCGGCAGCTGGCCGACGTGTCCGGCGTCGACGTGGTGACCGCGCCGGACCTCATCGAGGCGACGAGCGACGCCGGCGCGTTCATGACCCTGTCCGGCACGGTGAAGCGCAGCGCCATGAAGCTCTCGAAGATCTGCAACGACCTCCGGCTCCTCGCGTCCGGTCCGCAGGCGGGCCTCGGCGAGATCACGCTCCCGGCGCGGCAGGCTGGCTCGTCGATCATGCCGGGCAAGGTCAACCCGGTCGTGCCCGAGGTCGTCAACCAGATCGCCTTCGCCGTCGCCGGCGCGGACACCACGGTGACGATGGCCGCCGAGGCCGGGCAACTCCAGCTCAACGCCTTCGAGCCGATCATCGCCCACTCCATCCTGCAGTCGCTGCAGTGGATGGCACGCGGGTGTGCGACCCTCCGCGAGCACTGCGTCGTGGGCATCGAGGCGAACGAGGCGAAGCTCGCCGCCCAGGTGGACACGAACGTGGGTGTGGTCACCGCGCTCACGCCGTACATCGGTTACGCGGCCGCCGCCTCGATCGCGCACACCGCGCTCACCACGGCGACGCCGATCAGCACCCTGGTGCTCGCCGCCGGCCTGATGGACGAGGACCAGGTGCACCGGGTACTCAGCCCGGCCCGGCTCTCCGGCATCGAGCTCGCCACCGGGGCCATCCCGGTGGTCACCGAGGAGATGTTGGACGCCGAGGCGCGCCGCCGCTCCTGAGGTCGCGTCAGTTCGCGTTCGGGTGCAGCGCGTCGTACCGCCGGAACGACGGCACGAGCCGCAGCAGGAGCGCCACGAGGCCGATGATCGCGATGCCGCCGACCAGCGGCGGGACCGCGAAGCCGAGGGCGACGACGAGCCCGGCGTAGAGGTCGCCGACGCGGGGGCCGCCGGTCACGACGACCACGAAGATGCCCTGCAGTCGACCGCGCATGCCGTCCGGCGCGGCGGCCTGGAGGATCGTCCCGCGGAACACGCTGCTCACGTTGTCCGCGCCGCCGGCCACCGCGAGGAAGAGCGCGCAGAGCCCGAGCGCCGGCAGGATCCCCGTCGAGAACGTCTCGGAGGCCCGGCCGCCGAGCAGGTGTGCGACCGAGACGACGAGACCGAACGCCGCGATCGCGCCGCCGTAGACGGTGATCGCCCAGCCCACCGCCTCGCCCTGCCGGCGGACGTGGCCGAGCGGCCCGGAGAACACCCCGGAGACGAGGGAGCCGATCGCGTAGGCCGCCGTGAGCGTGCCGACCGTGATCGACCCACCACCGACGACGAGTGCGCCGATCGCCGGGAAGAGCACGCGCGGCTGGCCGAACGTCATCGCGATGATGTCGAGGACGAACGTCATCGTGATGTTCCGGGAGTGCCGGAGGAACCGTGCGCCCTCGACGAGCGAGGACAACCCCGGCTTGAGCGCCCCCGGCTCGGGCGCCATCCGGGGCAGCGTGACCACCCCGAGGAACGCGGCGCTGAACAGCACGACGTCCACCGTGTAGGTCGGCGCGAAGCCGACCGCGGCGACGAGCACACCACCCACGGCCGGGCCGACCGTCACCGCGAAGCCGGCGCTGATGCCGTTGAGGGCGCTCGCCGCGGGCAGCAGCTCGATGCCGACGAGCCGCGGGATGATCGCCGAGCGCGAGGCCCCGATCACGGTGCCGGCCACCGCGTTCACCGTGACGAGGACGTAGAGCAGCACGACGCTGTGCAGCCCGAGCCAGGCGTGCGTCGCGATCAGGGCCGTGGACACCCACGCGGCGACGGCGGACACGAGGGCGACCGTCCGTCGGTCGAACGCGTCGGCGAGCATCCCGCCGTAGAGCCCGGCGATGATCATCGGCACGAGCGAGATCACGCCGACGAGGGACACCATGAACGTGGACCGGGTGATCTCGTAGACCTCGAGCCCGACCGTGACGCTCGTCATCATCGTGCCGATGCCGGCGATCGCGCTGCCGATCCACAGCCGCGCGAAGGCGGGGGAGCGGCGGAGCGGGGTGAGGTCGGCGAAGAGGGAACGGCGTGGCGGTGCGGCAGGTGATGTCACGGTGGAACCATTCTGACGGTTCGTGCGGCCTCCTGCCGATCGCGGACGTCCCGATCACGCGGACCTGGCAACCCTGGCATCAGCTATGAGGAGGCTGAACCGCGAGGGCAATCGTCCTCGTCGATCAGGAAGTACCACCCATGAGCAATGCATCCCACACCGAGCGCCCTGTCGCCGTCCGACGGACCGTCTGGTCCGAGACGAAGTCGGCGCTGAAGACCACCGAGTTCTACGTCTGGCTCGTCGTCTCGATCGCCATCCTCATCGCGGCCGCGGTGACCGACGGTGACGCCGACGGCCAGCGCTTCGGTGCCGACCACGCGTGGCTCTACGTCGCGATCGTGACCGCCGCCTACATCGTGAGCCGTGGCCTCGCCAAGTCCGGCGTGCACCGTGACGAGGACCGCGGCGACGACCGCTCCTGACCCGAGCGCGCCGTCCCCGGCGCACCCAGAGGGCCCCGGTTCCGCCATGCGCGTGAGCCGGGGCCCTCGTCGTGCCGGTCTGGTTGACTGACGAACATGACCGACCTGAACAGCAAGCCCGAGTTCGACGCCCCCGAGGGCCCGGCCCCCACCGACCTCGTCATCACCGACATCGTGGAGGGTGACGGCGACGTCGCCACCGCCGGGTCGACCGTCAAGGTGCACTACGCCGGCGTCGAATACGACTCCGGCGAGGAGTTCGACAGCTCCTGGAACCGCGGCGAGCCCATCGACTTCCCGCTCGCGGCCCTCGTCCGCGGCTGGCAGGAGGGCATCCCCGGCATGAAGGTCGGCGGTCGTCGTCAGCTCGTCGTGCCGCCGGAGCTCGCCTACGGCCCGGCCGGTGGCGGTCACTTCCTCTCCGGCAAGACCCTCGTCTTCATCATCGACCTGCTCGGCGTGCGCTGATGGCGTCCGACGCCCTGGGGGTCCCGACCGTCGAGCTGAACGACGGCGCCGCGATGCCGGCGCTCGGCCTCGGCACCTACTCGTTGGACGGCGACGAGGGTGTGGCGTCGATCAGCGCCGCCATCCGGAGCGGCTACCGCCTGCTCGACACCGCGCTCAACTACGGCAACGAGGACGCCGTGGGCCGGGCGGTCCGCGAGTCGGACGTCCCGCGCGACGAGCTCTTCGTCACCTCGAAGCTCCCGGGCCGGCACCACGGCTGGGACGAGGCGCACCGGTCGATCGACGAGACCCTGGGCAACCTCGGGCTCGACTCCGTCGACCTGTACCTCATCCACTGGCCGAACCCGTCCGTCGGCAAGTTCGTCGACACGTGGAAGGCCTTCGTCGACCTCCGCGACAGCGGGAAGGTCCGCTCGATCGGCGTCTCGAACTTCACGCCGGAGCACCTCGACCGGATCATCGACGCGACCGGTGTCGCACCGGCCGTGAACCAGGTCGAGCTGCACCCGTACTTCCCGCAGGCCGACCTCCGCGCCGTGCACCAGCGGCTCGGCATCGTGACCGAGAGCTGGAGCCCGCTCGCGAAGCAGTCGGAGCTCCTCACCGAGGAGCCGATCACCGCCGCGGCCGCCGCGCACGGTGTGTCCGTCGGGCAGGTCGTGCTCCGCTGGCACGTCCAGCTCGGTGCGGTCCCGGTGCCGAAGTCGGGCGACCCGGACCGCCAGCGCGAGAACCTCGACGTGTTCGGCTTCGAGCTGTCCGACGACGAGATGGCCGCGATCTCCGGCCTCGAGCGCGGCCGCCTCTGGGACGGCGACCCCGACACGCACGAGGAGATGTAGCGCCGGGACACCGAGCCCGGCTCCGATCGGCACTGCGCCCCCCCCCCGCCGGGGGGGGGGGGCCGGGGGGGGGGCCGGGGGCCGGGGCGCCCGGG
>JASCOJ010000190.1 GCA_029959645.1 Microbacteriaceae bacterium PS02332 | reverse complement strand
GTGCTGGTGGGGGTCGGCGTGGGGGTGCCGGTGGGGGTGCTGGTGGGGGTCGGCGTGGGGGTGCCGGTGGGGGTGCTGCTCGGCGTCGGGGACGGCGTCGCGACCGTGATGCAGGCCGGGCTCGACACGTCCGCGTAGGTCTTGTCGAACTGCTTGTCCCCGTCGCCCGAGGTCACGACCACCGACCAGGAGTGCGCGACGGTGCTGTCGAGCGGGAAGCGCTGGTCGAAGCCGTTGCCGCCGAAGTGGACGAGGCCCTTGTCGCTGTCGTCGAGGGTGACGTCCACGGTCGACTTCGCCGGGTAGTTCGTCAGCTTGACGTGCAGCTCGGTGCAGGTGGCCGAGACGGCCGGCGTGTGGGCCGAGGCGACACCGGCGACGGCGACGGCGGCGATGCCACCGGCGACGATCGAGATGGTGGCGCCGCGGAGTGCGCGGTTGATGGTGCGTGCCATGTTGCTGTTCTCCAGAGGTGTCGGGTACACCAAGGAGGTCCTGCCCGGGCTCCGGCAGGCATCGGTCAGCGGCGGACCGAGCTAGGGACTCGGACCGCTGGCGGGATGCAGACGTCGGGGTGAACTCGGGTGGGTTCCGTCCACGGTGGCCCCCAGGGAGGGGCCACGGACGACCTTAGCTCTCCTCACCTTTGTTGGCAACGCCTGCGCCCAACGCAGGCGGAGCGCCGGGCCGGGACGGGCCTCCGGACCGGGTCAGCGCGCGGCGGTCGTCCGACGCGCGATCAACCGGGGTTCGACCAGGTGCTCACGTGCCGGACGCGACGGGTCCTCGATCCGGGCGAGGAGCTGCTCACCGGCACCGCGCCCGATGTCGACGCTACGGTCGTCGATGCTCGTGAGGCCGACGTAGTGCGTCGCCGCGATCGGGGTGTCGTCGTACCCGACGACCGAGACGTCCTCGGGCACGCGGAGGCCACGTTCCGCGACGGCCGACATCACGCCGAGGGCGGTCACGTCGTTCGCCGCGAACACGGCGGTGACCTCCGGGTGCTCGACGAGCAGTCGGCGGGTCGCGGTGAAGCCGGTCTCCTCGGTGACGTCGGCCTGGAGGACCGTGGCCACGCCCGTCACGTCGGCGCCGGCGGGCGCGCTGGTCGTGGGAACGGCCTCCCGGTCCGGTTCCCCGTCGACCCGAGGGGTGCGTACGGTGCCGCCCGCGGCCTCGATGCCCGCACGCCAGCCCGCGAGCCGGACGACGCTCGCCGCGGACCGGCCGCCGACGAACCCGAGCCGGACGTGCCCGAGCGCGATGAGGTGCTCGGCGGCCATCCGCCCGCCGGCGAAGTCGTCGTTCGCGACCGTGTCCGCACGGGCCAGACCGCCACGACCGCCGGCGACCACGACCGGCATCGACGCGGGCACCGCGAGGTCGGCGTCCGGCTCGCCGGCGATGACGATGCCCTCGACGCGCATGGAGAGGAAGCCCTCGACCGGTGAGGCATCGAGTCCCGTGTTGAGGAAGCGGTCCGCCACGACGAGCCGGTGGCCCTGGTCCTGCAGCGACTCGCGGAGCCCGGTGAGCAGGTCGACGAACCACTGGTTGCGGAAGTCGTCGAGCACGACACCGATCGTGCGGGAGCGGGTGCCGGCGAGCGACACGGCCGCGGTCGAGGGGCGGTAGTCGAGCTCGGCGATCGCCGTGAGGACCGCCGTGCGCCGCTGCTCGCTCACCCGCGGGGAACGCTGCAGCACGAGCGACACCAGCGACTTGGACACACCGGCCCGTGCGGCGACGTCGTAGATCGTCGCGGGCTTGCCGTCACCCATCGTGTCGGACCTCCGGTGGTGGCACCGACGTCCAGCCGTGCGGTGCGAGCGAGCGCCCGGAGCGCGTGCTGCGCACCGATGCGTGGTCCCGAGCCTAGCGGCCTCGTCCGCGGGACCACCCTGACCGAGGGCAGACGCGGACGACCGTATGCTGATCTGGGCTTTCCGCGTCCGGATCGTTCCGGTCGACGGCGGCCCGGAACCGCACACACCGACGGAGGAACCGTGAGCACCGCACGCACGTCAGAGCCGACCGGCCGAGGGACGCTCCCGCCCCTGGTCCGTGGCCCGCACACCCGACGGCTCGGCGTCGTCGCGGTCGTCGCGACTTTCGGCGGCCTGCTCTTCGGGTACGACACCGGGGTCGTCAACGGAGCCCTCCAGCCCATGCTCGACAGCGGGTTCCTGCCGGACGCCACCGCCGAGGGCGTCATGACCTCGGCGATCCTCGTCGGAGCCGCGATCGGCGCCTTCACCGTCGGCCGCGTGTCCGACGCCCGGGGCCGGAAGCCGACGATCAGCATGCTCGCGGTGCTGTTCCTGGTCGCCGCCGTCGCCTGCGTCGTCGCACCCTCGTGGGTGTTCCTCGCCGTCGCCCGCTTCGTCCTCGGCATCGCCGTCGGCGGGGCGTCCGTCACCGTCCCGGTGTTCCTGGCCGAGCTCGCGCCCACCGAGCAGCGCGGCGGACTCGTCAGCCGCAACGAGCTCATGATCGTCGCGGGGCAGCTCGCGGCGTTCGCCGTCAACGCCGTCATCGGCACCGTGTTCAGCGAGGACGGCAACGTCTGGCGGTACATGCTCGCCGTCGCCGCGCTGCCCGCGATCGCGCTGTTCGTCGGGATGAGCACGGTGCCGGAGAGCCCGCGCTGGCTGCTGGCGAAGGGGCGACGGGACGACGCGCTCGCCGTCCTCCGCCAGATCCGGAGCGCCGACCGTGCCGAGGCCGAGATGGCCGAGGTGGAGGAGCTCGCAGCGGCGGAGGCCGAGGCGTCCCGCTCCCGGCTCCGCGACCTCGTCGCCGAACCGTGGCTGCGGAAGCTCCTCGTCGTCGGTGTCGGGCTGGCCGTCGCCCAGCAACTCACCGGGATCAACTCGATCATGTACTACGGCACGCAGGTGCTCACCGAGAGCGGGTTCTCCGGCTCGACGGCCCTCGTGGCGAACGTGGGGTCGGGCATCGTCGCCGTGCTCGCCATGGTCGTCGCGCTCCGGGTGATCAACCGCGTGGGGCGGCGACCGATGCTCATGGTCGGCTTCACGGGCACGACGGTGTTCCACCTGCTCATCGGGCTGTCGTCGCTGCTCCTGCCCGAGGGCACCCTCCGCGCGGTCGTCGTCCTCGTGTTCGTGATCGGCTTCGTCGGGACGATGCAGGGCACGATCGGGCCGCTCGTGTGGCTGATGCTCTCGGAGCTGTTCCCGCAGCGGCTCCGTGGCGTCGGGATGGGCCTGACGGCGCTCGTGCTCTGGACGACGAACTTCGTCGTGAGCCTGCTGTTCCCGATCGTCGTGGACGCCGCGGGCATCTCGACGACGTTCTTCGTGTTCGCGGTGTTGAACGCCGCCGCGCTCGTGTTCGCCGTCACGAAGGTCCCGGAGACGAACGGCCGCTCGCTCGAGCAGCTCGAGGAGGATGCGCGCCGCGCCTGAGGAATGCGGGCGCCGCGCCGCTGGAATTCCTGCCGGGAATGCACCTGTACGAACTCACATGGTGGTTCTCCTATGCATTGCCCTAGGTTCAGTTCCGTTGGGGGGCGTTGATGAACAAGCAGCACAGGAATGTCATCGCAATGGCCGCGGCAATGGCCGCGATCGCGGTGTTGGGGGGATGTTCCGGTCATGCTGTCGAGCATGACCGGCCGACCCACACCCGCGCGCCGATCGACCCGATGGTCCGCATCACGGACAAGTCGGACGATTTCTACAGTGATGCTGCACCGGTACTCCACGAGGCCGGCAGTGGGACACGGACGTACGACGTCTCGCGGGTCCCGCACGGCACCGAACGCATCACGTTCTACGTGTCCTGCTCTCCGGACAGCCACTACGAAGTCACGATGGGCAAGGCATTCGCCGGGCCGTGTGGACGTGTTGTCGGCAACAGCGGGGGAATTCCCCTGTCCGGTGCCGGACATCGGGACGTGACCATCAAGCTTCCGGTCGGGACGAAGTTCTGGCTGGTCGGTATCCCAGAAGAAGAATGAACTGGACCCTTGGGGGGAACATGAAGAAGTTGATTGCAGTGTCGATGTTGACGGCCGCATTGATCGGGATGGGCGGGACGGCCGCCTACGCGGACACGACGGACCCCACCGACACCCCGGTGTCGACCGACACCACGGACGGCGCGGTCTTCTCGGAGACCGGCGAGCCGCAGACGATCGAGGACTCGCCGACGACCGGCTCGGGCTGGACCAGCCCGGTGACGTACCCCGGCGACACGACGAACAGCCAGTGTGAAGGGGGTGTGACGTTCTACCGCGCCAACAACGCGACGACGACGTTCACGCCGGCGACCGGCAAGGACTCGTCGGTCACGGGCAACAGCGGCGTCACGCTGACCATCAGCCGGTCGACGTCGTTCGCCGTCACCGGCACCTTCAGCAGCACCACCGGGGTGACCCTCCAGGCCGGCGTCGCGGCGGTGAAGCAGGACTACGGCTGGTCGGTCGCGGTCAACAAGACCGGGACGTCGTCGAGCAGTGGGGCGTGGAAGGTGCCGAGCAGCTACAAGATCGGCCGGCTGTCCATCGGTGCGCTGAAGCACCGCGGCACGATCCAGCAGTACGTCCAGAACCGGGCGTGCAAGAACGTCGCCACGGGCAAGTCCGCGAGCTACAACATGCCGGAGAACGGCTGGAGCTTCCAGCACAGCAAGGTCTCCTAGCGGGGAACACGAAGGGGCCCCCCCCCAACGGGGGGGGCCCGGGGGGTGCCCGCCGGGGGGCGGGGGCCCGGGGGGGCGCCGGGGGGA
>JASCOJ010000018.1 GCA_029959645.1 Microbacteriaceae bacterium PS02332 | reverse complement strand
CTTCGACACCGTGATCCTCGTGGACGCCGGTGCCGTGACGATCGCGGAGACCGTCGGCGCCGTCCGTCGTGCCCGGCAGCCCGTCGTCTTCGGCGCCCCGGTGACGCAGACGCCCTCGCCGGTCCGCCTAGCCGTCGCCCCCCCGCCCCCCCCCCCCCGCCCCCGGCCCCCCCCCCGGGCGCGCCGGGGGGGGGGGGGGCGGTCCGACACCCGTCCGGCGGGCGGCCGGCCGGGCGGAGCCGCTACGCGGCTTCGGTCGGGCGGGAGGCGTCGAGCCGGTCCATGTCCTCGGTCCGGAGCTTGATCGTCGCGGCCGTGACCGAGTCGAGGATCGACTGCGGACGGGAGGCGCCCGGGATCGGGATGACGACGTCGCTCTTCGCCAGCTCCCACGCGAGCGCGATCACCTGCGGGGAGACGTCACGCTCGCGGGCGACGATCGCGAAGTCCTCGGCGGTGGTGCCGAGGTCCGCCGCGCCGCCGATGCCGCCGAGCGGGCTCCACGGCAGGAAGGCGATGCCCATCTCGTCGCAGAGGGCGAGTTCGTCCTCGCTCGAGCGGAAGACCGGCGAGAACCGGTTCTGCACCGAGGCGAGTCGGCCGCCGAGGACCTCGTTGGCCTCGCGGATCTGGTCCACGGTCGCGTTCGAGATGCCGGCCATCCGGATGACGCCCTCGTCGAGGAGCTCCGCGAGCGCGCCGACCGAGTCGGCGTACGGCACGGCGGGGTCCGGGCGGTGGAACTGGTAGAGGCCGATCGCCTCGACGCCGAGGCGCGCCGCCGAGGCCTTCGCCGCCTCCTTGAGGTACTCCGGGTGCCCGTTCTGGGCCCACGCGCCGGCCTCCGGGCGGAGGTGCCCGCCCTTGGTGGCGACGAGCACGTCGGACGTGTCGCCGTGGTACTCGTGGATCGCCTTGGCGATGAGTTCCTCGTTGTGGCCGACCTCGTCGTGCGCGGCCAGGTGGTAGGCGTCGGCGGTGTCGATGAGGGTGACCCCGGCCTCCAGGGCCGCGTGGACGGTGGCGATCGAGCGCCGCTCGTCGGGGCGCCCTTCGATGGACATGGGCATCCCGCCGAGGCCGATGGCGCTGACGGACGTG
The DNA here is from genome assembly GCA_029959645.1 of Microbacteriaceae bacterium PS02332. Taxonomy (GTDB): domain Bacteria; phylum Actinomycetota; class Actinomycetes; order Actinomycetales; family Microbacteriaceae; genus Curtobacterium. The sequence goes on along the minus strand of JASCOJ010000018.1, from coordinate 31,480 downwards.
TCTCCGATGACTCGTTGCTTCATGCACCCAGCATGCGCCGTCGGCTGCCGTCCGGGCTCAGGAGCCGGAGAGCGCACTCCCGACCCGGTCCGCTGCCGGAGCCGACGCGGTCGTGCCGACGGTGTCGGCGCGCTGGTCGGCGGCCTGCACGAACAGCACCGTGCCCCAGGTGACGACTCCGACGGCGACGACGAAGCCGACCGCGGCGATCCACCACGACGTCCGACGGCGCAGCCAGGCGCGGACGGCGAGGACGAGGGTCAGGACGCCGATGACGAAGGCGCCGCCGACCGCGAGCGCCACGCCGCCGATGGACGCGCCCGGCGTGCACCCGCCGTCCGCCCCGCAACTGGCGGTCGCGGAGGCGACCGCGACGATCCCGACCACCGCGGCGACCGCGGTGAGGACGGCCCCGGCGGCGAGGAGGAGCACCGTCGTCACCCGGTCGGCGAGCTTGCCGGCCGGGAAGAGCGTCGTCGCGCCCCGCTCCCAGGCCTCGCGCTCGGCGGCGGTGGAGGCGTTCGTGTGGTGTCCGGGGACGTCCGACCAGGTCATGCCCTGTTCCTACCGTGCCTCCACGCCGAACGCCTGGGCGAGGCGCTGGATCTTCTGCGCGCGGCCCAGGCGGGGCAGGTCGGACCCGTCGCGGATGACCTTCCCGCGGGCCTCGAAGTCGTCGAGGAAGTCCTGCGCCCATGCGACGTCGGTCGGCGTGGGGGAGATCACCTCGTTGATGACGGGGAGCTGCTCGGTGTCGAGGCAGAGCTTCCCGGTGAGGCCGAGCGACACCGCCACCTGCGACTGCTCACGGAGGATCGGGTGCGACGACCCGACCGTGGGGCCGTCGATCGGACCCGGCAGGTCGCCCACGCGGGACGCCACCACGAGCCGCGACCGCGGGTACGCCATCGCGAGGGTGTCCGCGCTCGTCCCGGTGTCCCGGCGGTAGTCGCCGCTCCCGAACGCCAGGCGGAACGCGCCCTGCGCCTTCGCGATCGAGACGGACTCCTCGATGCCCACCGCCGACTCGACGAGGGCGATCACCGGGGTGTGGCCGCCGAGCCGGTGCCACGTGTCGGTGACCTGCGCGGGGGCCTCGGTCTTCGCGAGCATGACGCCCTGCAGCCCGGGCAGGCCGCGGAGCTCCTCGAGGTCGTCCTCCCAGAACGGCGTCGTGACGTCGTTCACCCGCACCCAGGCCGCTCCGCCACCGGCGAGCCAGGCGGCCACGGTGGTCCGGGCGGCGGGCTTGGCGGCCGGGTCGACGGCGTCCTCGATGTCGAGGATGACCTGGTCTGCGCGCGAGCGGGTGGCCCGCTCGAACCGGTCCTCGGCGGTCCCGGACACCAGGAGCCAGGACCGCGAGATCTCGGCGGGGACGACCCGCCGCCGGGACGCAGCGGGAGCGGGGGGAGCGGGGCGGTCGTCGATGGCCATGCGTCGTTGGTACCACACGCGCTCCGGCTGGCCCGCGCGGCGCGGACCGGTGGCGGTGCGCAGCCGTCGGGGCACGGTCCGGGCGACGCGGACGGCTCGCCGGAAACCCGGGTCGTTGCCCGAGGGTCCCCGCTGCCTCGCCTACAGTGGGCGTGTGTGGCGTGTGGACAGGACGACCGGAGGTGAGGACGACGTGAACGACGACGTCGAAGGCACCGACCTCCCGGACGAGCAGTCCCGACTGCGCCCCGAACTCCAGGTGACGAGCCCGCACGCGATCAGCCTCGGTGACCCGCGTCTGACCGCCGGCAACGCCGCCGAGCCGGTCTGGGACGCCTGGCGCCAGGAACTCGCCGCCGTCGGCGGCACGAGCCCGCTCGTGCACTTCGCCGACCACCCGCGTGCCCGCATCGAACTCTCGACGACGCACCCCGGCGGCCTCGCGCAGTTCATCACCGGCAAGACCACCCTGCTCTCGAGCCTCATCCGCGACGAGGTCGCCCTGCGCGCTGCACGGCTCGCCGCGGGACACGTCGAGGCGAAGGGCACCGAACTCGCGACCGTGCGCGGCATCGACGCCGTGAAGCTCGGCATCGGCATGGCCGACTGGCAGCACGGCGACGAGCACCACCGCGGCCCGGTGCTGCTCCGCCCGCTCGCGATCCGTCGCCACGGTCGTGACTTCGAGGTGCGCCTGCTCGGCGAGCCCGTGCTCAACCCCGCCCTCGCCGACGCGCTCCGCGAGCAGTTCGGCATCACCCTCGACGCGCAGTCCTTCGTCGCGCTCGCGCAGCAGGACGGCTCGTTCACGCCGAACCCGGTCATCGACCGCCTGCGCGGCCTGACCGCGCACATCCCCGGCTTCTCGGTGCACGCCCGGCTGGTCGTCTCGACCTTCGCCGAGGTCGCCACCGGCATGGTCGAGGACGCCGACACGCTCTCGCACCCCGTCCTCGACGCCCTCGCCGGCAACCCGAGCGCGAAGTGGCAGGTCGAGCAGTCGTACCACCCGGTCGAGCAGACCCCGTCGGACGAGCGCAGCCCCGAGACCGACACGCTCCTCCTCGACGCCGACGACGAGCAGGAGAACGTGATCGCCCAGATCACGGCCGGCAACTCCATCGTCGTGAAGACCCTCCCGGGCACCGGCGGCACGCAGACGATCGTGAACGCGCTCGGCGGCCTGGTCGCCGCGAACAAGCGCGTGCTCGTGGTCAGCCCGCGCCGGGCCACCCTCCGGGGCATCGCCGCCCGGTTCGGCGAGGTCCACCTGCCCGGTGTCGCCGTCACGCCCGCGACCCTCCGCCGCGACGTCGTCCGCGCCATCGCCCGGAACGAGAAGTCCACGCGGCCGAACCTCCGGGAGGTCGACGACGCCCTCGTCCGGCTCCGCAAGGTCCTCACCGACTACCGCGGTGCCCTGACCCGCACCGACGCCGACTTCGGCGTGAGCGTCCTCGACTGCCTCGTCGAGCTCTCGCGGCTCTCCCTCCTGCCGGTCCCGCCGTCGACGACCGCGCGGCTCTCGAAGCAGTCCGTCGTCGCGATGGTCACCGGGCGTGCCCGCGTCGCCGAGACGATGGTCAGTGCGGCGAACCTCGGCGAGTTCCGCTACGGCCCGGACGACTCGCCCTGGTACGGCGCGAAGTTCGGCTCGAGCGACGGCGCCCAGCGGGCCCACCGCATCGCGCAGGACCTCGACGGTGGCTCGCTCCCGACGCTGCTCCAGCGCGCGCGTGACCTCGTCGCCTCGACGCACATGCGCCAGTTCACCTCGGTGAACGAGCTCGGCATCTACCTGCGCCTGCTCACCGAGATCCGGGACACGCTCGACCGCTTCCTCCCGATCGTCTTCGACCGCTCGGTGTCCGAGCTCGTGGCCGCCACCGCCCCGCGCGGCGAGGGCGCCCCGATGTCGTCGACGAACCGGCGCCGGCTGAAGAAGCTCGCCCGCGAGTACGTCCGTCCGGGCGTGCACGTGTCCGACCTCCACGAGGCGCTCACACGCGTGCAGCAGCAGCGGGTCCTCTGGCAGCGGTACGTCGCCGCGGGCGTCAACCCGCAGGTGCCGACCGGCATCGCCGACGTGCAGGTGCTCTTCTCGAACGTCGTCGAGGACCTCGCCCGCCTCGACGAGCCGCTGGGCCGGACGAGCCGCGACGAGCAGCTCGCCAACCTGCCGGTCGAACAGCTCGTGCCGACGATCGCCGAGCTCGCCGCCGAGTCCGACGTCCTGCACAACCTGCAGGAGCGCACCGAGCTCATGCAGACCCTGCGTGACCTGCAGCTCGAACCGCTCATCACCGACCTGGCGAACCGGCACGTGCCGGACACCCAGGTGCCCGCCGAGCTCGAGCTCGCGTGGTGGCAGTCCGCCCTCGAGACGATGCTCGAGTCCGACCGGGCACTCCTCGGGGCGAACACCGACATGCTCGACCGGGTCGAGGCGGACTTCCGGCTCGTCGACGACGCGCACGCGGCCGGTGTCTCCCAGGGCCTGGCGTGGCAGCTCGCCGAGAACTGGAAGGTCGGCCTCGTCGACTGGCCGGAGGAGGCCACGGCCCTGCGGACGCAGCTCAAGGACGGCGCGATCACCTCGCGCCTGCTCCACGACTCCGCACCGCACCTCTCCCGCGCCATCGCGCCGGTCTGGCTCGCCTCGCCGTACGAGGTCGCGCAGATCGCCGACACGATGCCCTTCGACACCGTGATCCTCGTGGACGCCGGTGCCGTGACGATCGCGGAGACCGTCGGCGCCGTCCGTCGTGCCCGGCAGACCGTCGTCTTCGGCGACCCGGTGACGCAGACGCCGTCGCCGTTCCGCATCGCCGTCGACCCCGAGCACCGCGCGCTCCAGGTCGACGAGGGCACCCTGGACGCCCTGCACGCCGACTCCGCGCTCGCCGAGCTGTCGACGCTCCTGCCGACCCTGTCGCTGACCCGGTCGTACCGCGCCGGCGGCGAGGACCTCGCCGAGCTCGTCAACCGACGCTTCTACGGCGGCCGGATCGAGTCGCTGCCCTGGGCCGGGTCGTTCCTCGGCCACGGGTCGATCGCGCTCGACTACGTCAGCGACGGCAAGGCGGTGCCGGACCCCGAGTCCGGGGCCGTCGAGAGCGTCGACGCCGAGGTGGACCGCGTCGTCCGCCACGTCATCGAGCACGCCCGCACCCGTCCGACCGAGTCGCTCATGGTCATCACCGCGTCGGCGAAGCACGCCGTCCGGGTCGAGCAGGCCGTGCTCGCGGCGGCGCAGGGCCACAAGGACCTCACCGAGTTCGTCATCGGGGACCGCCCGGAGCCGTTCATCGTCGCGACGCTCGAGCAGTCCGTCGCGCAGAGCCGTGACCGCGTCGTGTTCTCGATCGGGTACGGCCGCACGCCGCACGGGCGCGTCCTCCGCGACTTCGGCCCGCTCGGCAAGCCCGGTGGGGAGCGCCTCCTCGCGGTCGCGATGACCCGGGCGCGCCGCTCGATGGTCATCGTCACGTGCTTCCAGCCGTCGGACATCGAGGCCGAGCGCATGGGCCACGGCACCGTCGCCCTCGCCGAGATCCTCGCGGAGGTCCGTGCCCGGACCGCCGCCGAGTACGTCCCGGACGACTCCGACCCGCTGCTCGTCGACCTGGCCCGACGGCTCGAGATGCGCGGCATCCCGGTCGCCCTCGGCCACCGTGGGAAGCTCGGGCTCGTCGCGGCGCACGGCGGTGTCTGCGTGACGATCGAGACGGACGCCACGCTCGTCCGCGGATCGCTGCGGGAGTCGCTGCGCCTCCGCCCCGAGGTGCTCCGCCGGCTCGGGTGGCACTACGTCCGCGTGCACGCGTTCCAGCTCTTCGCCGACCCGGACCGGGTGGCCGACACGGTCGCGCAGGTGCTCGGCGTCGACCGCGGTGTCACGCAGGAGATCTCGATCCCCCCGCTGCCCGCGCGCCGATGACCTCGCGGTCGCTGACGCTGCGGTCCGGCGTCCGGGCCGCACGGCGATGAGTCGCCGCGCGGCACGTCCGGCCGGGCCGGTCACGCCGGGGACCGACCAGCTCGTCGGCGCGTGGTCGCGTGTGGACGCGGGGCGGGCCTCCCGTCCGGCGGAGGCCGAGCCGGCGAGCCCGACGGCCCACGCGGACGCCGGTGCAGTGTCCACGGCGCCCGCAGGCGCGCGCGAGTCCGACGATGCGGCCGAGCCGCGCCGGACGGGAGGCCCGACCCGCTCCGGCAGGCGGGTCACCACCGCCGCGGTGCCGGGTTCCGACCCGACGCCCGCACCGGAGCCGGCACGGCACGGCGCGGGGGAGAACGACGACCGCCTGCTCCGCGACCGGCCACCGCACTGGGGCTGACCCGACGCCGACCGGTGCGCCAGGACCGGTTCGGTAGGCTGGGCACCCGACACCCGAACGGAAGCGCGGCATGACCCTCCCCTCGCAGCGGACGCGCCCCGACTGGCAGACGTGGCCGAACGCCATCACCGCGGTGCGCTTCGTCCTCATCCCGGTGTACGTCGCGCTCGTCGTCGCGGGGCACCCGGGATGGGCGCTCGTCTCGCTCGTCGTCCTCGGCGTGAGCGACTGGGCGGACGGCTTCCTGGCACGACGGCTCCACCAGGAGTCGGCGCTCGGGAAGGCACTCGACCCGGTCGCCGACCGCCTGGCGATCATCGCCATCGTGCTGTCGCTCGTGCTCGTCGACCTGCTGCCGTGGATCGTCGTCGCGGTCGTCGTGGCGGTCGACCTCGTGCTCGTGCTGCTGTCGAGCGCCTGGTTCCGGGGGAGTCCCGACCTCCGGGTGACCTGGACCGGCAAGATCCGCTCGGCGCTGCTGTTCGTCGGGCTCCCGGTGCTGCTGTTCTCGTCGACGTCGGTCGCCGCGGGGCAGGACTGGATCCGGGTCGTCGCCCTCGTGCTGGTCTGGCTCGGCACCGTCGGTCACGTGCTCGCCGGCGCCCAGTACGCCGCCGGGATGTCCCGCAAGCACCGGGCGGACCGCGCTCCCGCCTGACCCGCCCCCGGTGCTCCGCGGCGCTACAGCTTCGTCGTGCCGGTGATCCCCGGACCTTCCGGTGCTGCGGAGGGGGCGACGTGGGCACCACCGCCAGCCGGGCCACCCTGCTGGGTGCGGAGCAGGTCGCGGATCTCGAGGAGGACCTCGACATCGGTCGGCGGGACGTCCTGCGGCGGCTGCTCGGTGTTCTGCTTCATCCGGTCGAAGGCGATCCGCTTGAGGCGGTTCACCGGCACGACGAGCACGAAGTACACGACGGCCGCGACGATCACGAAGTTGACGACGGCGCCGATGACCGCGCCGAAGAGCAGCTTCGTCGATCCGCCGGAGACGGTCGGGATCGCGATGACCAGCGCCTTGTCGAGGCTCGACGCGTTGAACACCGCACCGATCAGCGGGTTGATGAGCGCCTTGACGATGGTCGTGACGATGGCGGTGAACGCGGCGCCGATCACGACGGCGACGGCCAGGTCGATGACGTTGCCGCGGAGCAGGAACTCCCTGAAGCCCTTCACGGACTCTCCTCTGCTGGTCGGGGACGCCGCCGGACGGCGGACGCCTCAACCTACCGAGGACGGGGAACGGGCGTCAGGACCCGGACGACCCCGACCCGGACGACCCTGACCCGGACGACCCTGACCCGGACGACCCCGACCCGGACGACCCCGACCCGCCGGTGCTCGGCTTCGGCGTCGACGCGGCAGCCGGCTTCGACTCGCTGCTGCTGCTGCTGCCGCCGCTCTCACCCGCGGGCTTCGGGCGCGAGTCGGTGCGGTAGAAGCCGCCGCCGTTGAAGGTCACGCCGACCGGCGAGAACACCTTGCGGAGGACGCCGCCGCACACCGGGCACTCGGTGAGGGCGTCATCGGAGAACGACTGCTTGACGTCGAACGCGTTGCCGCACTCGGTGCAGCGGTACGAGTAGGTGGGCACGTCAGCTCCGGAACGTGATGATGCGCGACGGCGTGATGATGCCGTCCACGGGTTCGTCGTGGGGTTCGCGCGGGACCTCGTCGAGGTACTCCGCGTCGAAGATCACAGCATAGACGGGCGGTCGCTTCGCCATGGACCCGAGGGTCTTGTCGTAGTACCCACGCCCCCAGCCCATCCGGACGCCGTCGTGCCCGACCGCCGCGGCCGGGGCGAGGATCGCGTCCACGTCGTTGATCGCGAGCGGGGACAGCACCTCGCCGACGACCTCGGGCAGGCCCGCGAGGCCCTCCCGCTCCGAGCTCCCGTCGCCGACCGCCCAGTCGAGCAGACCGTCCTCGCGCGTGACGGGCAGCAGGACCCGGACGCCGTGCTCGAAGGCCCAGTTCAGGAACGGACGGACGTTCGGTTCGTCCGGCGCGGACAGGTAGAGCGCGAGCGACTCGACCTGCCGTTCCTGGACGAAACGCTGCAGCGTCGTCGTGAGCTCGGCGCTGTCGAGGTCGCGTTCCGTCGTGGTCCGGGTACGCCGCCGCTGCCGGAGTTCGGCGCGCAGGGCTCGCTTCTCGTTCCCGAGGTCGGCGGTCATGCCCGCGATGATACCGAGCGGGGAAGATGCGGGACTCCGCCAGGATGCGTGTCCGCCGTTCCGACGACATGCCTGTGCGGGCGTCATCGGATACGGTCGCTCCATGGGCTTCCAGATTTCGAAGGCAGTGATCCCGGCCGCAGGCCTGGGCACGCGTTTCCTCCCCGCGACCAAGGCGATGCCGAAGGAGATGCTCCCGGTCGTCGACAAGCCGGCGATCCAGTACGTCGTCGAGGAAGCGGTCGACGCCGGCCTCACGGACGTCCTCATGATCACGGGGCGCAACAAGAACGCGCTCGAGAACCACTTCGACCACGTGTCGGAGCTCGAGGAGACCCTCCGGAAGAAGGGTGACCACGAGAAGCTCCAGAAGGTCAACCAGTCGACGGACCTCGCGGACATGCACTACGTCCGTCAGGGCGACCCGCTCGGCCTCGGCCACGCGGTGCTCCGCGCGAAGATGCACGTCGGCCGCGAGCCGTTCGCCGTGCTCCTCGGCGACGACATCATCGACGCCCGCGACCCGCTGCTGAAGCGCATGATCGAGGTCCAGGGGCTGAAGAACGCCACCGTCGTGGCCCTGCTCGAGGTCCCGGAGTCCCAGACCCACCTCTACGGCATCGCGACGGTCGAGCCGACCGACACCGACGACGTCGTGAAGATCACCGGCCTGGTCGAGAAGCCGGCGCAGGGCGAAGCCCCGTCGAACCTCGCCATCATCGGCCGCTACGTGATCCGCCCCGAGGTCTTCGACGTCCTCGAGAAGCAGGAGCCGGGCAAGGGCGGCGAGATCCAGCTCACCGACGCGCTCATGAAGATGGCGAGCGCCGAGGAATGGACAGGAGGCGTGTACGGCGTCGTGTTCCGTGGACGTCGCTACGACACCGGTGACAAACTCGACTACATCAAGGCGATCGTGCAGCTCGCCTCGGACCGCGAGGACCTCGGCCCCGACCTCAAGTCGTGGCTCAAGGAGTTCAACGCGGGCGAATGAGTCGACCCATCCCGATCGGCCCCGGTGTCCCGGAGCCGAGCGGGACCCCCGCCCCGCACCGGAGCGGGCTCCCGGAGGAACCTGAGCGATGACGACGATCCCGACCCTGTCCCACGGGCGGGTCACCATCCGCCCGCTCCGACTCCGCGACGCACGTGACCTCGACCAGGCCCTCGCCGGCAACCGGTCGTGGCTGCGCACCTGGGAGGCGACGAGCCCCTCCGGCCACGTCTCGTCCGACGTGCGGGGGAGCATCCGGGCCCTGCAGGCGAACGCCCGGGCCGGCTTGGGCCTCCCGTTCGCGATGGAGCTCGACGGCCGGTTCGTCGGTCAGCTCAACGTGTCCGGCATCACGTACGGCTCGCTCGCGAGCGCCTCGATCGGCTACTGGGTCGTCGAGGACGCCGCCGGGCACAACGTCACCCCGACCGCCGTGGCGCTGGCGACCGACCACTGCTTCCGCGTCGTCGGGATCCACCGCCTCGAGATCTGCATCCGGCCCGAGAACGGCCCGAGCCTCCGCGTCGTCGAGAAGCTCGGCTTCCGGTACGAGGGGCTGCGCCGCCGGTACATCCACATCAACGGCGACTGGCGCGACCACTTCTGCTTCGGCCTGGTCGCGGAGGAGGTCCGCGAGGGCGTCCTCGACCGCTGGGTGCAGGGCCGTGTCCCGGCCGGCACCGGGGTCGTCCCGCCGGCCGCGCACGAGGAGGCGGCCACCCCCGTCGCCGTCTCGCCGCGCCGCTGAGCCACAGCAGCCGACCTCCGGTCGGTGCCCGGCCTGGAGGCCCGACCCACGTGACGGGTTCGCCCACGACTCGCTCGACACGCTCCCGGCAATGGGCTGCCGGACTCGCTCGCACCCCTACCGTTGCCCCATGGGAATCGGGACCTGGGGCGGCGGCGTCGTGCTGCTCGTGGCGGCGGTGCTCTGGGTCGTGTACCTGATGCCCGCGTGGGCAGCGCGTCGGCAGTACCTGGCGACCGAGCGGAACGCCATCCGGCTCCAGCAGACCCTCCGGATCCTCGCGCAGACCGCGGAGCTCCCGGACGAGGTGCGCGTCGAGATGAACGCGCGATCGCTCGCCGAGGCGCAGCGGGTCGCCCGGTCGGAGGAGGCCAAGCGCGCCGCCATCGTCCGCGCGCACGAAGCCGCCCGGCAGCGTGAGATCACCCGTCGGCTGGCCGAGCAGGCACCCGTGCTCGAGCGGGCGTCGTCGGTGCCCGCGCTCACCGCCATGCGGATGCGACGTTCGCGCCTCGGCGCGACCGTGCTCGGGACCGCCGGGCTCGTCCTCGCGGTCGTGGTGCTCGTCGCGGCACCGGGCGCCTGGCTGCTCGCGGTCGCCGGACTCGTGGCCGCCGGTGGGTCCGCCGCTGTCCTCGCCCAGCTGCACCAGGTCGCCCAGGCGCGGAAGGCGCGGACCGCGGCCGTGGCGCCGGCCCGGACCCCGGCCTCCCGTCCGGCGACGACCTGGACCGACCCGGCTCCGCCGCTCCCCGTCGCGGAGCCGGAGGCGCCGGCCGTGGACCGCACCTGGACGCCCGGGCCGGTCCCGAAGCCGCTGTACGTGCAACGTCCGGCTCGACCCGCGCCGTCCCCGGAGACCTCGGCGGAGCTCGCCGCGCGCCTGCGGGAGCGGGTCGCCGCGGCGAAGGCCGAGGCGGACGCCGAGGCGGCAGCGGTGCGTGCGGGGGAGACCGACCCCACGCTCGCCCGGGTGTCGCGGATGCGCGCGGACGTCGAGGAGGCCGCCGCAGCGCTCTCCTCGCACGACCAGGGGCGGCTCGCCGAGCGGCTCGGGTTGCGCGCACCGGGTGCGCCGGCTCCGACCGGGCGTCCCCCGGCACCGGCTCCCTCCGCGGCGGAGGAGCCCGACGTCCCGGCCGCGCCGAGCCGGTGGGCAGGCATGGGCGTCATCGACGACGACGCGTACGGGCAGACCGACCTCGACGCGATCCTCCGGCGGCGGCGCGCCGTCTGACCGCTGCCGGGACCGCAGCGGCACGCCCGACCGGACGGCGCCGATTTCGGATCGCGGCCGGGGTGGTGCTACTGTGGTGCAGCACTCGGGGCTATGGCGCAGTTGGTAGCGCGTCTCGTTCGCAATGAGAAGGTCAGGGGTTCGAATCCCCTTAGCTCCACGGGTGCTCGTGAGCTGCTCCAGGCAGCATGGCGAGCGGAACGGCCCGGGTCCACCAGGACCCGGGCCGTTCGTCGTCCCGGGCACGAGCACGAGCACAGCGGACGCCCGGCGCGGTTCCCGCCGCGGTGTCGGGTGGAACGCCTACCCTGGGACGGTCATGACTCCTCCGATCACGCGCCGCTCGCTCCTGTCCCTCGCCGGCATCGCCGGGATCGGGCTCGTGGCCACCGCCTGCTCCTCGGACGGCACCGCGACCCGACCGTCCGGGTCGGCGACGGCAGGCGCCGGAGCCCCCGGCCCGTCGGGCACCGGGCGCGCGACCGCCTCGGCCGTGTCGCCGGCGCAGGTCCCGCTCGCCGGCGGGGTCACGGTGACGGTCACCGGCACGGGCCTCGCGACGGTCCGCGGGGTCACGGTCGGCGGGGTCGCCGCACGGGACGTCCGGGCGACGGCACGGAAGGTCACCTTCACCGCGCCGCACCAGGCGATGTACACGGCGGGCACCGCGGACGTGGCGCTGTTCACCGACGAGATCGCACCGAGCCCCTCCGTGAACCGGACCTCGGGCGGCAACGGCAGCGCGGCCAACGACGGACAGGCGGGCACCACCCAGGACGACACCGCGGACGCCACGCCCACCCCGACCGCGGCGCCCACGCCCGCAGCCGGTGCGGCCGTCGCGACGACGAGCCTCGCGTACACGGCGCTGACCGCGGTCGACCGGCAGCTCGAGTACGCCATGCGGCACTGGTCGGACTACAACACGGCCGAGTACGGCACGATGAACCCGATCGGCGGCGACTGCGCGAACTACGTCAGCCAGACGCTCATCGCGCGTGGGTGGAAGCAGCGCCCGGACTGGTACAACCGCGCCGCCGGGGCGGAGCACTCGGCGACGTGGACGTACTGCCCGACCATGGACCCGTGGTTGACCGCGAACGCGACGACGTTCGGGCTCACCCGGCGTTCCCTCGAGGAGCGGGACAAGGTGAAGGTCGGCGACATCGTCTTCTACGACTGGAACCACAACCAGTCGCCCGACCACACCACGGTCGTGTCCGAGGTGTTCACCGAGTCCGACGGCACGATCCGGATCAAGTCGGCGAGCCACAACCAGGACGGCCCGTACCGCGACCTCGACGAGATGATCACCGTGCAGCACCCGGGCGGCACGGCCTGGTTCCACACCTTCGACGCCTAGCCCGCGCGCCACGGGCGCGCCGGTCACGCGTCAGGGGAAGCCGAGGAACCAGAGCAGCACGACCGCGACCGGCTGCAGGCACAGACCGATGACCAGCCACGTCCACGCCTTCCGGCGGGTCCCCACGAACGCGTCCGACCCGAGCACCGGTGCGAGCGGCATGAGCAGCCGCGGCAGGCTCTGCTGCGGCAGGAACACCGCCACGAGGTACGCGCCGTACGCCACCGCGAAGCCGAGCACCTCCGGGCCCAGCGCGCGCACGTCCCGCCGGAGCGCGAACCACACCGCGATGCCGATGACCGCGAGGACGAGCACGATCCCGATCGGCCCGAGCCACGTCCCCGCCATCCGGAACCAGGGCGTGAGCGGCACGAAGTGCTGGCGACCGACGAACCCGACCCACCACGACAGCTCGGTGTCGAGGTAGGCGCCCGGTCGTCGGGTCACGGCCGAGGCGACCACGGGCCAGGCCAGTCCCGCGGCGGCGACGACGAGCCCGGTCACGGTGACGGCGACGCGCTCCCGGCGACGGAGCGACCGCCAGTGCACGAGCAGGTGCACCGCGAGCGCGACGGCGAGCGCGAGGACGCCCGGCTTCGTGAAGGCCGCGACCGTACCGAGCACCCCGACGAGCCACCAGCGCCGCCGGACGAGGGCGAGCAGCGCGGCGAAGAGCAGCAGCAGGAAGAGGCTCTCCGCGTACGCGACCTGGAGCAGGAACCCCGTCGGCGCGAACGCGAACAGCGCCGTGCCCCACCGCGCACGGCGTTCGTCGGCCACGGCGAGCAGCAGACGATACAGCGCGACGCAGGCACCCGCACCGCACCCGAGCGCGATGACGAGCCCGGCGACCCAGAAGGACGTCCCGGTCAGGTCCATCAGGGCGCGGCACAGCGCGGGGAAGACCGGCAGGAACGCCCAGGCGTTCGGCAGGACGTGCCCGGCGGCGTCGAGGGGCAGCGCCTGCGGGTACCCGTGTTCGGCGATGGTCCGGTAGAAGGACGCGTCCCACGAGCCGGAGAAGGTCGCGAAGGACGGGTTCCGCCGCGGCGACGCGAACGCCCACCCGTTCGTGGTCGCGAGCAGGTACACGGTGCCGAGGAGCAGCGAGCTGAAGGCGCGGGAACCCAGCCACAGGAGCAGGGGGACGGTCCACCCGCTGGAGCGGGCCTCCAGGACGGCCCGGAGGGTCCGGCGGACCCGTGGGGCGCGCTCCGGGAGGGAGGCCCGGGTCGTCTCCGCCACGTCGGTCACCGCCCGATCCTCGCAGATGTGCCGTCCTGTCCGTGCCGCGCACCGGCGTCCAGCGACCGTCCAGCACCCGGGGCGTTGCATCGGCGTCATCCCTGGACACCACGAACACGGAGGAACCATGCCGTTCATCACCGTCGGAGCCGAGAACGGGCACGACATCGACCTGCACTACGACGACTTCGGAACCGGCGACCCGGTCGTGCTCATCCACGGTTGGCCGCTCTCCGGCCGCTCGTGGGAGGGCCAGGTCCCGGCGCTCGTCGCCGCGGGCCACCGCGTCATCGCCTACGACCGTCGCGGGTTCGGCCAGTCGTCGCAGCCGTGGAACGGCTACGACTACGACACGTTCGCCGCGGACCTCGACAAGCTCATCACCGAGCTCGGCCTGACCAACGTGACGCTCATCGGGTTCTCGATGGGTGGCGGCGAGCTCGCCCGCTACGTCTCGACCTACGGCACCGGCAAGGTCGCGAAGCTCGTCTTCGCCAGCGCCGTCCCGCCGTACCTCTGGAAGTCGGACGACAACCCCGAGGGCGGCGTCGACCAGGACCTCGCCGACTGGTTCGCGAAGGGCATCACGGGCGACCGCCCGGCGTTCCTGCACGAGTTCGTCGACATGTTCTACACCGCCGGCGGCAAGGTCTCGCTGACCCACAAGCCCCTCGTCAGCGACGACCAGCGCGCGTACGACCTCGCGATCGCCGAACTCGCCTCGCCGAAGGGCACGCTCGACTGCACCGCGGCCTTCGCCACGACGGACTTCCGCGACGACCTGACGAAGGTCGACGTCCCGACGCTCGTCATCCACGGCGACGCCGACGGCATCGTGCCCTTCGAGGTGTCGGGCAAGCGGACCGCCGCGGCGATCCCGAACGCGCAGACGCACGTGATCGAGGGCGGCCCGCACGGCGTCCTCGCGTCCCACCGCGACGAGTGGAACGAGGCGGTCCTGCGCTTCCTCGCGCAGTAGCGTCGGCGCACCCCCGGGTGCGGAACGGACGGGAGGCCCGTGACCGGTCGGTCACGGGCCTCCCGTCCGTTCGCTGGTCGGCGAGCGCGACCGCTCAGCGGCCGGTGACCGCGCGGCGGATCTGCTCGATCGGGACCTTCGGGGTGCGGTCGGCGTTGAGGAGGCCGTTCGTCTCCTGCATGGTGTCGGTCAGCTGCGTGTAGCAGGAGCCGGCGAGGAACGCGCTCGCCCGGATGCCGTCGTAGAGGCCGGTGATCCGCGCGATCCAGTCGTCGCCGTCCGTGGCCGCGGTGTAGCCCCAGCCGTCCTCGCGCTGCGCGCCCGGCTGGTAGTTCACGCCGCCGAACTCGGTGAGCATCACCGGCTGCCCGGTGTCGGCGGCCCCGTCGACGAGGATCCGGTGTCCGGCCGGTCCCATCCCGGCGAGCAGGCGCGCCCGGGCCGCGTCGTCGGCGTAGGTCCGGCCGAGGACGACCCCGTCGCCCTCGTAGTCGTGCACCGTCACGATGTCGCTCGCGGTGTGCTCCCACCCGTCGTTCGAGATGACCGGTCGCGTCGGGTCGAGCGCGCGGGTCACGTCCGCGAGGGCCCGCGAGTAGGCCTGCTGCGCCGGGTCGTCGGCGACGTGCTGGATGCCCCACGACTCGTTCGCCGGGACCCAGGTGACGATCGACGGGTGCGAGGCGTCCCGCTCGACGGCGTCCATCCACTCCCGCATCAGCCGCTGGACCGCGCGCGGGCTGAACGCGTAGGCGCCCGGGGCCTCACCCCAGACGAGGAGGCCGAGCTTGTCCGCCCAGAACAGGAAGCGGGGGTCCTCGATCTTCTGGTGGTTCCGGGCCGCGGTGAAGCCGAGCTCCTTGATGAGCTCGACCTCGCGGCGCAGCGCCGCACGGGAGGGGGCGGCGAGGTGCGAGTCCGGCCAGTAGCCCTGGTTGAGGACCGAGCGCACGTCGTACGGCTGCCCGTTCAGCAGGAAGCGTCCGCGAGCGATGCCGACCGTGCGGAGGCCGAAGTACGAGGCGACCGCGTCGACCGGGATGTCGTCGGGGGAGGACAGGCCGACCACGGCGTCGACCAGCCGCGGGTGCTCCGGCGACCAGTGCAGTTCGTCCTCGGCCTGCCCGTTCGTCTGCCGGGCGACCGGCACGAGCACGTCGAGTTCGCGGGCACCGGCCCCGACCGTGCTCTCGACCGTCCCGAGGTCCTCGGCGCCGTCCTCCCACCGCAGGGCCACCCGGACGCGCTCACCCCCGGCGACGGGTCCGGCGAACCGGAGCGTCAGCCGCATCGTGCCGTGGTCCGTGTTCGTCCACCGCAGCGCGGCGATCGCCGTCGTCGGCACGGCCTCCAGCCACACGGTCTGCCAGATGCCGGTCGTCCGGCGGTACCAGATCGCGTGCGGCTCCTCGTGCCAGTCCTGCTTGCCGCGCGGCTGGGTGACGTCGTGCGGGTCGTCCTCGGCGCGGACGACGAGCGTGTGGACGGCGTCGGGCTCGCCGGTCAGCGCGTGCGTGACGTCGAAGGAGAACGGCGTGTGGCCGCCCTCGTGCTCGCCGACGAAGCGGCCGTCGACCCAGACCCGGGCCCGGTGGTCGACGGCGCCGAAGTGCAGGAGCACGCGCGGGCTGGTGTCGCCGTGTCCGGCGGCCTCGAGGTCGGCACGGGTGAGGGTCCGCGCGTACCAGACGACGGGGTGGAAGCCCGGCTCGTCGATGCCCGACGCGACCGACTCCGGCGGGAACGGCACGGTGATGTCCCGCGCGTCGTCGAACCCGGCGGACCAGTCCGCGGTGCCGGCGTCGTCGTGCCGGAACGACCACGTGCCGTCGAGGTCGGCCCACGCGGAGCGGAGCATCTGGGGACGCGGGTACTCGCCGTCCTGACGGGAGGCGACGGGCAGGGACGGGGCGGCGACGGTGCCGGGGAGCGTGCTCATGCCTCCATGCTGACGCAGTCCTACAACGTTGTACAGCCCGGTCCGGACATCCCGCGGACCGGTGCAGGCGCGACGGGTAGCGTTCCCGGCATGAGCGACGCCGCGCACGCCGACCGACTGCTGACGACCCTCGGACCCTGGATGGCCGGCCAGCGCTGGTACGCGGCGAAGGGCGGGACCCCGTCGCTGACCCTCGTGTCGGAGCTGACCGACGAGGTGGCCGGCGTCGGCATCCGGACCCTCTTCCTGCTCGACGACGCCCCCACCGGCGCCGTGCTCTACCAGGTGCCGCTCACCGTGCGCAGCGCGCCGGAGCCGGGCCTCGACGCCGCGGTCGTGACGGACCTCGACGGCGAGCTGTACCTCGACGCCCCGCACGACCCGGCCTACGCACAGTGGCTGCTCGGCCGCATCGAGGCGGACGGCGAGGCCATCGGTCCCGTCCGCGGCGCCCGTGTGCTCAGCGGCGAGCAGTCGAACACCTCGATCATCTGCGAGACCGAGCAGAGCGGCACCGTCATCGCCAAGGTCTTCCGCGTGCTGCACGACGGCGACAACCCCGACGTCACCACGCAGCGAGCGCTCTCCGCAGCCGGCTCCGCCCGGGTCCCGCGCACGTTCGGAGCCCTCCGCGGCGAGTGGCCCGACACGGCGCAGCCCGACGGCGTCGCGCACGGCCACCTCGCCTTCGCGCAGGAGTTCCTCCCCGGCCTCGACGACGCGTGGCGTGTGGCGCTCGGTGCCGCCCGCTCCGGTGCGTCCTTCGCCGACGCCGCCGACCGGCTCGGTGCCGCGCTCGCCGAGGTGCACACGACCCTCGCCGACGCGATGCCGACCGAGTCCGCCGGCCCCGACCAGGTGGACGCTGCGGTCGCGACGATGCGCGGTCGTCTCGCCACCGCGGCTTCGGAGGTGCCCGACATCGCCGAGCACGCCGACGCGATCGCCGCCGTGTACGACCGGGCAGCGACGATCCCGTGGCCGGTCCTGCAGCGCATCCACGGGGACCTGCACCTCGGACAGGTCCTGGCCGCACCGGAGCCCCGCGGCTGGGTGTTCCTCGACTTCGAGGGCGAGCCGCTCCGCCCGATGCCCGAGCGGTCCCGCCCGGACGTGGCGCTCCGCGACGTCGCCGGCATGCTCCGCTCGTTCGACTACGTCGCCGGGGCGCTCGCGCACGACGAGGACCCGGTCGACACCGGTTCCTGGGCCGAGGAGGCACGGAACGCCTTCCTCGACGGCTACGGCCGCGCGAGCGGGGCGGACCTGCGGTCGCACCGGGCGCTGCTCGACGCGTTCGAGCTCGACAAGGCGGTCTACGAGGTCGTGTACGAGGCGCGCAACCGGCCGACGTGGGTCGGCATCCCGGTCGCGGCGGTCGCTCGGCTGGTCGCCCGCGCGTCCTGAGATCTGCGCGGTGCAGGGTCGGATCGCGCGTCGGCGGTCGGATCGCGCGGAGGAAGGCGAATCGCGCGGAGGTGGTCGGAAATCCCGACCGCCTACGCGTGAAAGAGTCGCCTACGCGCGGAACGGCTTCCTCCGCGCAGACCCAGCTCGGGGAGCGCCCCGCCGCGTCACTCGGTCCTAGTTGACCGGTCCCGTGTACTTCTCGCCCGGCCCGGCGCCCGGCGCGTCGGGGATGGCCGACGCCTCGCGGAACGCGAGCTGCAACGAGCGGAGTCCGTCGCGCAGCGGCCGGGCGTGGTGATCGCCGATCTCGGTCGCGGCCGCGGTGACGAGCCCGGCCAACGCGGTGATGAGCTTGCGCGCCTCGTCGAGGTCGGTCTGCTGTTCCGGGTCGTCCGCGAGCCCGACCTTGACGGCCGCGGCGCTGAGCAGGTGCACCGCGACGGTGTTGATGAGCTCGACCGCGGGCACCTCGGCGATGTCGCGTGCGGCCTCGGTCCCGTCGTCGGGGCCGTCGCCCTCGGGCATGGTGGTGGCGGGGGTGTCGGTCACGGTGCTCCTCTGCTAGACTCGCCCACGGCAGACACTGTCCGCGCGCCCAGATCACTCCGGGGGCAACGGCAGCGTCACGAAAGAGGAGTTCCTCCCACCCGCGGCTGCACCACAGGCTACCGGGTCACCATCGCCCCGCCGGCGTCACGTCCTCGATGTGACCCGGTCGGCCGGACCGCAAGGACCGGTGTCGGGCGCTGCCGAACGGATCGAGCGTCCGTGCGTCAGATCTCCTCTCTCGTGCCGTCGTCCCGGGCATCAGCCCCGGACGGCCACCACCTGATTGAAGGAGCTCCGCATCACCGATCCCCGTACCAACGACCGTATCCGCGTCCCCGAGGTCCGACTCGTCGGTCCCCAGGGCGAGCAGGTCGGCGTTGTCCCCATCGCCGTCGCACTGCGCCTCGCGCAGGAAGCAGAGCTGGATCTGGTCGAGGTCGCGCCGGACGCGAAGCCGCCCGTCGCCAAGATCATGGACTACGGCAAGTTCAAGTACGAAGCCGCACAGAAGGCCAAGGAAGCCCGCCGCAACCAGGTCAACACCGACCTGAAAGAGGTCCGCTTCCGCCTGAAGATCGACGTGCACGACTACGAGACCAAGCGCAAGCGCGCCGAGGGCTTCCTCCTCGGTGGCGACAAGGTGAAGGCCATGATCCTCTTCCGCGGTCGCGAGCAGTCGCGCCCGGAGCAGGGTGTCCGTCTCCTGCACAAGTTCGCCGAGGAGATCGCCGAGTTCGGCGTCGTCGAGTCGCGACCCACGCAGGACGGCCGCAACATGACGATGATCATCGCGCCGCTCAAGAACAAGTCCGACGTCAAGGGCGAGCAGAACGCGAAGCGCGCTGCCGAGAAGGCCGAGCGGAAGGCCACCGAGCACTCCGCGAAGGCGAAGCCGGACGAGACGGCACAGGCTCCGGCCGACGCCTCGGCCGAGTAGGTCCTCCCGGACCACCCGCGCAGTCCTCCCGACCGCGATGGCGCGGTCCCCATCCACCCCACGGAAAGGCACTCCCATGCCCAAGCAGAAGACCCACTCCGGGTCGAAGAAGCGCTTCAAGATCACCGGCAGCGGCAAGATCATGAAGCAGCAGGCCGGTATGCGGCACAACCTCGAGGTCAAGTCGGCCAAGCGCAAGGCCCGCCTCAACCAGGACCAGGTCCTCGCGAAGTCCGACGCCAAGAACATCAAGAAGCTCCTCGGCCACTGAGCCGTCCCAGAACGTAAAGGAACAGATCAATGGCAAGAGTGAAGAGAGCGGTCAACGCCGCCAAGAAGCGCCGGGTCATCCTCGAGCGCGCCGAGGGCTACCGCGGTCAGCGTTCGCGCCTGTACCGCAAGGCCAAGGAGCAGGTCACCCACTCCCTCGTCTACGCGTACCGGGACCGCCACGCCAAGAAGGGCGAGTTCCGTCGCCTGTGGATCCAGCGCATCAACGCCGCGTCGCGTGCGAACGGCCTGACCTACAACCGCCTCATCCAGGGTCTGAACCTGGCCGGCGTCGAGGTCGACCGTCGCATCCTCGCGGACCTCGCGGTGAACAACCCCGAGACGTTCACGGCGCTCGTCGCGACTGCCAAGCAGGCGCTGCCGGCCGACACCTCGGCGCCGAAGGCTGCCTGAGTTCCGTCACCGTGTCCACGAGACCCCCGCTCCGCTCGGAGTGGGGGTCTCGTCGTTCCTAGACTGTGTCCGTGAGCGAACTCCTCGAGAACCCCCGTGCCGGCCGCGTCAAGGCGGTCGCCGCCCTCGCCAAGAAGGACGTCCGTGCCGAGACCGGCCTGTTCCTGCTCGAGGGGCCGCAGGCGGTGCGCGAGGCGATCGAGTTCCGTCCGGAGCTCCTCCGCGAGCTCTACGTGACGCCGACGGCGGCCGCGCGCTACGGGCTCGACGACGCGCCGGTCGACACCTGGTTCGTCACGGAGCAGGTGCTCGACGCGATGGCCGACACGGTGACGCCCCAGGGCGTGATCGCGGTGTGCCAGCAGTTCCCGACGTCGGTCAAGGACGTCTTCCCCGCGGCGGGGGACGGTCAGGAGGCCCAGGACGGCCCCGACGGTGACCGCACCCCGGACGACGCCACCGCTGGTGCGCGTCCCCTGCCGGGACTGGTCGCGATCCTCGAGGAGGTCCGCGACCCGGGCAACGCCGGCACGATCATCCGCGCCGCCGACTCCGC
Source organism: Microbacteriaceae bacterium PS02332 (assembly GCA_029959645.1). Classification (GTDB taxonomy): domain Bacteria; phylum Actinomycetota; class Actinomycetes; order Actinomycetales; family Microbacteriaceae; genus Curtobacterium. The sequence goes on along the minus strand of JASCOJ010000018.1, from coordinate 10,882 downwards.
CGGTGCCGACGCCGTCGTGCTCACCGGGCGCAGTGTGGACCCGTACAACCCGAAGGTCGTGCGGTCGACCACCGGGTCGCTGTTCCACGTCCCGGTCTCGGTCGGTGTGACGCTCGCGGACGCCGTCGAGCGTGCCCGCGGCCTCGGGTACACCGTGCTCGCGGCCGACGTGTCCGGCGACGACCTGCCCGACGTCCGCGCGGAGGGCCTGCTCGACGGGCCGACGGCGTGGGTCTTCGGCAACGAGGCGCGCGGCCTGACCTCCGAGGACCTCGCGCTCGTCGACCGTGCCGTGAAGGTCCCGATCTACGGGCAGGCCGAGTCGATGAACCTCGCGACGGCCGCGTCGGTCTGCCTGTACGAGAGCGCCTTCGCGCACCGTACCCGTCCCTCCACAGCCGGGGCCTGACAGCGCTCGTCCACCCGTCCGACCGGTACACGAGGCGGTATCCCGTCGGCCGGTAGGCTTGGTTCCCGTGTCAGAACCCCTCGAGATCAGCGAACCGGCCGTCGCCGACGCCGTCGCCGCGGCCCTCGCCGCGGTCGGTGCCGCGACGACCGTCGCCGAGCTGAAGCAGGCCCGGAACGAGCACACCGGCGAGCAGTCCACGTTGGCGCGGATGAACGCGTCGATGCGGAGCGTCCCGCCCGAGCAGAAGGCCGCGGCCGGCAAGCTCGTCGGCCAGGCCCGCGCCCGGGTGAACCAGGCGATCGCGGCGCAGGAGTCCGAGCTGGCGGTCGCCGAGGAGCGCGCGCGTCTCGACGCCGAGCGCCTCGACGTCACCGCCCTGCCGACCCGGCGCCCGCCGGGCTCCCGGCACCCGCTGTCCCTGCTCAACGAGGCCGTCGCGGACGTCTTCGTCGGCATGGGGTGGGAGGTTGCTGAGGGCCCCGAGCTCGAGCACGAGTGGTTCAACTTCGACGCGCTGAACTTCGACCCCGACCACCCCGCGCGGGCGATGGCCGACACGCTCTTCGTCGAGCCGGTCGAGCGGCACCTGGTGATGCGCACGCACACGTCGCCGGTGCAGGTCCGCTCGCTCCTGTCCCGCGAGCTGCCCCTCTACGTGATCGCTCCGGGGCGGGTCTACCGTGCCGACGAGCTCGACGCCACCCACCTGCCGGTCTTCACCCAGGTCGAGGGCATCGCGATCGACAAGGGTCTGACGATGGCGCACCTCCGCGGCACGCTCGAGCACTTCGCCCGGCAGGTCTTCGGCGCCGAGGCGCAGATACGTCTCCGCCCGAACTACTTCCCGTTCACCGAGCCGAGCGCCGAGATGGACGTCTGGCAGCCGAACGCCAAGGGTGGCCCGCGCTGGGTCGAGTGGGGCGGGTGCGGGATGGTCAACCCGAACGTCCTGCGCGCCGCGGGCATCGACCCGGACGAGTACCAGGGCTTCGCGTTCGGCATGGGCATCGAGCGGACGCTGCAGTTCCGCAACGGCCTGAACGACATGCGTGACTTCCTCGAGGGCGACCTCCGCTTCTCGCAGCAGTTCGGAACGGTGGTCTGATGCGCGTCCCACTCCGCTGGCTCGGCGAGTCCGTCGACCTGCCCGACGACGTCACGCTCGAGCACGTGCACGCGGCCCTCGTGTCGGTCGGGTTCGAGGAAGAAGCCGTGCACACCTTCGACCTGAGCGGGCCCGTCGTGGTCGGTCGGGTCCTCGAACGTGTCCCGGAGCCGCAGAAGAACGGCAAGACGATCAACTGGTGCCAGGTGGACGTCGGTGAGCCCGAGCCCCGTGGCATCGTCTGCGGCGCGCACAACTTCGACGTGGGCGACCTGGTCGTGGTCACGTTGCCGGGCGCCGTGCTGCCCGGCCCGTTCCCGATCGCCGCGCGCAAGACGTACGGCCACGTGTCCGACGGCATGATCGCCTCCGCCCGCGAACTCGGGCTCGGCGACGAGCACGACGGCATCCTCCGCTTCGCCGACCTCGGCCTCGAGCCGGAGGTCGGCGCGGACGCGATCGCGCTGCTCGGCCTCGACGACGCCGCGGTGGAGATCAACGTGACGCCGGACCGCGGCTACGCGATGAGCATGCGCGGGGTCGCCCGCGAGTACGCACTCGCCACCGGAGCCACCTTCTCCGACCCCGCCGATCGCGTTCCGCCCCGCAGCGGCGACGGCTTCCGGGTCACCATCGACGACCAGGCTCCGATCCGCGGCCGCGTCGGCGCGAGCACGTTCGTCACCCGGGTCGTCCGCGGCGTCGACGCGACCCGGCCGACACCGCCGGAGATGGTGTCCCGCCTCACGCTCGCGGGCATCCGCTCGATCTCGCTGCCGGTCGACGTCACGAACTACGTCATGCTCGAACTCGGGCAGCCGCTCCACGGGTACGACCTCGCCACGGTGCAGGGCGGCCTCACCGTCCGCCGTGCGTCTGCCGGCGAGCAACTCACCACGCTCGACGGGGTCGCTCGCCGGCTCGACGCCGAGGACCTCGTGATCGCCGACGACGACGGGGCCGTGGGCCTCGCCGGTGTCATGGGCGGCGCCCGTACGGAGATCACCGACGCCACGACCGACGTCCTCATCGAGGCCGCCCGCTTCGACCAGGTCTCGATCGCCCGCACCGCTCGTCGACACAAGCTCCCGAGCGAGGCCTCGCGCCGGTTCGAGCGCGGCGTCGACCCGCTCGTGGCCGAGGCCGCCGCAGCCCGCGCCGTCGAGCTGCTGGTCGACCTCGCCGGCGGCACCGCGGACCCGCTCGGTTCGACGCTCGTCGACCCCGCCGCCCGGCCCGTCGTGACCATGCGCCCCGGCAAGGCCGCCGCCCTCGTCGGCGTCGAGTACACCGAGTCCGAGGTCATCGGGACGCTCCGCGCCCTCGGTGCGACGGTGGAGTCCGACGGCGACGTGCTCGCCGTCACGCCGCCCACCTGGCGTCCGGACCTCGTCGACGACGTGTCGCTGGTCGAGGAGGTCGCCCGGATCGTCGGCTACGGTCGGATCCCGAGCATCCTGCCGGTCGCGCCTCCCGGACGCGGCCTCACCGGTCCGCAGCAGGCCCGCCGTCGCGTGTCCGCGGCGCTGGCCGCCGCCGGGCTCACCGAGGTGGTGACGGCGCCGTTCGTTTCGGCTGCCACCGCTGCCGCGTACCCGGGCATCGACCCGACCGGCGGCCCCAGCGTGGTGCTCGCGAACGCCCTCGACAGCGAACTGAACCGACTGCGGCGCAGTGGCCTGCCGGCCCTCGTCGACGTCGCGAAGCGCAACCTGTCGCGTGGTCTGGTCGACGTGGCCGTGTCCGAGACCTCCCGCGTGTTCCTGCCCGTCGAGGGCGTCGCGCTCGGGACCCCCGAGGTGCCGGTCGGTGCCGCCCGCCCGACGCCGGAGGTCCTCGCCGCACTCGACGCCGCACTCCCGGCGCAGCCGTTCCACGTGAGCGCACTGCTGACCGGGTCCGCGGTCCTGAAGCAGCCGGGCGTCCAGCCCGCGCCGTACGGTGTCGCCGACGCTCTCGACGTCGCGCGGACCGTCGCGTGGGCCGTCGGTGTCGACCTGACCGTCGCACAGACGACCCACCCGTCGCTGCACCCGGGGCGCGCTGCCGCACTGCTCGTCGACGGCACGGTGGTCGGCGTCGCCGGGGAGCTGCTGCCGGAGCTCGCGGCCGAGTCCGACCTCCCGCGGGTCGTCGCCGTGCTCGAGCTCGACCTCGACGCCCTCGTCGTCGCGGCACCGGACGTGGTCGACGTCGCCGCGATCGTGACGTACCCCGCGGCGACGCAGGACCTCTCGCTCGTCGTGGACGTCGACGTGCCGGCCGGGGACGTCCTCGACGTGGTCCGCGAGGGCGCCGGAGCGCTGTTGGAGTATGCTCGCCTCGTGGATGACTACCGGGGTGCCGGCGTGGACGAGGGACAGAAGTCCCTGACGTTCGCCCTGCGCTTCCGCGCCACGGACCGCACCCTGACCGCTGCCGAGGCCTCCGAGGCCCGCGACGGCGCCGTCCGACGTGCCGGCGAGCGATTCGGGGCGACCCTGCGCGACTGATCCACGTCGGATCACCGCCCGGGGTCGCCGCCTCCGACGTTCGACGACCAGTCCGACCAAAGGTGGAACCCATGTCCGTATCCGTCGCCGTGGCGGGAGCCAGCGGCTACGCGGGTGGTGAGCTGCTGCGCATCCTCGCCGCCCATCCCGAGTTCGACGTGCGGACGGTGACCGCGTTCTCCAACGCGGGGCAGCCGCTCGTCGCGACCCAGCCGCACCTGCGCTCGCTGGCGCACCTCACCCTCGTCGAGACGACCGCCGAGCAGCTCCGTGGGCACGACGTGGTGTTCCTCGCGCTGCCGCACGGACAGTCCGGGGCGATCGCTGCCGAGCTCGACGACGACACCCTCGTCGTCGACTGTGGCGCGGACCACCGCCTCACCGACGAGCGCGCGTGGGCGGCCTTCTACGGCGGCGAGCACCACGGCGCGTGGACGTACGGACTGCCGGAACTGCTCCACGCGGCACCGGCACCGGGCGCTGCCGACGAGTGGCGTGACGTCGACGACATCCAGCCCCGGGGCACGCAGCGGACCGAGCTCGTCGGGACGAAGCGCATCGCGGTCCCCGGGTGCAACGTCACCGCCGTCACGCTCGGCATCCAGCCCGGGGTGCACGCCGGACTCGTCGAGGCGGACGACCTCGTCGCCGTGCTCAGCGTGGGTCCGAGCGGCGCCGGCAAGAAGCTCGCCACGACCTACCTCGCGTCCGAGATCATGGGGTCGGCCAGCGCCTACGCCGTCGGCGGGTCACACCGGCACGTCCCGGAGATCCAGCAGAACCTGCGGGTCGCGGGAGCCGCGGACGTGCGGATCTCGTTCACGCCCGTCCTCGTGCCGATGTCCCGCGGCATCCTCGCGACGACGACGGCGCGGCTCGCGCCCGGCGTCACCGCGCGCGACGTGCGACTCGCCTGGGAGCAGGCCTACGCCGACGAGCCGTTCGTGCACCTCCTGCCCGAGGGGGAGTTCCCCCGCACCGCCGACACCGTCGGGGCCAACACGGCCCTGGTCGGGATCGCGGTCGACGAGGCCGCCGGTCGGGTCGTCGCCGTGAGCGCCCTCGACAACCTCGCGAAGGGCACCGCCGGCGCGGCGATCCAGTCCGCCAACATCGCCCTCGGGTTCCCCGAGACCCTCGGCCTGACCGTGGACGGAGTCGCCCCGTGACCGACCAGAACACGCAGCCCGCCCAGACCTCGCAGCCCGCGACGGGCGTGACCGCCGCCGCCGGGTTCCGCGCGGCCGGCGTCACGGCCGGTCTCAAGACGAGCGGCAAGCCGGACGTCGCCCTCGTCGTCAACGACGGACCCGACGACGCCGTCGCCGCGGTCTTCACGAGCAACCGCGCCCAGGCCCACCCCGTCATCTGGTCGCGCCAGGTCGTCGGTGACGGCGTCGCCCGTGCCGTGTTCCTGAACTCCGGCGGCGCGAACTGCTTCACCGGCCCGTTCGGCTTCCAGACCACGCACCTCACGGCGGAGGCCGTGGGGGAGGCCCTCGGCGTCGGCGCCGGCGACGTCGTGGTCTGCTCAACCGGCCTCATCGGCGTCGGCGACCAGACCTTCCGGGACGGCGTGCTCCGCGGCGTCGACCTGGCGAGCGCGGCGCTCACCGCGGACGGGGGCCAGGCGGCCGCCACCGCGATCATGACGACCGACACCCGAGCGAAGCAGGCGGTGCACACGCAGGACGGCTGGACCGTCGGCGGCATGGCGAAGGGTGCCGGCATGCTCGCGCCCGGCCTGGCGACGATGCTCGTGGTCCTCACCACCGACGCGGTCGTCGCGGCCGACGACCTCGACCGCTCGCTCCGGGCGGCCACGCGCGTCACCTTCGACCGGGTCGACTCGGACGGCTGCATGTCGACGAACGACACCGTGGTGCTCATGTCGTCCGGCGCGTCCGGCGTCACGCCGCCCGCGGAGGGCTTCCAGGAGGCCGTCACCGCGGTGTGCGCCGACCTCGCGCGGCAGCTCCAGCAGGACGCCGAGGGTGCGAGCCACGACATCGCGATCGAGGTCGTCGGCGCCGTGAGCGAGGACGACGCGGTCACCGTGGGGCGGAGCGTCGCCCGGAACAACCTCTTCAAGGCAGCGGTGTTCGGCAACGACCCGAACTGGGGCCGGGTCCTCGCGGCGATCGGCACGACCGACGCCGAGTTCGACCCGTACGCCGTCGACGTCTCGATGAACGGGGTCCGTGTGTGCCACGCGGGCGCTCCCGACCGCCCGAGTGACGAGGTCGACCTCACGCCGCGGGACACCCGGGTGCTCATCGACCTCGGGGTGGGGTCCGCCACGGCGACGATCCTCACGAACGACCTGACGCACGACTACGTCCACGAGAACAGCGCGTACTCCAGCTGATGGCCGACGACATCCTCTCGAAGGAAGAAGAGCACGAGTTCGCGACCGTCAAGGCCGCGACGCTCATCGAGTCCCTGCCGTGGCTGAAGCGGTTCTCCGGCAAGATCGTCGTCGTCAAGTTCGGCGGCAACGCGATGGTGAACGAGGACCTCAAGCGCGCGTTCGCCGAGGACATGGTCTACCTGCGCTACGCCGGCCTGCACCCCGTCGTCGTGCACGGCGGCGGCCCGCAGATCTCCGCGGCGCTCAAGGAGCAGGGCATCCAGTCCGAGTTCCGCGGCGGCTACCGCGTGACGACGACCGAGGCGATCACCGTGGTCCGGGACGTCCTCGCCGGCGAGGTGAACCGCGAGATCGTCGACCTCATCAACGAGCACGGCGACGGGCTCGGCGTCGGCGTCTTCGGTGACGGCGGCTCGCTGTTCACCGGCGAGCAGAAGGGCGTCGTCGTCGACGGCGAGTACTTCGACCTCGGGCACGTCGGCGACATCACGCACGTCGACCCGTCCGGGGTCCTCGCCGCGATCCGCGCCGACCGCATCCCCGTCGTGTCGAGCATCGCGATCGACGACGCCGACCCCGGCCAGGCGCTCAACGTGAACGCCGACGCCGCGGCGGCCGCGCTCGCGATCGCCCTGAACGCGTCGAAGCTGATGATGCTGACCGACGTCCCGGGGCTGTACCGGAACTGGCCGGACCGCGACTCGGTGATCGACCTCATCGCGGTCGAGGAGCTCCGCGAACTCCTGCCGTCGCTCGAGTCCGGGATGATCCCGAAGATGACCGCGTGCCTCGACGCCGTGGTCGGCGGGGTGGGTGGCGCGACCATCATCGACGGCCGGATCCCGCACTCGATCCTCCTCGAGGTGTTCACCCTCCGTGGTGCGGGCACCGAGGTCATCCCCGACCCGAGCCGACGGACCGAGAACGAGAACACGCACGCGGAGATCGGCCGCCGGGCAGCCGGCGAGGCCGCGACCCCACCGAAGCACGACAGCACGACGACGCACGACGAGAGAGGGAACGCACGGTGAGCACCGAGACGCAGACCGCAACCTGGAACGACCGGTTCGGGGCGTCGCTCATGCGATCCCTGACGCCGCCGAAGATCATGCTCGAGCGCGGCGAGGGCTGCCGCGTCTGGGACGTGGACGGCAACGAGTACCTCGACTTCCTCGCGGGCATCGCGGTGAACTCGCTCGGCCACGCGCACCCCGCGCTCGTCGAGGCGATCACCGACCAGGCCGCCAAGCTCGTGCACGTCTCGAACTACTTCGCGACGCCGCCGCAGCTCGAACTCGCCGAGCGCCTCAAGCGCATCAGCGGTGCCGGTGATGCCGGGCGCGTGTACTTCGGCAACTCCGGCGCCGAGGCGAACGAGGCCGCCTTCAAGCTCGCGCGGCTCAACCGCGGAGCCGACGGTCGGAAGACGAAGGTCATCGCCCTCCAGCAGGCGTTCCACGGCCGGACGATGGGCGCGCTCGCGCTCACCGGCAAGCCCGCGCTGCAGGAGGACTTCCTGCCGATGATCGCCGGCGTCGAGCACGTCGAGACCTCGATCGAGGCGCTCGAGCGGTCGATCGACGACACCGTCGCTGCCGTCATCCTCGAGCCGATCAAGGGCGAGGCCGGCGTGGTCGACCTGCCCGAGGGCTTCCTGCAGGCCGCGCGTCGACTGACCGAGGAGCACGGCGCACTGCTCATCCTCGACGAGATCCAGACCGGCATCGGCCGGACCGGCGCGTGGTTCGCGTTCCAGAACACCGGCGTCACGCCCGACGCGATCACGGTCGCCAAGGGCATCGCGGGTGGCTTCCCGATCGGCGCACTCGTCACCTTCGGCTGGGCATCCGACCTGTTCTCCGCCGGGCAGCACGGGTCGACCTTCGGCGGCAACCCGCTCGGGACGCGCGTCGCCAACGCGGTGCTCGCCGAGATCGAGCGAGCCGGCCTGGTCGAGGGTGCCGTCACGAAGGGTGCGCGCATCCGGGACGGCATCACGGCCCTCGCGTCCCCGCTCGTCGAGGAGGTCCGTGGCAGCGGCCTGCTCGTCGGTGTCGGGCTGGCCGAGCCCGTCGCGGCGGCGGTGTCCGCCGAGGCGCTGCGGCGCGGCCTCATCATCAATGCACCAAACGAGTCGAGCCTGCGCATCGCGCCCCCGCTCATCGTGTCCGACGCCGAGATCGACACCTTCCTGTCGATCCTCGGCCAGAGCATGGCGGCCGTCGCCGGCGCCGAGCAGGAGACCTCCGCATGACCCGCCACTTCCTCCGGGACGACGACCTGACCCAGGCCGAGCAGTCCGCGATCCTGGACCTCGCCGTGGAGATGAAGCGTGACCGCTGGGGCGCGAAGCCGCTCGCCGGTCCGCAGAGCGTCGCCGTCATCTTCGACAAGTCGTCCACCCGGACGCGCGTGTCCTTCCACGTCGGCATCAGCGACCTCGGCGGCAGTCCGCTCATCATCTCGACCGCGAACAGCCAGCTCGGCGGCAAGGAGACCCCGACCGACACCGCCCGTGTGCTCGAGCGCATGGTGTCGGCGATCGTCTGGCGCACCTACGCGCAGGCCGGGCTCGAGGAGATGGCCGCCAGCACCACGGTCCCCGTCGTCAACGCACTCTCCGACGACTTCCACCCGTGCCAGCTCCTCGCCGACCTGCTCACCATCCGTGAGCACCGCGGTGCCCTGGCCGGGCAGACGATCGCGTTCGTCGGCGACGGCGCGAGCAACATGGCGCACTCGTACCTGCTGGCGTGTGCGACGGCCGGCATGCACGTGCGGGTCGCCTCGCCGGTCGAGTTCTCGCCCGCGCCGCAGGTCGTGACCGACGCCGAGCACCGTGCCGCCGAGACCGGTGGGTCCGTGCTCGTCGTGACCGACCCGGTCGCCGCGGTCGTCGGGGCCGACGTCGTCGTCACCGACACGTGGGTCTCGATGGGCAAGGAGGACGAGAAGCAGGAGCGCCTCGCCACCTTCGCGGGCTACCGCGTCGACGACGACCTCCTCGCGCACGCCGCGGACGACGCCGTGTTCATGCACTGCCTGCCCGCCGACCGCGGTTTCGAGGTGACCGCCGAGGTCATCGACGGACCGCGCAGCATCATCTGGGACGAGGCGGAGAACCGCCTGCACGCCCAGAAGGCCCTGCTCGCCTGGCTCCTCGCCGCGAACGCGGCGACCAGCGGCAACTGACGACCACCACCACACAGGAGAGAACCCATGGCAGACCGCGTCGTACTCGCGTACTCAGGAGGACTCGACACCTCCGTCGGGATCGGCTGGCTCAAGGACGCCACCGGCAAGGAGGTCGTGGCCCTGGCCGTCGACGTCGGGCAGGGTGGCGAGGACATGGACGCCATCCGCCAGCGCGCCCTCGACTGCGGCGCGGTGGAGTCCATCGTCGTCGACGCGAAGGACGAGTTCGCCGACGACTACCTCGTCCCCGCGCTCAAGGCGAACGCGCTCTACCAGAAGCGCTACCCGCTGGTCTCGGCCCTGAGCCGCCCGCTCATCGCCAAGCACCTCGCCACCACGGCGAAGCAGCTCGGCGCGGACAGCGTCGCGCACGGTTGCACCGGCAAGGGCAACGACCAGGTCCGCTTCGAGGCCGCGGTCGCCGCGATCGCGCCCGACCTCACCAGCGTCGCCCCGGTCCGTGACCTCGCGCTGACCCGCGACAAGGCCATCGTCTACGCGCAGGAGCACGACCTGCCGATCCTGCAGAGCAAGAAGTCGCCGTACTCGATCGACCAGAACGTCTGGGGTCGCGCGGTGGAGACCGGGTTCCTCGAGGACCCGTGGAACCCGCCGATCGAGGACCTGTACGCCTACACGCAGGACCCGTCGGTGCCGCGTGACGCGGACGAGGTCGTCATCACCTTCGAGCAGGGCGTCCCGGTCGCGATCGACGGGCAGCGCTTCAGCGTCCTCCGCATCGTGCAGGAGCTCAACGCCCTCGCCGGCAAGCACGGCGTCGGCCGCATCGACGTCGTCGAGGACCGCCTGGTCGGCATCAAGTCGCGCGAGGTCTACGAGGCCCCGGCCGCGATGGCGCTCATCGCCGCGCACGAGGAGCTCGAGAGCCTGACCCTCGAGCGCGACGTCAACCGCTACAAGCGCGGCGTCGAGTCCGAGTGGGCCGACCTGGTCTACGACGGCCTCTGGTTCGGTGGATTGAAGCGCAGCCTCGACGCCTTCATCGACTCCACGCAGGAGTACGTGTCCGGCGACATCCGTCTGCAGCTGCACGGCGGCCGTGCGACGGTCACGGGCCGCAAGTCGGAGCAGAGCCTCTACGACTTCGACCTCGCGACGTACGACACCGGCGACACCTTCGACCAGTCGCTGTCGAAGGGCTTCATCGAGCTGTGGTCGCTCCCCAGCAAGATCTCGGCCCGCCGCGACCTGGCGAACTGACCCGTCCCGGGGGGGGGGGGGCGCGCGGGGGCGCCGGGCCGCCGGGGGGGGCCGGCGCGCGGCCGGCCCCCCCCCGCCCGGCCCCC
>JASCOJ010000189.1 GCA_029959645.1 Microbacteriaceae bacterium PS02332 | reverse complement strand
CCGGCGCTCGCGAGGGGGTCGGCGCGGCCCCGGGGCGGCCCGGGGGGGCCCCGGGGCCCCCCGCGGAGGAGGGTGGACGCGGAGGCGGTCGGGATCCCCGACCGCCTCCGCGTGTTGCGCCTGCCCGCCACGCGCGTACCGGGGAGGACCGAACCCCACCGCCGCGTCCGGGAGGCCCGGCCCGACCCCGGCACGGACGTCCCGGACCAGGGCGGTCACGGCGCGCTCGGCCGTGTCTGCGACGGGGCTCGCCGACCGTGCGGGCGATGCGGGCACGCCCGCGTCGAGATCCGGCCGGGGGCGCTCAGCGTGCGGGCGGTTCCGCCGAGCTCGCGCGCACCACGAGGCGCACCGGGACGACGTCCGTGGCGGTCCCGGCCGTGCCGCCCTCGATCTGGGTCAGCAGGGCGGCGACGGCACGGCGGCCGACCTCGTCGAACGACTGGTGCACCGTGGTCAGCGGCGGCCAGAACGAGTCGGACTCGGGGGAGTCGTCGAACCCGACCACGCTGAGCGTCGACGGCACCGGACGCCCGAGTTCGTGGCACGCGCGGAGGACCCCGAGCGCGGTCTGGTCGTTCGCGGCGAAGACGGCGGTGATCTCCGGCCGGGCCGCGATCGACAGGCCGGCGCGGTAGCCGGAGGACGTGTTCCAGTCGCCCTCGAACACGGGCGGGACGGTCCGCCCGGCCGCGGTGAGGGTCGCCGCCCAGGCGGCCTGCCGCCGCGCCGCCGAGTACGACGACGCCGGCCCGGCGACGTGCCAGACCGTCTCGTGGCCGAGGTCGAGCAGGTGCTGGGTGGCGAGTCGGGCGCCGTCGGCCTGGTCGGTGTCGATCGCCGGGTGCTCGGTCGTGCCCGTGGAGTCCACCACCACCATCGGCACCCCGTCCGGCAGGACCACCTCGGCGGTGTCGATGACGTGCGACTCGATGATGATCACCACGCCGTCGACGGCCTGCTCGTGCAGGCGTGAGAACGCGGAGCGGACGCCCTCCTCGGTGCGTGAGGCCATCGGCAGCAGCGTGATCGTGAAGTCGGCGGCACCCGCTGCGTCCGCGATCGCCTCGAGCGTGCGCATGTTGCCGAACGACGCGAGCGTGAACATGATCACGCCGATCGTGCGGAACCGCCCGGAGCGCAGGGCCCGTGCCGCCCGGTTCGGTCGGTAGCCGAGCTCGGACATCGCCCGGCGGACCCGGTCGCGGGTGTCCGGGCTGACGTTGTCGAACCCCCGGGCGACGCGGGAGACCGTCTGCATGGAGACCCCGGCGGCTTCGGCCACGGCGGAGAGGGACGGTGCGCGGCGCGCGGCCGGACTCGTGTCGACGGTCACCGTGCTCCCTCCCAGCAGTTCGTCCTGCCTCCGAACGCTAGCCCATGTTGACGTTGCCATGCTATGGTCGCGTCGTTCGATGTTGACGTCAACATCCGCGGTGACCCCGGTCCACGCGGAGGTCACATCGACGGCTCACCGAACACGACGAAGGAGTCACATGAGCTCGCTCACCGCGCGCAGCCCCCAGGCCGCGCCGCGCCGCGACGGCGCCGGGCCAGCCCCGCGCCGTCGCTCGAAGCCCCGCGGCCGCTGGACCGGCTGGCTCTTCGTCGGCCCGTTCGTGGTCGTCCTCGTCGCGATGCTCATCGTCCCGATCGGCTACGCGCTCTGGCTCAGCCTCTTCCGCGACCAGCTCATCGGCGGCAACCACTTCGTCTGGTTCGCCAACTACGCCCAGCTGTTCCAGGACACCAAGTTCTGGGGCGGGTTCGGCCGGGTGGCGCTCTTCCTGCTCATCCAGGTGCCGATCATGCTCGGCCTCGCGCTCGTCGCCGCCCTCGCGCTCGACAGCGCACGACTCTGGGGCACCTCGTTCTTCCGCATCGCCGTGTTCCTGCCGTACGCGGTCCCCGGCGTCGTCGCGGCGCTCATCTGGGGCTTCATCTACGGCAACCAGTTCGGGCTGACCGGCGCGGCCAACGACGCGCTCGGCATCGACCTGCTCCAGCCGTTCAGCCCCACCTGGGTCCTGACCTCGATCGGCAACGTGGTGACCTGGGAGTTCCTCGGCTACAACATGCTGATCTTCTACGCGGCCCTGCGCGTCGTGCCCGGTGAGCTGTACGAGGCCGCCGAGCTCGACGGCGCCGGCCCGCTCCGCACCGTGTTCTCGATCAAGATCCCCGCCCTCCGCGGCTCCATCGTCATCGCCACGGTCTTCTCGATCATCGGCAGCTTCCAGCTCTTCAACGAGCCGAACCTGCTCAAGACGCTCGCCCCGAACGTCATCGGCAGCGCCTTCACCCCGAACATGTACGCCTACTCGCTGTCCTTCAGCGGGCAGCAGTTCAACTACTCCGCCACCGTCGCGATCGTCATGGGCGTCATCACCGCCGTCATCGCCTACGTCGTGCAGGTCCGCGGCACCCGACAGGAGAACCGATGAGCACCCTGCAGGGTCCCGCCCCCCTCACCGTCACCGAGGCGACCACGACGCAACGCGACCCGGGCGCACGATCGCCCCGGGCCTCCCGGAAGCGCCAGCGACCCGTCGACGGACGCAAGGTGAAGCGCTCCGGCATCCTGACCGCGGTCATGGTCGTCTTCGTCGTGTACTCGTTCGCGCCGCTGTTCTACCTGCTCGTGAACAGCACGAAGACGCAGGCGTCCCTGCTGTCGACGTTCGGCCTCTGGTTCGGCGGCGACTTCAACCTCTGGCAGAACATCGTCGAGACCGTCACCTACAACGACGGCATCTTCATGCAGTGGCTCGGCAACACGCTGCTCTACGTCGTCGTCGGTGCCGGCGGGGCGACCCTGCTCGCGACCGTCGCGGGCTACGGCATGGCGAAGTTCCAGTTCCCGGGCCGCCGTGCGGTGTTCGCCGTCGTCCTCGGCGCCGTGGCCATCCCCGGCACCGCCCTCGCCGTCCCGACGTTCCTGCTCTTCTCGCAGGTCGGCCTGACGAACACCCCGTGGGCGATCATCCTGCCCTCGCTCATCAGCCCGTTCGGCCTGTACCTGATCTGGACGTACGCGGTCGACGCGATCCCGAGCGAGCTGCTCGAGGCGGCCCGCATGGACGGCGCTGGCGAGTTCCGGATCTTCTTCACCATCGCGCTGCGCCTGCTCGCCCCCGGCGTCGTGACGGTCCTGCTCTTCGCGGTCGTCGCCACCTGGAACAACTACTTCCTGCCGCTCATCATGCTGAGCGACCCGAAGTGGTACCCCCTCACGGTCGGCCTCAACCAGTGGAACGCGCAGGCCACCGGCTCCGGTGCGCAGCCGATCTACAACCTCGTCGTCACCGGGTCGCTCCTCACGATCATCCCGATCGTGGTCGCGTTCCTCTTCCTCCAGCGCTTCTGGCAGTCCGGGCTGGCGTCCGGCTCCGTGAAGCAGTGACCTCCGTCCCCGTCAGCACCCCCTCCACGAAGAAGTGAAGAAAGGCATCACCATGCACAACCGTCTCCGGCGGGGCCTCAGCGCCCTCGCCATCGGCGTCACCGCCGCCGTCGCCCTCGCGGCCTGCGCCTCCGGCGGCTCCAGCTCGGGCGGCTCGGCTTCGGACATCGAGAAGGCCCTCGACCAGGGCGGCACGCTGACCTACTGGTCGTGGACCCCCTCCGCCAAGGACCAGATCGCCGCGTTCGAGAAGGCCTACCCCAAGGTGAAGGTCAAGCTCGTCAACGCGGGCACCGGTGCCGACCAGTACACGAAGCTGCAGAACACGATCAAGGCCGGCTCGGGCGCTCCCGACGTCGCGCAGATCGAGTACTACGCGCTCCCGCAGTTCGCCCTGTCCGAGTCGCTGCTCGACCTGAAGGGCTACGGTTTCGACTCGCTCGAGAGCAAGTTCGCGAAGAGCACCTGGAACTCGGTCGACCTCGACGGGAAGGTCTACGGCCTCCCGCAGGACTCCGGCCCCATGGCGATGTTCTACAACAAGAAGGTCTTCGACCAGTACGGCATCGCCGTCCCGACCACGTGGGACGAGTACGTCGCCGCGGCGAAGAAGCTGCACACGGCCGCCCCGGACAAGTACCTCGCCGCCGACTCCGGTGACGCGGGATTCACCACGAGCATGATCGCCCAGGCCGGCGGCACCCCGTTCACCACCGAGGGCGACAAGGTGACGATCAACCTGCAGGACGCGGGCACGAAGAAGTGGACGAAGACCTGGAACGAGCTCGTCGAGCAGGGTCTGCTGTCGAAGACGGTCGGCTGGACCGACGACTGGTACAAGCAGCTCGGCAACGGCCAGATCGCCACGATGCTCACCGGCGCCTGGATGCCCGGCAACCTCGAGGCGAGCGTCGCGGACGCCAAGGGTGACTGGCGCGTCGCGCCGATGCCGACCTACGACGGCGGAACGGCACAGACGGCGAACAACGGCGGCAGCGCCGAGGTCGTCATGAAGCAGTCGAAGAACCCGGCCCTCGCCGCGGGCTTCCTCAAGTGGCTCAACTCGTCGTCGGCCTCCACGAAGGTCTTCATGGAGTCGGGCGGGTTCCCGTCCACCACCGCCGACCTCGAGTCGAGCGCGTTCCTGAACGAGAAGCCGGAGTACTTCGGCGGCCAGGAGATCAACAAGGTGCTCGTCGACGCGTCCAAGGCGTCGGACAACGACTTCACCTACCTGCCGTACCAGGTCTACGCGAACAGCATCTACGCGGACACCGTCGGCCAGTCGTACCAGAACGGCACCGCGCTCGAGCCCGGCCTCGAGGCCTGGCAGCAGGCGCTCGTGAAGTACGGCAAGCAGCAGGGCTTCACGGTCTCGACCAAGTAGGAGCCCGACCAGCACACGACGGCGCGGGGGGGGGGGGGGGCCCCCCCCCCCCCCCCCCCCGCGGCGGGGCGCGCCCGCCGGCCCCCGCCCCCCCCCCCCCGCCCCC
>JASCOJ010000188.1 GCA_029959645.1 Microbacteriaceae bacterium PS02332 | reverse complement strand
GTCGTGGAGTTCGCGGGCGATGCGCACCCGCTCGGCGCCGGCACGCTGCTGCTCAGCCGCGAGCCGGGAGCGACGAGCGTCGGCAGCACGGGCGACCCGCACCCGGACGAGTTCGGTGACCGCGATCGTGACGGTCAGCCACGCCAGGCAGAGCGTCATCGTCGTCAGGGTCGGGAACGGTGCTCGTCCGGTCAGGGTGTCCGCCGACGGCAGGACGACCTGGGCCACCGCCGCGGCGACGTACACCGGGACGCGGTGGCCGCGGAACCAGGCGTTCGCGAGCGCCATCGTCAGCGCCGCGACGAACGGCCCCCGCGGACTGACGACCAGCGCGTACCCGATCGTGGTCCCGAGGGTCACAGCGAGGACCGCGACCGGCCAGCGCCACCGTGCGGGCAGGACGAGGACACCCACCACGAGGAGCGTCCACGCCAGTGGCCCGAGGGCGACCGGGTCCACCCCGTCACCCAGTCGGTGGGCCCACGGCGGACCACCGGCCGTGCCCGGTCCGGCGCCGCCGGACCAGCGCGACGCGAGGACCGTGCCGACGACCTGCACGAGTGCCACCGGCAGCACGCGGCCCACGCGGCCGAAGCGGCGTGCGCCTGCCGGGAGGGCGTCGGAGCGCGGGTCCGTGGTCATGCAGCGAGCCTACGGTCGGCCTCCCCGTCGGACATCGCGCACCGGGAGGGCCTGTGGACTACGCCCGTGGGAGTAGTCGACTGTGCAGGGAGGGACGGGACGCACCCGCGGGAGCAGGCCGGAGTCGGCTCCGTCGGCGGACGCGGGACGGGCCTCCCGGCCGGCAGCCTTGACGAGTCGCGACCGCGGCGCCACCACCGACCTCGGAGGTCCCCATGATCACCACCCTCGCTGCCACCACCGCCGCTGCCACCGCTCCGTACTGGCACGGCGGCGGAGCGCCGGTGCACGGCTTCCCCGTGTTCCCCGTCGTCCTGCTCCTCCTCGTCGTCGGCGCCCTCGTGTTCGGCGCGCTGCGCCGGGGCGCTGGACGGGCGATCGCCGACGCGCGGTCGGTGCTCGCCGACCGGTTCGCCCGCGGTGAGATCGACGCCGAGGAGTACCGGGCGCGCCGGTCGGAGCTCAACCGGAAGTAGGACCGACGCTCAGGGCAGCACGGCGAGGACCGCCGCGACGGTGTCGTCCACGGAACCGCGGATCGGCACGACCGCGGCGGCCTCGTCGTCGCCCGGCCGCTCGAGCGTCGCGAACTGCGAGTCGAGCAGCGAGTTCGGCATGTACTCGTGGTGGCGGTGCGACTGGCGCTCCGCGATGAGTTCGCGGGTGCCGTCGAGGTAGGCGATGAACAGCCCGGGCGCCTGCGACCGCAAACGGTCCCGGTAGACCCGCTTCAGCGCCGAGTTGGCCATCACGCAGCGCTTGCCGGACGCCTCGACCTCGGCGATGCGCGCGGTGCAGGCGTCGAGCCAGGGCCACCGGTCCTCGTCGGTGAGCGGCGTTCCCTGCCGCATCTTCTCCTTGTTCGCCTCCGGGTGCAGGGAGTCGGCGTCGACGAACTCGGCGGCCTCCCCGCGGTCCTGGAGGGCCTTCGTGAGGCCTTCGCCGACGGTGGACTTGCCGGAGCCGGAGACGCCCATCACGATGACGGGCGGGCGGACGGAGGAGGCGTTCATCCCTCCACCGTAGGAGTGCCGGGGAGGTTGCTGCACAGGTTGGCGGAACAGGAGAGCAGGCTCGACCCCGGGTCGGTAGCTTCTGGCTCGAGACGTCGAACGAAGGAGACGAGAGCACCGTGGCAGACAACAACGGACAGGCGAACATCGGCGTGGTCGGCCTCGCCGTCATGGGATCGAACCTGGCGCGGAACCTCGCGTCGCGGGAGGGGAACACGGTCGCGGTCTACAACCGCACCTACGCCCGCACCGAGGAGCTCATGCAGGAGCACGGCGATGCCGGCTTCATCGCGTCGGAGGACATCGACGGCTTCGTCGCGTCGCTCGCGAAGCCCCGCACCGCGATCATCATGGTGCAGGCCGGCAAGGGCACCGACGCCGTCATCGGACAGCTCGCCGAGCGGTTCGAGGAGGGCGACATCATCGTCGACGGCGGCAACGCGAACTTCCACGACACGATCCGTCGCGAGCGCGAGCTGCGCGACAAGGGGCTGAACTTCGTCGGTACCGGCATCTCCGGCGGCGAGGAGGGCGCCCTGCACGGGCCGTCGATCATGCCCGGCGGCTCGGACGAAGCGTGGGAGACCCTCGGGCCGATCCTCAAGTCGATCGCCGCGGTCGCCGAGGGCGAGCCCTGCGTGACCCACGTCGGCACCGACGGCGCCGGCCACTTCGTCAAGATGGTGCACAACGGCATCGAGTACGCCGACATGCAGCTGATCGCCGAGTCCTACGACCTGCTCCGCCGGGTCGGCAAGCACTCGGTCGACGACCTCGTCCAGGTGTTCGAGGAGTGGAACGAGGGTGACCTCGAGTCGTACCTCATCGAGATCACCGGCGAGGTGCTCAAGCAGCACGACCCCGAGAGCGGCAAGGCCCTGGTCGACGTCATCCGCGACGAAGCGGGGTCGAAGGGCACCGGCGTCTGGACCGTGCAGAACGCGGTCGGGCTCGGCATCCCCGTGTCCGGCATCGGCGAGGCCGTGTTCGCCCGCGCCGTCTCGTCGAAGCCGACGCAGCGCGCCGCGGTGCAGGCGGCCTTCCCGGACCGTCCCGAGATCGGTGACGTCCCCGACGGGTTCGAGGACGACGTCCGCGCGGCGCTGTACGCGTCGAAGGTCGTCGCGTACGCGCAGGGGTTCGACCTCATCATCGCCGGTGCGAAGGAGTTCGACTGGGACATCAACCTCGGTGACATGGCGAAGATCTGGCGCGGCGGCTGCATCATCCGTGCGCAGTTCCTCAACCGCATCGTCGAGGCGTACGACGAGAACCCGGAGCTCGAGTCGCTGCTGGTCGACCCGTACTTCGCGAAGGCCGTCAAGGAGGGCGAAGCCGCCTGGCGCCGGATCGTCGGCATCGCGGCTGCGTCCGGCATCCCGGCGCCGGGCTTCTCGTCGGCGCTCGCCTACTTCGACTCGCTCGCGTCGGAGCGGCTGCCCGCCGCGCTGATCCAGGGCCTCCGTGACTTCTTCGGTGCGCACACGTACCAGCGCGTCGACAAGGACGGGACCTTCCACACGCTGTGGTCGGAGGACGACCGGCGCGAGGTCGAGCAGGAGCCGTCGACGCACTGACCGACGGCCGGACGACCGGGCTCCGTCGCCGCACGGGGCCCGGTCCGGTGCCTGGTCTCCCGACCGGGCCCGGGTCAGGCGATGATGCGTTCGCGCGCGAGTCGGGCGAGCAGGTCGTCGAGCCGCCGGCCCCGCCGGAGCAGCCGGTCCGACCCGGCCGCGGTCCGGACGAAGAACGTCGCGACGGCGGTGGTGTCGTCGGGACGCACGTGGTGCAACGCCACGGCGCATGCGGATCCGTGACCGTCCGGGTCCGGCAGGTCCTCGAGACCGACGTGCATCACCCGGCTCCAGCGGACGACGAGCAGCCGCGTGGCCCGTCGACCGTCGAGTTCCCACAGGGAGGCCTCGGTCGCGCCGAAGGCCCAGGTCACCCGGGAGCGCAGTTCGGTGTCTGGTCGCACCGCCGCGATGGTCTCGCGGAGTTCCGGGGTGGGCGCCGCCGGGACGATCCACACGGTCGGGTCCACACCGCGGATCGCGCGCGCCAGCGCCTCGTCCGCGTGCCGTCGTCGGACGGAGCGGGCCCGCAGCACCGCGAACCCGATCACGCCCAGGCCGGCGGCGATCGACACGCCCTCGGCGATGCCGAACACCGTCAGGTCAGCGTCCGGGTGCAGCGACACCACGATGACCCGGACGGTCAGGAGCGCTGCCCAGATCCCGACGATGACCCACCGCGCGACCATGAGCATCCGCAGGGGTGACCGGTGACGGTGTCCCCCGCGACCGACGGGTCGGACGTCGTCGGGTCGGTGCGGCACACCGGCGATCCTGCCACGGCTCGGGAGGCGGCCCGAGCACCGCACCCGCAGGGCCGCCGTTGCCGACGGTCCCCCGGACCCGTCCCCGCTTCCCAGCACGCCGATCTACCATCCGATCGTGACTGATCCCGATCCCCGGCTGCTCCCCCATCGGCGTCTCCTCGCCGCCGCTGCCGGCGTCGTGGCCGTGTCGGCCTTCCTCGGCGTGTCCGAGCTCGGCGCGCTGCTGCTCGGCGGGGCCGGCAGCCCCCTCGTGGCCGTCGGGTCGGCCGTCATCGACCTCGCGCCGCGGGGTGCGAAGGACCTCATGGTCAGCCTCTTCGGCACCGGGGACAAGGCGGCGCTCTTCGTGCTGATGACCGTCCTGCTGCTCCTCATCACGGCCGGTGCGGGCGTGCTCGAGCGGGCCCGTCCGCCCTTCGGTGCCCTCGTCTTCGCCGCGGGCGGCGTTCTCGCCCTCCTCGCGGTCACCACCCGCTCCGGCAGCGGCACCCTCGACGGTGCACCGACCCTCGCGGGCATCGCCGCCGCCGTCGTCGTCCTCCGGCTGCTGCTGCAGCGTCTCCGGACGTGGGAGACCGCGGCGGCGGTCCCGACCGGGGACGCTGCCGGGTCCGGTCGCGTCGCACGTCGGGCGTTCCTGCGCTGGACGATCACCAGCGCGGCAGTCGCCGTCGTGGTGGGTGGAGCCTCCCGGGCGGCCTCGGCGACCATGCAGGCCGCGGCAGCCGTCCGCCGGGCGGTCCGGCTGCCGGAGCCCGCGACCAGCGCCGCGCCGGTGCCGGCCGGCGCGGCCCTCGACGTGACCGGCGTGACGCCGTACGTCACGCCGAACGCCGCCTTCTACCGGATCGACACCGCGCTCCGGGTGCCGTCGATCGACCCGGCCGCATGGTCGCTCCGGATCTCCGGCGCG
>JASCOJ010000187.1 GCA_029959645.1 Microbacteriaceae bacterium PS02332 | reverse complement strand
CCCCCCGCGGCCGGCGCGCGCGCGGGGGCCGCGCCCCCCCGCCTGCGGCCCCCCGCGGGGGGGGGGGGGGGGGGCCGGGACGTCGGCGCGGCGCCGCGTCACCGGCCTCTCGCGCCACGGGCGGCCTCTCGCGTCAGAGACGCCCCCTCATGCCGGGTGACGGCGTCACACGCCTACGAGCGCGCGTGCCGGTGCGGACGGGAGTCGGGCCTCCCGTCCGTCAGGAGCGACCGGCGGACGTGTCGGCGGCCAGCAACGCGAGCACCTGACGGGCAGTGCGTCGACCGGCGCGGTTCGCGCCGATCGTCGAGGCCTGCGGCCCGTACCCGGCGAGGAAGAGGCGCGGCTCGTCGACGGCGCGGCCGTCCTCGACGGCGATGCCCCCGGCGGCGGTCCGGAGGTGCAGCGGCGCGAGGTGCCGGAGGTCCGCGCGGAAGCCGGTCGCCCAGATCACGGCGTCGGCGTGCACGTGCTCGCCGTCGGCCGTGACCACGCCGTCCTCGTCGAGCCGGACGAACACCGGTTCGTCGCGCAGGACCCCGCGGTCGAGCCCGCGTCGGATCCGTGGTGAGACCGGGATGCCCGTGCCGCTGACGATGCTCGGCAGCGCGGCACCGGCCCGGGCTGCGCGGTCCTGCTCGGCGACGGCGGCGACCGCGGCCTCGACGCCGAGCCCCGAGGTGCGCGACCAGACCACGGGTCGCCGGGTGAACCACCGCGTCGACCGGGCGACGCCTTCGAGTTCGAGCAGGAACCCGATCGCGCTCGTGCCGCCCCCGACGACCACGACGTCCTGGCCGGCGAACTCCGCGGCCGAGCGGTACCCGGTGGTGTCGAGCTGGCGGCCGCGGAAGACCTCGCGGCCCGGGTAGGTCGGGACGAACGGTGTGCCCCACGTCCCGGTCGCGCTGACGAGCGCCTGCGTCGTGATCGTGCGCGGGTCGCCGTCGGTGCCGGGAGGCCCGCTCTCCCCCGCCACGACGACCCGGGTCGTCAGGGCCAGGCGTCCACCGTCGGACGCGTCGGACGCGCCGGTCGCGGACGTCCCATCCGCGCCGGTCGCGGTCGCGTCGGTCGCGGTCGCGCCGGTCCGCTGCACCGCCGTGACGGCCACCGGGCGACGGACCTGGAGATCGAGGTGCTCCTCGTACGCGCGGTAGTAGTCGGTGACGACCTCACGGGCGGGCCGGGTCCGGTCGGCGTCGTCGAAACGCAGGCCCAGCTCGGACATGCCGGGCAGGTCGTGCACGCGGTGGGCGTCGCCGAGGCGGAGGGCCTCCCACCGGAACTGCCACGCGCCTCCGGTGTCCGGTGCCCGATCGAGGACCACGAGGTCGACGCCCGGCCGCAGCCCGGCGCGGACGAGGTGCCATGCGACCGACAGCCCGGCCTGACCGGCGCCGACCACGACGACGGGGGCATGTTCTCCTGCGGTGTCCATCACCATCGATTCTGCTGTGGGCGCGCATCGGAAGGCGCAGTCCGGATCGGGGTACATGGTAAAGTGGTCGACAGATTTCCAATCACGAACCGTCCAGTTCTTCCGGGTGTTGACTCGTCGCCCGTCGAGACCGGACACGAGCCGACACAGAGGGGGTCACGCATGGGGCGCGGCCGTCAGAAGGCGAAGCACACCAAGGTCGCCCGGGAGCTGAAGTACTTCAGCCCGGACACCAACTACGGTGCTCTCGAACGCGAACTCTCCGTCGCGCAGCAGTCGGACGAACCCGACTACACCGACCGTTGGGCTGTGGACGACGACGAGGACGACGTCGGGTTCGAGCCCCAGCAGGACCAGAACAAGTCCGCGTGACCTGAGCGCAGACGCCGCGTTGCCTCCGGGCAGCGCGGCGTTTCGTCGTGCCCGGGGTGCGGACGCACGGCCCCGCCGCGTCGTCGGGGCGCCCGCCCGCCGCCGAGGTCGCACGACATGCCGTCGGCACGCCGTCGAGGTACGACGAACTGCCGGCTCGCGCCGTCGGGGGCGGCAGTCTCTGGAACCTCGGCGAGGCCGCGAGGCCAGGGGCCCAGCGGCACCGAGCACACCCGCCGCCCGCTGCCCGCCGCCGAGGTCGCACGACATGCCGTCGGCACGCCGTCGAGGTACGACGAACTGCCGGCTCGCGCCGTCGGGGGCGGCAGTTTCCGGAACCTCGACAAGGCCGCGAGCCCAGGGGCCCAGCGGCACCGAGCACACCCGCGCCACCCGCCGCCGAGGTCGCACGACATGCCGCCGGCACGCCGTCGAGGTACGCCGAACTGCCGGCTCACGACGTCGGGGGCGGCAGTTTCTGGAACCTCGGCGAGGCCGCGAGGCCAGGGGCCCCGCGGCACCGAGCACACCGGGCCGCCGGCCGCCGAGGTCGCACGACATGCCGCCGGCACGCCGTCGAGGTGCGACGAACTTCCGGCTCGCGACGTCGGGGGCGGCAGTTTCTGGAACCTCGGCGGCGGGGCGGGCGGGGCGGGCGGGAGGGCGGGCGGGGCGGCGGGCCAGGCCCGCGCGCGTCAGCCCGCGTAGGACCCGACCAGGCGGACGGCGCCGCCGTCGACGCCCTTGGCGCCCTGCTCGAAGCCGTCGAGCGCACGGGCCGTGGTCGAGACCTCGCCGACGGGCCACGTCGGCAGCCCGGCCGCGCCGAGGGTCTCGATGACGTCCGTGGCCGCGGCGGCCGAGACGACGGCGAACATGCCGATGCCGAGGTTCCAGGTCGCCTCGGTGTCCTCGATGCGGGTCCCGGCCAGGTCGGCGAGCACCCGGAACACCGGGAGGGGCTGCCAGGTGGAGCGGTCGACCTCGACCCAGGAGCCGACGGGCAGCACGCGCGCCAGGTTCGCGGCGATGCCACCACCGGTGACGTGCGAGAGCGAGTGCACGGCGCCCGGGTGTGCGTCGAGGAGCGCGAGCAACGGGGACGTGTACAGCCGGGTCGGCTCGAGCAGGGCCTCCCCCACCAGGCCGCCGAGCTCGGGGAGCGTGTCGGTGTAGGCGATGCCGCGCTGGCCGAGGATGTGCCGGACGAGCGAGTACCCGTTCGAGTGCAGCCCCGAGGACTGGATCGCGAGGACGACGTCGCCGTCCTGCACGAGGTGGGCGCCGAGCTGCGCCGAGGCCTCGACCACGCCGACCGCCGCACCGGCGACGTCGTAGTCGTCCGGCCCGAGGAGGCCCGGGTGCTCCGCGGTCTCGCCGCCGACGAGCGCGGTGCCGGTGTCGGCACAGCCGCGGGCGATGCCGGCGACGATGTCCGCGATCCGGTTCGGCACGACCCGGCCGCACGCGATGTAGTCGGTCATGAAGAGCGGCTTCGCACCGACCACGACGATGTCGTCGACGACCATGCCGACGAGGTCCTGCCCGATGGTGTCGTGCTTGTCGATCGCCTGCGCGATGGCGACCTTCGTGCCGACGCCGTCGGTCGAGGTCGCGAGCAGCGGGCGTTCGAAGTCCTTCAGGAACGAGACGTCGTAGAGGCCCGCGAACCCGCCGACGCCGCCCAGCACGGAGGCGTTGTGCGTCGCCGACACGGCGGACTTCATGAGCTCGACGGCCAGGTCACCGGCAGCGGTGTCGACGCCGGCCTCGGCGTAGGGGTTGGGCATACGTCGTCCTCCGCGGGGCATGGCAGACTTGTTCGGTACCACCCGATCCTACGGTCTGGAGCACTCCGCGAATGTGCGGCATCGTCGGCCTCGTTGCGCAGGGGCCAGCAAACCAATCCATCTACGACGCCCTGCTCCTCCTGCAACACCGGGGACAGGACTCGACGGGCATCGCCACGGTCGAGGGTCGCGTGCACCACATGCACAAGACGCGTGGCCACGTCCGGGAGGCCTTCCGCACCCGTGACATGCGGTCCCTGCTCGGCACGATGGGCCTCGGCCACGTGCGGTACGCCACGAAGGGCGTCGCGAGCAACGAGGAGGAAGCCCAGCCGTTCTACGTGAACGCGCCGTACGGCATCGTCCTCGTGCACAACGGGAACCTCACGAACACGCGGGAGCTGACGCGCGAGCTGTTCGACATCGACCGTCGGCACCTCAACACGAGCTCGGACACCGAGCTGCTCGTGAACGTCCTCGCGCACGAGCTGCAGGGCCAGGTGCGCGGCACCGACCTCGACCCCGGGCAGGTGTTCGACGCGGTCGAGCGCGTGCACCAGCGCGTCGAGGGCTCCTACGCCACGATCGCGACGATCGCCGGGCACGGCCTGCTCGCCTTCCGCGACCCGTTCGGCATCCGGCCGCTCATCCTCGGGCACAAGTTCGACGACGCGGGCAAGAGCGAGTGGGTCGTCGCGAGCGAGTCCCTCGTGCTCGAGTCCGGTGGCTACGACATCGTCCGCGACATCGCCCCGGGCGAGGCGGTGTTCATCGAGATGGACGGCACGATGCACGCCCGCCAGTGCGCGGCGAACCCGCGCCTGGTGCCGTGCGCGTTCGAGTACGTCTACCTGGCCCGTCCGGACTCGGTGATGAACGGCATCTCGGTCTACGACGCGCGCCTGCGCCTCGGCAACCGCCTCGCCGACACGATCGAGCAGTACGCGCCGACCGGGGACATCGACGTCGTCATGCCGATCCCGGACTCGTCCCGTCCGGCGGCGATGCAGGTCGCGCAGAAGCTCGGCATCGAGTACCGCGAGGGCTTCTACAAGAACCGCTACGTCGGCCGCACGTTCATCATGCCGGGCCAGGCGGAACGCAAGCGGAGCGTCCGGCAGAAGCTGAACGCGATGTCGTCCGAGTTCAAGGGCAAGAACATCCTCATCGTCGACGACTCGATCGTGCGCGGCACGACGAGCAAGGAGATCGTCGAGATGGCCCGCGCGGCCGGTGCGAACGAGGTCACCTTCACGAGCGCCGCTCCCCCGGTCCGGTACCCGCACGTCTACGGCATCAACATGCCGACGCGTGCCGAGCTGATCGCGCACGACCGGAAGATCCCGGAGATCAACCGCGTGCTCGGCAGCGACCACCTGATCTACCAGGAGATCGGCGACATGCGGGACGCGATCATCGAGGGCTCGGACGTCACCGACCTCGAGATGAGCTGCTTCACCGGCGAGTACGTCACCGGCACGGTCAGCCCGGAGTACCTCTCCTGGGTCGAGGCGAACCAGCTGAGCTGACGCGACCCACGACGGACGGGAGGCCCGACACCAGCTGGTGTCGGGC
>JASCOJ010000186.1 GCA_029959645.1 Microbacteriaceae bacterium PS02332 | reverse complement strand
GTCAGGCCGTGTAGAGCGGGTCGCCGGCGGCGACCGTCGTGCCGACGGCGTCCTGGGCGACGGAGTCCGGCGCGGAGCCGAGCACGACGACCGGGCAGACCGGCGAGTACCCGGCCGCGATGATCGTCGACGGGGTGAAGCGCACGACCGGGTCCCCGGCGGCGACCGTGTCACCCTCGGCGGCGAGGAGCTCGAAGCCCGCGCCCGCGAGCTTCACCGTGTCGATGCCGACGTGCACGAGGACGTCGGTGCCCGCGGCGCCCTGCAGCGCGAACGCGTGCGGGTGCAGCTTGACGATCGTGCCGTCGACCGGGGCGACGGCCGTGACCGGGCCGGACTCCGCCGACGGGTCGATCGCGACGCCCGCGCCGACGAGCTGCCCGGCGAACACCGGGTCGGGCACGTCGGCGAGGGCGACGACCGGACCCGCGAACGGCGTCCGGACCGTCGTCACAGCTCGTCCTGGATGTCCTGCGCGAGGTTGTCGGCGACCGTCCCGACGATGACCTGCCAGCCGGTGCCGCCGCCGACGACGGCCTGGGCGCCCGCGGCCTGGAGTGCGGCCTTGTCGACGAGGTCGCCGTCCTCGACCTCGACGCGGAGGCGCGTGATGCACCCCTCGACCTCTTCGATGTTGTCGACCCCGCCGAGTGCGGCGATGATGTCGGCGGCCTTGATGTCAGCCATTGTTTCCTCCTCGTGACGGGGCCCGCGATCGGGTTGACACGCCCTCCCGGGTCGCGGAGACTACGGGCTGGTCATGACCGGACAGGACCGGGTCCTGGCGGTACCGCCGAGGCTACCTGCGCCGGCTGGACGACTCAACTCACCCACGACGTGCTCCACCCGACGACGAGAGGAACCGACGATGAGCACAGCTGCTGCCACGGACGTCCCGGAGAACAAGACCCCCAAGAAGCAGAGCAAGGTCTTCGCGAACGCCCAGCGACTCGGGCGGAGCCTGCTGCTCCCGATCGCGGTCATGCCCGCGGCCGGCATCCTGAACCGCATCGGCCAGCCGGACCTCCTCGGCGCGATCCCCGGGTTCGAGACCGGCGCGAGCGTCATCGGCGCCGCCGGCAACGCGATCTTCACCTGGCTGCCGCTGCTCTTCGCGGTCGGCATCGCGATCGGGTGGGCGAAGAAGTCCGACGGCACCACGGCGCTGGCCGCGGTCGTCGGCTACATGGTCATGTACGAGGTCTTCAAGACCATGTCGCCGATCGTCCTGGTGGGCGTCAAGGACTCCGCCGGCAACCAGGCCACCATCAACTTCGGTGTCCTCGGCGGCATCGTGATGGGTCTCGTCGCCGCCGGCCTGTGGTCGCGGTTCCACCGTACGAAGATGCCCGACTTCCTCGGGTTCTTCTCCGGCCGCCGCCTCGTGCCGATCCTCACCGCCGGTGCCGGCCTCGTGATCGCCGTGCTCATGTCCTTCGTCTACCGGTACTTCGACATCGGGCTCACCTGGGTCGGTGAGCAGGTCACGGCGCAGCCCGTCATCGGCGGCGGCGTCTTCGGGTTCGCGAACCGCATGCTCATCCCGATCGGCCTGCACCAGCTGCTCAACTTCTTCCCGTGGTTCCAGCTCGGCAGCTTCACCGGCCCGAACGGCGTCGTCTCCGGTGACATCCCCCGCTTCCTCGCGGGCGACCCGACCGCCGGCATCTTCCAGACCGGCTTCTTCCCGATCATGATGTTCGCCCTGCCCGCCGGTGCGCTGGCGATCTGGCGCAACGCCCGCCCGTCGCAGCGCAAGCTCGTCGGCGGCATCATGTTCTCCGCCGCGCTCACCTCGTTCGTGACCGGCATCACCGAGCCGCTCGAGTACTCGTTCATGTTCGTGGCCTGGCCGCTCTACGTCATCCACGCGGTCCTGACCGGGACGTCGCTCGCCCTCGTGAACGCGCTCGGGATCCACGACGGCTTCTCGTTCTCAGCCGGGGCGATCGACTACATCCTGAACTTCGGCAAGGCGGACGGGGCGATCTGGCTCATCCCGATCGGCCTCGGGTACGCGGTCGTCTACTACTTCCTCTTCAGCTTCGTGATCAAGAAGTGGAACCTGCGGACGCCGGGTCGCGAGCCCGAGGACGAGATCGCCGCGGCCTCGGTCGACGACCTGACGAAGGCGTAGTCGCGTAGCGCGATGATCGTCGGACGGGAGGTTCCTCACCAGCTGGTGGGGAGCCTCCCGTCCGTTCCGGTGGCCCGTGTCACGAACACGCGCCGGGAAGGGAGAGGATTGGGTCTCGTGGAGACGAGTGGAGACCGACGCGGTGGCGACGTCCTGCAGCTCCGCGACGCCGGACTGTCCTACGGTGCCCGCACCCTGTGGTCCGGGCTCGACCTCGACGTGGCCCCGGGTGAGTTCGTCGCGGTGCTCGGCCCGAACGGCGCCGGGAAGACCTCGTTGCTCCGGACCGTGCTCGGTCAGCAGCGCCTGACCAGCGGCACGATGTCCTTCCTGGGCGAACCCGTCCGTCGCGGGCACCGGCGGATCGGGTACATCCCCCAGCAGCGGCTCATGGAGTCGGGCACGCCGCTGCGCGCCCGCGACATGATCGCGCAGGGCGTCACCGGCCACCGATGGGGGGTCCGGCCGGAGCGCCGGACCGAGCGCGAGCGCATCGACCGGATCATCGACGAGGTCGGCGCGACCGCGTTCGCCGACGCGCCGGTCGCCGAGCTCTCCGGCGGCGAGCAGCAGCGGACCCGCGTCGGACAGGCCATCGCCGCCGACCCGGCACTGCTCCTGTGCGACGAGCCCCTCATCTCGCTCGACCTCCGGCACCAGCGCGGTGTGACCGAACTCATCGACCGCCAGCGCCGTCAGCAGGGCGCCGCGGTGCTCTTCGTCACGCACGACGTGAACCCGATCCTCGACGTCGTCGACCGGGTCCTCTACATCGCCGGCGGGCGCTTCCGGATCGGTGCGCCCGACGAGGTGCTGCGCGCCGACGTCCTCTCCGACCTCTACGGCACGCCCGTCGACGTCGTCCGCACGCTGGGACGCATCGTCATCGTCGGGTCGAACGAAGCACACGACACCACCGGCGGCGGGCACCACCACTGCGAGCCCGACCCGCACACGACCCCGCACGGCGAAGGGCGGCTGTGATGGACATCTGGTCGACGGTCTTCTCGTTCCAGGACTACGGCGAGCTCGTCGTCCTCGTCCGCAACTCGATCCTCGCGGGTGCGGTGCTCGGCATCGTCGGCGGGCTCATCGGCCCCTTCGTCGTCGCGCGGAACATGCCCTTCGCGGTGCACGGCATCAGCGAGCTGTCCTTCGCGGGTGCGAGCGCCTCACTGCTCCTCGGCGTGAACGTGGTCACCGGGTCGCTCGTCGGGTCGGTGGTCGCCGCGTTGCTCATCGGGCTGCTCGGCTCCCGTGCCCGCGACCGCAACTCGGTCATCGCCGTGCTCATGCCGTTCGGTCTCGGCCTCGGGATCCTCTGCCTCGCGCTGTACAAGGGCCGGGCGGCGAACAAGTTCGGGCTGCTCACCGGGCAGATCGTCTCGGTCGACAACCCGCAGCTCGGGTTCCTCGTGGTGATCGCCGTGATCGTCGTCGTCACGCTCCTGGTGGTCTGGCGTCCGCTCATGTTCGCCTCCGTCGACCCCGACGTCGCTGCCGCCGCGGGCATCCCGGTGCGGACGCTCGGCCTCGTGTTCATGCTCGTGCTCGGACTCGCCACCGCGGTGTCGGTGCAGATCGTCGGCGCGCTCCTCGTGCTCTCGCTGCTCGTCACCCCGGCGGCCGCGGCCCTGCGCGTCACCGTGAACCCGCTGCTGGTGCCGGTGCTCTCGGTCGTGTTCGCCGTCACGTCGGTGGTCGGCGGCATCCTGTTGGCACTCGGCGGCGGCCTGCCGATCAGCCCGTACGTCACCACCATCTCGTTCGCGATCTGGGTCGTCTGCCGGGTCATCGGCGCCCGCAAGGAGCGCCGCGGACGCGACCGTGTGGCGGTCCGCGAGCAGCACGAACCAGGCGAGCCGGGCCTCCCGGCCGCAGCCCCGACGGAAGGAGTCCGCGCGTGAACGCGGTGCAGAAGCCCCGACGGAACACGTGGCAGCGCGAAGCGGTGCGCGGCGCGCTCTCCGAGACCGAGGGGTTCGTCAGCGCACAGGCGCTGCACGCGCACCTGCGCGA
Source organism: Microbacteriaceae bacterium PS02332 (assembly GCA_029959645.1). Taxonomy (GTDB): domain Bacteria; phylum Actinomycetota; class Actinomycetes; order Actinomycetales; family Microbacteriaceae; genus Curtobacterium. The sequence continues at coordinate 1,053 of JASCOJ010000186.1, read as the reverse complement.
CGGCGGTTCGACGATCGGCCTCGCCACCGTGTACCGGGCGCTCGCCGACCTGGCCACCGACGGGGCCGCGGACGCGCTCCAGCAGGACGGCGAGGCGCTGTACCGCGCATGCACGACCGGCGAGCACCACCACCACCTCATCTGCCGGACCTGCGGACTCACGGTCGAGATCCAGGCGGACCCGGTGGAGGAGTGGGCGCGCAGTACGGCCGCCGCGCACGGGTTCACCGACGCCAGCCACGTGGTCGACGTCTTCGGGCAGTGCGCGGCCTGCACCCGCCGGGCCGCGGCGCAGCGGGACGCGTAGCCTCCCGGTCATGTACGTCATCCTCGTGCCGGGCTTCTGGTTGGACGCGAGCGCATGGGACGGGGTCGCGCGGGTCCTCCGCGCCGCCGGGCACACCGTCGAGGCGGTGACCCGCACGGGCGACACGCTCGACGAGCAGGTCGCCGGCATCGTGGCCCGCGTCGACGCCGCACCCGAGTCCGTGGTGCTCGTCGGCCACTCCGGTGCAGGCCCGATGGTCGCGATGGCGGCCGACCAGCGACCGGACCGCGTGCTCCACCTCGTGTACGTCGACACCTTCCCCGGGCCGCAGGGCGGGTGCGTCAACGACGAGCTCCCCGTTGTGGACGGCCGGGTGCCGCTGCCGAGCTGGGACGTGTGGGACGCTCCGACCGTCCGGGACATGACCGACGAGCACCGGGCCGACCTCGAGCGCCGGGCGGTGCCGGAGCCCGCCCGCGTGACCTCCGACCCGTTCCACTACGCCGACCCGGCCCGACACCGGATCCCGGCCACGGTCATCACGTGCGAGGTCGCGCCCGACGACCTGGCCGCGATGGTCGCGGACCACCAGGCGTGGGTCGCCGAGCTCGTCGCGGTCGAGGAGCTCGAGATCACCGGCCTGCCGACCGGGCACTGGCCGCTGTTGACGGCACCCGACGAACTCGGCGCCCGCATCGTGCAGGCGCTCGCCCCGCGGCCGACCGCGGGCGTCTGACGCCGCCGGGCGCGCCGGGCCGCCGGGCCGCCGGGCCGCCGGGCCGCCG
>JASCOJ010000185.1 GCA_029959645.1 Microbacteriaceae bacterium PS02332 | reverse complement strand
CCCCCCGGGCCCGCCCGGCGCGGCCCCCGCCCCCCCACGCCCCCGCCCCGCCCCCCCGGGGGCCTTCGGTCTGGAGGCCTTACTCGGCGTCCGAGCTGCCCTGCGGTGTCGAGGTGGTCGCCTCGGCGGAACCGCTGCCACCGCGACGGCGGCGGCGACGGCGGCGCTTCGGTGCGCCGTCGGTGCCCTCGGCGGACACCCCGGCGTCGTCACGCTCGGGTGCGAGGGTGTCCGTGGCGGCGTCGGGAGCCGAGTCGGTGCGCGCGCCCCCGCGGGACGGCTGCTGCGTGGCGGACTCCTCGGAGCCTCCCGTCCGGGTGCGGCCGCGCGACCGCGACCGACCGGCCGACGCAGCGCCGGAGCCTCCGGCCGAGCGCTCGGGGCGGTCCGATCGCTCGGACCGCGCGGGGCGCTCCGAGGTCGAGCCCGCGCTCGCGGCGTGTGCCGAGGCGCCGGGCAGACGGCCCCGCGTCCCCGCGGGGATGTCCAGGTCGGTGAAGAGGTGCGGCGACGACGAGTACGTCTCGACCGGCTCCGGGATGCCGAACTCGAGCGCCTTGTCGATGAGCGTCCACTTGTGCAGGTCGTCCCAGTCGACGAACGTGACCGCGATGCCGGTCTTGCCGGCACGGCCGGTACGGCCCGCGCGGTGCAGGTAGGTGTCCGGGTCGTCCGGGATCGTGTGGTTGATGACGTGCGTGACGTCGTCCACGTCGATGCCGCGGGCGGCGACGTCGGTCGCGATGAGCACGTCGCGCTTGCCGGCCTTGAAGGCGGCCATGGCGCGCTCGCGCTGTTCCTGGTTGAGGTCGCCGTGGACGGCGGCGGCGTTGAAGCCACGGTCCTTCAGTTCCTCGACGATGCGGGCGGCGGCGCGCTTCGTGCGCGTGAAGATGACGGTCTTGCCGCGACCCTCGGCCTGCAGGATGCGGGCGATGACCTCGTCCTTGTCGAGCGAGTGCGCGCGGTAGATGACGTGCTTGATGTTCGCCTGCATCAGCCCCTCGTCGGGGTCCGTCGCGCGGATGTGCACCGGGCGCGACATGAAGCGGCGGGCGAGCGCGACGATCGGCGCGGGCATCGTCGCCGAGAACAGCATCGTGTGCCGGACCTCGGGGACCGCCTGGAAGATGCGCTCGATGTCCGAGAGGAAGCCGAGGTCGAGCATGCGGTCGGCCTCGTCGAGGACGATCTCCTGCACGTGCGAGAGGTCGAGGAGGCGCTGGCGGTGCAGGTCGATGAGGCGGCCGGGCGTGCCGACGACGATCTGCGCGCCGGCCTTCAGCTGCTCGACCTGGCCCTCGTACGCCTTGCCGCCGTAGATCGACACGAGCTTCGTCGGGCGGTTCACCATCGCGGACTCGAGGTCCTCGGAGACCTGGACGGCGAGCTCACGGGTCGGGACGACGACGAGCGCCTTCACGCCGGGCCCGGGGTCGGCGCCGATGCGCTGGATGAGCGGCAGGCCGAACCCGAAGGTCTTGCCGGTACCGGTCTTCGCCTGACCGATGATGTCCTGGCCGGTCAGGGCGAGCGGGATCGTCTGCTCCTGGATCGGGAAGGGCTCGATGATGCCCTTGCCGGCGAGCGCATCGACGATGTCCTGCTCGATGTTGAGGTCTGAGAAAGTCAAGATGGTCACTCTGTCCTGTCGGGAGTCCCCAGCAGTCTACCGGGGCGTGCGCGGGAGTCGGTCCTCGTCCCCGGCCCCTATGCTGGAGCCGTGGTGTCGTGGTGGAACCGGAAGCGTGCGTCGCAGCTCGCCGCCGCCTGGCTCGCCTCGCGGAAGCCGCGGGGTGCGACCGTCGAACGGCTGCAGCTCGACGACGTCAGTCCCGAGCTCGACGTCTACCTCGGTCAGGCCGCGTACCTGCAGCTCTCGCTCTACGAGACGATGGGCCGTGCGGGCGCCGGAGCGCCGACGCTGTCCGGGCGACTCGTCACCGGCGTGCTCGCGACGACGGCCCTCGACCGGCACCGCGCCATCGTCGCCGAGATCCAGCGGAGCGGCCACGAACCCGCCGACCTGATGGCGCCGTACCGGGAGCCGATCGACCGGTTCCTCGAGCGCACGAGCGGTGCCGACTGGTACGAGTCGATGCTCACGGGCTACGTCACGGCCGGCATCCTCAACGACCTGTTCGCGAACCTGCTCCGGTCGCTGCCGGCCGACGTGCAGCAGCGGCTGCGCTCGGTGTTCGACGCGCGGGAGGAGCCCGCGGTCGTCGAGGAACTCACGGCCCGCATCGACGAGGACCCGCTCGTGGCGTCCCGACTCGCGATGTGGGGCCGACGGCTCGTCGGGGACACCCTGCTCGTCGCGCGGTCGGCGTTGGCGTCGCACGCGCGCGAGGACCAGGAGCGCCTCGAGCCCGTCTGGACCGAACTCATCGCGGCGCACACACGGCGCATGGACGCGCTCGGCCTGACGGCCTGACGGCGGTCGGGACCGCCGTCAGCGGTTCAGCGGGGTCAGCGCTGGCCGGCGGGGCGGCCGTCCCGGACGACACGCTCGTAGTGCGCGGTGTCCGCGGCGTCCCGTCGCCGACCGAGCAGCCACGCCACCGCGGCGGCGACGAGGCCGGACCCGAGCAGGGCGACGACCCAGATCCAGGTCGCCCCCGGGGACCAGCCGGCCCACGTCAGGGCCTCCCAGAGGACGGCCGCTGCGATGCCGCCGACGGCAGCCGTCAGCAGCGTGCCACGGCTGCCCCGCAGGGGGACCACGACGTGGACGACCGCGCCGAGCAGGACACCGCCGAGGACGGCGAACAGGAGCTCCACGTCGGGCGGGAGGGTCAGGCGAAGAAGCCGACGCGGCGCGACTCCTCGGCGCCGACCTCGACGTACGCCAGGGCGTTCACCGGGACGATGAACCGGCGGCCCTTGTCGTCCTTGAGGGAGAGGTGCGTCGCCTGGGAGGTCAGCGCCTCGGACACCGCGGCCTCGACCTCGTCGGCGGTCTGCGCCGTCTCGAAACCGATCTCACGCGGGCTGTTGATGATGCCGATCTTGATGTCCACGTCGCCACACTAGCCGAGCGGTCCGACGGCGCTCCCGCCGTTCGCCGCGGGCGCACAGGTCGGCGCGGGGCCGCTCGGCTGTCGGCCGCGGTCGGTACCGTACGAGCGTGCCACCGACCAGCCTGACGCCCGCGCCGGCCGCGGAGTCGGTGTCGCGCGCACTCCGGGCCGACCCCGCGCAGCAGGCGGTGCTCGACCTGCCGGACGACGTGCACGCCGCGGTCATGGGGGCCCCGGGCACCGGCAAGACGTCGACCCTCGCCCGCCTCGTCGCACAGCGCGCCGCCCGCCCGGACGCGGTCAGCCCGGACGGCCACGCCACGGTGCTCGCCCTGACGTCGGCCCGGGTCGCCGCGACCGCGCTCCGCGACCGGCTCGCCGCGACCGTCGAGCGGGTGACGCCGGGTGCCCTCGCCCGCACGGTCAACGCCCTCGCCTTCCAGATCGTCGCGTTCGCCGCGGCCGAGCAGGGTCAGGAGGCACCGACCCTCCTGACCGGCGGCGAGCAGGACCGGGTCCTCGCGGACCTCCTCGACGGGCACGAGGTCGACGGCACGGGTCCGGCCTGGCCGGATCCGATCACGGCGGTCGTCCGCGAGCGCGCCGGGTTCCGGACCGCGCTCCGCGACGTCATGATGCGCGCCGTCGCCGCCGGCATCGAGCCCGACGACATGCGCCGACTCGGCGACGCCGGCGGACGACCCGAGTGGCGTGCGGTGGGCGACTTCGTCGACGAGTACCGCGCGGTCGTCACCGCGTACCGGGCCACCAGCCTCGACGCCGCGGAGCTCGTCGCCTTCGCGACGGCGGCCGTCCTCCGCGGCGAGGTCCCGCCCGCGGTCGCCGCGCTCCGGCTCGTCGTCGTGGACGACACGCAGGAACTCGTCGAGGGCGAGATCGGCCTGCTCGGGGCCCTGGCGCGCACGGGTGTGCAGATCGTCGCGTTCGGTGACCCGGACATCGCCGCGTCCGCCTTCCGCGGGGCGGTCCCGGACGTCCTCGGACGCCTCCGGTCCCGCCTCGGCGTCGCCGACGTCCGGGAGGTCGTGCTCGGCACCGTGCACCGGCACCCGCCCGCCGTCCGCGCGCTCGTCAGCGGCATCACCGCGCGGATCGGCACCGCGGCCGCCGGTCGCCAGCGGTCGGCGACGGCCGTCGCGGACCAGGCACGACCGGACGCGGTGCTCCACCTGGAGGCCCCGAGCCGCGCGGCACTCGTGGCGGCGGTCGCCCGACGGCTCCGCGAGCACCGCCTGCTCGACGGCGTGCCGTGGCACCGGATGGTCGTGGTCACCCGCAGCGGCGGCGCGATCCCCGAACTCGTCCGGGCGCTGTCCGTCGCCGAGGTCCCGGCGACCGCGGGGGCCGCGCCGACCCGCCCGGGTGACGACACCGCCTCCCGGTCCCTCGTCGACGCGGCCGCGGTCGCGCTCGGGGTGGTGCCGCTCGACGCCGAGCTCGCGACCGCGTTCGCGACCGGTCCGCTCGGCGGTCTCGACACCCTCGCCATGCGCCGGCTCCGGCTCGCGCTCCGACGGGAGGAACTGGCCGGCGGAGGCGTCCGCACGTCCGACGAACTCCTGGTCGAGGCCCTCGGCGCCCCGGAGCGGCTCGCCACGATCGACGCCGCCTTCGCCCGCCGGGCGACCCGGCTCGCGCGGAGCCTCGCCGCGGCCCGCGCCGACGCCGAGGCCGGCCGGAGCATCGAGGAGCTCCTCTGGGGCCTCTGGGAACGGAGCGGCCTCGCCGGTGTCTGGCGCACGCAGTCGGTCGCCGGGGGCGTCGGTGCTGCCGAGGCCGACCGGCACCTCGACGCGGTCGTCGGGCTCTTCACCGCCGCCAAGCGCTTCGTCGAGCGCACACCGGAGGCACCGGCGCGGGTGTTCGTCGACGACCTCCGGAGTGCGGACGTGCCCGAGGACGCGATCGGGCCGGACCGGACGGCGGGCCGCGTGCGGGTCCTCACCCCGTCGGCGACCGTCGGTCTCGAGTGCGACGTCGTCGTGGTGCTCGGCCTGCAGGACGGCGTCTGGCCGAACACCCGGGTCCGGGGGAGCCTGCTCGACCCGGACGGCCTCGTCCGCGCGGCCGCAGGTCTGGCGGACACCCCCGTCGCCGCCCGCGCGGTCGTCGTCGCCGCCGCACTCCGCCACGTCGCGCGGGCGGGGGGGCGGGCGCCCCCGCACGGCGTCATCGGG
>JASCOJ010000184.1 GCA_029959645.1 Microbacteriaceae bacterium PS02332 | reverse complement strand
AAAGTAAGTCCGGCGGCGTCCTACTCTCCCACAAGGTCCCCCTTGCAGTACCATCGGCGCTGAGAGGCTTAGCTTCCGGGTTCGGAATGTGACCGGGCGTTTCCCTCTCGCTATGACCACCGGAACACCATCGACCAGATCCTGGTCTCAGACTGCTCCGCCGTAGCGGATGTTCAGTTTGATTCCCGATCGTCTGTCGGGAACCACAAAGTGGACGCGAGCCCCCACCCGAAGATGGGGAAATAGTTGGTGTCAAGTCTTCGGCTTATTAGTACCGGTCAGCTCCACGGGTCGTTAGTCCCCGCTTCCACATCCGGCCTATCAACCCAGTAGTCTGCTGGGAGCCTCTCACACTCAAGGTGCATGGAAATCTCATCTCGAAGACGGCTTCCCGCTTAGATGCTTTCAGCGGTTATCCGGTCCGAACGTAGCTAATCAGCGGTGCCCTTGGCAGAACAACTGACACACCAGAGGTTCGTCCATCCCGGTCCTCTCGTACTAGGGATAGATCTTCTCAAATTTCCAACGCGCGCAGCGGATAGGGACCGAACTGTCTCACGACGTTCTAAACCCAGCTCGCGTACCGCTTTAATGGGCGAACAGCCCAACCCTTGGGACCTACTCCAGCCCCAGGATGCGACGAGCCGACATCGAGGTGCCAAACCATGCCGTCGATATGGACTCTTGGGCAAGATCAGCCTGTTATCCCCGAGGTACCTTTTATCCGTTGAGCGACAGCGCTTCCACAAGCCACTGCCGGATCACTAGTCCCGACTTTCGTCCCTGCTCGACCTGTCAGTCTCACAGTCAAGCTCCCTTGTGCACTTACACTCGCCACCTGATTGCCAACCAGGTTGAGGGAACCTTTGGGCGCCTCCGTTACTCTTTGGGAGGCAACCGCCCCAGTTAAACTACCCATCAGGCACTGTCCATGAACCCGATCAGGGTCCTACGTTAGACATCCAAAGTGACCAGAGTGGTATTTCAACAATGACTCCACGAACACTAGCGTGCCCGCTTCACAGTCTCCCACCTATCCTACACAAGCCACTCCGAACACCAATACCAAACTGTAGTAAAGGTCACGGGGTCTTTCCGTCCTGCTGCGCGTAACGAGCATCTTTACTCGTAGTGCAATTTCGCCGAGTTCGCGGTTGAGACAGCTGGGAAGTCGTTACGCCATTCGTGCAGGTCGGAACTTACCCGACAAGGAATTTCGCTACCTTAGGATGGTTATAGTTACCACCGCCGTTTACTGGGGCTTAAATTCAGAGCTTCGCCGTGAGGCTGACCCTTCCTCTTAACCTTCCAGCACCGGGCAGGCGTCAGTCCGTATACATCGTCTTGCGACTTCGCACGGACCTGTGTTTTTAGTAAACAGTCGCTTCCCACTGGTCTCTGCGGCCTTCAACGCTCACGGAGCAAGTCCGGTCACGTATCCGGCCCCCCTTCTCCCGAAGTTACGGGGGCATTTTGCCGAGTTCCTTAACCACGATTATCTCGATCTCCTTGGTATTCTCTACCTGACCACCTGAGTCGGTTTCGGGTACGGGCGGCTGCAACCTCGCGTCGATGCTTTTCTCGGCAGCATAGGATCACTGATTTCCCCTTACGGGTACGCATCGGATCTCAGGCACACAGACGACGGATTTGCCTATCGTCAGCCCTACATCCTTACACCAGGATCACCTTACGGATACCATCGCCTGGCTCAGCTACCTTCCTGCGTCACACCTGTTCATACGCTAACCGCACCAGCATGGGGTCGAGCGTTAGACCGGCTCCCATCACCCCGAAGGGATCCGGAGAATCCGGGTTAGGACTCTTAGCACCACTGGATTAGCTTGGGCGGTTGTTCGCCGGTACGGGAATATCAACCCGTTGTCCATCGACTACGCCTGTCGGCCTCGCCTTAGGTCCCGACTTACCCAGGGCGGATTAACCTGGCCCTGGAACCCTTGGTCTTTCGGAGGACGGGTTTCTCACCCGTCTTTCGCTACTCATGCCTGCATTCTCACTCGTGTGGCGTCCACGGCTGGATCACTCCGCCGCTTCACTCGCCACACGACGCTCTCCTACCACTCCGCACGACTGAACCACGAAGGCTTGTCTAGTGTGCGAAATCTACGACTTCGGCGGTGTGCTTGAGCCCCGTTACATTGTCGGCGCGGAATCACTTGACCAGTGAGCTATTACGCACTCTTTCAAGGGTGGCTGCTTCTAAGCCAACCTCCTGGTTGTCTGTGCAACTCCACATCCTTTCCCACTTAGCACACGCTTAGGGGCCTTAGTCGGTAGTCTGGGTTGTTTCCCTCTCGACGATGAAGCTTATCCCCCACCGTCTCACTGCTGCGCTCTCACTCACCGGCATTCGGAGTTTGGCTGACGTCAGTAACCTGTTGAGGCCCATCGGCCATCCAGTAGCTCTACCTCCGGCGAGAAACACGCAACGCTGCACCTAAATGCATTTCGGAGAGAACCAGCTATCACGAAGTTTGATTGGCCTTTCACCCCTATCCACAGCTCATCCCCTCCATTTTCAACTGAAGTGGGTTCGGTCCTCCACGACGTCTTACCGTCGCTTCAACCTGGCCATGGATAGATCACTTCGCTTCGGGTCTAGGACATGCGACTGAATCGCCCTATTCAGACTCGCTTTCGCTACGGCTACCCCACACGGGTTAACCTCGCCACATATCGCTAACTCGCAGGCTCATTCTTCAAAAGGCACGCCGTCACCCCTACAAAGGAGGCTCCGACGGTTTGTAAGCAAACGGTTTCAGGTACTATTTCACTCCCCTCCCGGGGTACTTTTCACCTTTCCCTCACGGTACTTGTCCGCTATCGGTCATCTGGGAGTATTTAGGCTTATCAGGTGGTCCTGACAGATTCACACGGGATTTCTCGGGCCCCGTGCTACTTGGGATACACATCCGGCCATAACACCATTTCGTCTACGGGGCTGGCACCCACTACGGCCTGGCTTTCAAACCAGTTCGACTATGATGCGCTGTAACCGCCCCAGTCCGGCAGAACTGAGCGACGTGTCCCACAACCCCGACCATGCAACGCCCGCCGGCTATCACACATGATCGGTTTAGCCTCATCCGTTTTCGCTCGCCACTACTCACGGAATCACATGTTGTTTTCTCTTCCTGTGGGTACTGAGATGTTTCACTTCCCCACGTTCCCTCTACCCGCCCTATATATTCAGGCGGGAGTCACCAGGTCACAAAGCGCCTGGCGGGGTTTCCCCATTCGGAAATCCTCGGCTCACAGCTCGATTATCAGCTCCCCGAGGCTTATCGCAGATTTCTACGTCCTTCTTCGGCTCCAGATGCCAAGGCATCCACCGTTTGCTCTTAGAAACTTGACCACAAAGATTAAAATTGCGATCCAACGCCACCACAACACACCAACCCGAAGGCTAATGATCATGGATGACGCGAATCTAAAGATGCTCGCGTCCACTGTGTAGTTCTCAACATACGATCGGCACCACCCTCCACCACACCAACCGGCATGCCTTCAGATGGCCCAACGAAGGACCCGTAGGCCCAACCCCTCCCAGCAGAGCATCCATCCGGACACTCCCCTGACAGGAAGCCTGGTCCCTCAGGACCCAACAACGTGCACCAGCCGACCCGCTCGAACCCGACCCCCTCCAACCAGCAAGCTGGCGTACTAGGACCGGGAACCGCGCTCCCGACTGCACTGTCAATGTTCCACCCATGAGCTACCGGCGAGAACGTTCGTCTCGATCCGGCGCCTGGACACCACCTGCCCGAAGACACGCGATGCCAGATGCTCCTTAGAAAGGAGGTGATCCAGCCGCACCTTCCGGTACGGCTACCTTGTTACGACTTAGTCCTAATCACCGATCCCACCTTCGACGGCTCCTTCCACAAGGGTTAGGCCACCGGCTTCGGGTGTTACCGACTTTCATGACTTGACGGGCGGTGTGTACAAGGCCCGGGAACGTATTCACCGCAGCGTTGCTGATCTGCGATTACTAGCGACTCCGACTTCATGAGGTCGAGTTGCAGACCTCAATCCGAACTGAGACCGGCTTTTTGGGATTCGCTCCACCTTACGGTATCGCAGCCCTTTGTACCGGCCATTGTAGCATGCGTGAAGCCCAAGACATAAGGGGCATGATGATTTGACGTCATCCCCACCTTCCTCCGAGTTGACCCCGGCAGTCTCCTATGAGTCCCCGGCATAACCCGCTGGCAACATAGAACGAGGGTTGCGCTCGTTGCGGGACTTAACCCAACATCTCACGACACGAGCTGACGACAACCATGCACCACCTGTACACCGACCACAAGGGGGCGACCATCTCTGGCCGTTTCCGGTGTATGTCAAGCCTTGGTAAGGTTCTTCGCGTTGCATCGAATTAATCCGCATGCTCCGCCGCTTGTGCGGGCCCCCGTCAATTCCTTTGAGTTTTAGCCTTGCGGCCGTACTCCCCAGGCGGGGCGCTTAATGCGTTAGCTACGACACAGAAACCGTGGAAAGGTCCCTACATCTAGCGCCCAACGTTTACGGCATGGACTACCAGGGTATCTAATCCTGTTCGCTCCCCATGCTTTCGCTCCTCAGCGTCAGTTACGGCCCAGAGATCTGCCTTCGCCATCGGTGTTCCTCCTGATATCTGCGCATTCCACCGCTACACCAGGAATTCCAATCTCCCCTACCGCACTCTAGTCTGCCCGTACCCACTGCAAGCCCGAGGTTGAGCCTCGGGATTTCACAGCAGACGCGACAAACCGCCTACGAGCTCTTTACGCCCAATAATTCCGGACAACGCTTGCACCCTACGTATTACCGCGGCTGCTGGCACGTAGTTAGCCGGTGCTTTTTCTGCAGGTACCGTCACTTTCGCTTCTTCCCTACTAAAAGAGGTTTACAACCCGAAGGCCGTCATCCCTCACGCGGCGTTGCTGCATCAGGCTTTCGCCCATTGTGCAATATTCCCCACTGCTGCCTCCCGTAGGAGTCTGGGCCGTGTCTCAGTCCCAGTGTGGCCGGTCACCCTCTCAGGCCGGCTACCCGTCGTCGCCTTGGTGAGCCATTACCTCACCAACAAGCTGATAGGCCGCGAGTCCATCCCCAACCAAAAAATCTTTCCACAACCAGACCATGCGGCCGGAAGTCATATCCAGTATTAGACGTCGTTTCCAACGCTTATCCCAGAGTCAGGGGCAGGTTACTCACGTGTTACTCACCCGTTCGCCACTAATCACAG
>JASCOJ010000183.1 GCA_029959645.1 Microbacteriaceae bacterium PS02332 | reverse complement strand
CCCCGCCCGGGGGGGGGGCGGCGGCGCCTTTTGGTAATACCCCCCCGGGCCCCCGCCGCGGGCGGGGGGGGGGCCCTGTCGGTGGTGCGGTGTGACTACTTGGCCTCGTCGGCGGCGTCGTCCGACTTGGTGGCGGCGTCGGCCTCCACCTCGGCGGCGGCGTCCGTCTGCGCCTCGTCGGCGACCGGGGTCGACTCCTCGGTGGTCTCGGTCGACTCGACCGGGGCCTCCTCGGTGGTCTCGGCCGGGGCCGCCTCGGCGACCGGTGCGGCCGTCGTGGTGGTGGACCGCTTCACCGGCGCCGGGCTGCTCGTGAGCGGCTCGAGGACGAGCTCGATCGACGCGAGGGGAGCGTTGTCGCCCTTGCGGAAGCCGAGCTTCGTGATGCGGGTGTAGCCACCCTGGCGGTCGGCCACCTGCGGCGCGATCTCCGTGAACAGCGTGTGCACGACGGTCTTGTCGCGCAGCGCGGCGATCACACGACGACGAGCGTGCAGGTCGCCACGCTTCGCGAACGTGATGAGACGCTCGGCGACGGGGCGGAGGCGCTTGGCCTTCGTCTCGGTCGTCGTGATGCGGCCGTGCGTGAACAGGGCGTTGGCGAGGTTGCTCAGGAGCAGGCGCTCGTGGGCGGGGCCGCCACCGAGGCGGGGACCCTTGGTGGGCTTCGGCATGTCAGTTCTCCAGTGGTGATGGTGGTGCGCCCCGTGTCAGGAGCGCGTGCGCGTCAGCGCGAGGTCAGTTGCTGGACTCGTCCTCGTCGTACCCGCTGTAGAAGTGGGCGCCGTCGAATCCGGGGACGGTGTCCTTGAGGGACAGGCCGAGCTCGGTGAGCTTGTCCTTGACCTCGTCCACCGACTTCTGACCGAAGTTGCGGATGTTCATGAGCTGCGTCTCCGACAGGGCGACGAGCTCGGACACCGTGTTGATGCCCTCCCGCTTGAGGCAGTTGTAGCTGCGGACCGACAGGTCGAGGTCCTCGATCGGGGTCTGCAGCTCGTTCGAGAGCACGGCGTCGACCGGCGCGGGGCCGATCTCGATGCCCTCGGCCGCGGTGTTGAGCTCGCGGGCGAGCCCGAACAGCTCGACGAGCGTGCGGCCCGCCGAGGCGATCGCGTCACGCGGGGTGATCGCCGGCTTCGACTCGACGTCGACGACCAGGCGGTCGAAGTCCGTGCGCTCACCGGCACGCGTCGCCTCGACGCGGTAGGTGACCTTCAGGACCGGCGAGTAGATCGAGTCGATCGGGATCTGTCCGGCCTCGCTGAACTCCGAGCGGTTCTGGGTCGCCGAGACGTAGCCGCGGCCACGCTCGATCGTCAGCTCCAGCTCGAAGCGGGCGGTGTCGTTCAGGGTCGCGATGACGAGGTCCGGGTTGTGGATCTCGACACCGGCCGGGGCGGAGATGTCCGCCGCGGTGACCTGACCGGCACCCTGCTTGCGCAGGTAGGCCGTGATCGGCTCGTCGTGCTCGCTGGAGACGACGAGGCTCTTGATGTTCAGGATGATCTCGGTGACGTCCTCCTTGACACCGGGAACGGTGCTGAACTCGTGGAGGACACCATCGATCCGGATGCTCGTGACGGCAGCACCGGGGATGGACGAGAGGAGCGTGCGGCGCAGCGAGTTGCCGAGGGTGTACCCGAAGCCCGGCTCGAGCGGCTCGATGACGAAGCGCGAGCGGAACTCGGAGATCGTCTCCTCGTTGAGGGTGGGGCGCTGTGCAATGAGCACTGTGGAATTCCTTTCGGCGAAGTGTCCGCTATATGACACTTGGCGGTACGACGGGGCCGGCCGGGCCCCGACGGGTCTGTTTCAGTTGTGATCACGCGCACTGGTGTGCGCGATCGAACGACCAGGAATGGCCGCCCCCGCTCGCCCCGGTCAGGGAACGAGTGGGGGACGGCCGGTTGCTCCTCGCGTCAGACCCGGCGGCGCTTCGGCGGGCGGCACCCGTTGTGCGCCTGCGGCGTCACGTCGTTGATCGAGCCCACCTCGAGGCCGGCGGCCTGGAGCGAACGGATCGCGGTCTCGCGGCCGGAGCCCGGACCCTTGACGAAGACGTCGACCTTCTTGACGCCGTGCTCCGCTGCCTGACGGGCGGCGGACTCGGCGGCGAGCTGCGCCGCGAACGGCGTCGACTTGCGCGAGCCCTTGAAGCCCACGGCGCCCGAGGACGCCCAGCTCAGGACAGCACCGGACGGGTCCGTGATGCTGACGATGGTGTTGTTGAACGTGCTCTTGATGTGGGCCTGGCCCACGGCGACGTTCTTCTTCTCCTTGCGGCGCGGCTTGCGCGCGGCGGTCTTGGGGGTAGCCATCGTGATCTCCTATCGAGCCTTCTTCTTGCCTGCCACGGTGCGCTTCGGACCCTTGCGGGTACGCGCGTTGGTCTTGGTGCGCTGACCACGCACCGGGAGACCACGACGGTGGCGGAGACCCTCGTAGCTACCGATCTCGACCTTGCGGCGGATGTCGGCGGCGACCTCACGGCGGAGGTCACCCTCCACCTTGAAGGTGCCCTCGATGTAGTCGCGGAGGGCGACGAGCTGCTCGTCGGTCAGGTCCTTGACGCGGATGTCGCCGGAGATCCCGGTCTCCTGCAGCGTCTGGACTGCGCGGGTACGGCCGACGCCGTAGATGTACGTGAGTGCGATCTCCACGCGCTTCTCGCGCGGGATGTCGACGCCTGCTAGACGTGCCATGTGATGGCTGCTCCTGTTGTCGATGGAGGTGTGGCGCAGTACCGGTGCTCGGGCCTCCGCCCCGAGGTGTCCCCACCCGACGAGCCGTCAGGCCGCCGTGTGGTTCTGGTACTGCGTTGTCGATCTTGAGTTGTGGTTCGTGCTCGAGCCGCCTGGGGCGGCCGCACTCACGTGGGCCGGAGCCCGACGCCGGGGGACTAGCCCTGGCGCTGCTTGTGACGCGGGTTGCTCTTGCAGATCACCATCACGCGGCCCTTCCGGCGGATCACTCGGCAGTGCTCGCAGATGGGCTTGACGCTGGGGTTGACCTTCATGGTTTGTTCCTCGTGCTCGCTGGCTTCGTGCTCGGCGGGTTCGCCGAGCCGTTCCTTCCCAGCTCGCGGATCACTTGTAGCGGTAGACGATCCGGCCGCGGGTCAGGTCGTACGGGCTCAGCTCCACGATCACGCGGTCCTCGGGGAGGATGCGGATGTAGTGCTGGCGCATCTTCCCGGAGATGTGCGCGAGGACCTTGTGTCCGTTGGTCAGCTCAACGCGGAACATCGCGTTGGGCAGAGCTTCGAGCACCGAGCCCTCGATCTCGATGACGCCGTCTTTCTTGGCCATAGCCTCACTGTCGCTTGGTTGGATTACCGGTGTGATCCCCGAGCCGGTCTGCGGGTCGGGCGTCACGCCAGAAGGCATGACACACCAAAGATCGATCCTATGCGACAGCGGCGTGAAAGCCAAGCGCTGATCGGCAGCCCCAGTGCTGGGGCTGGCGCCGGTCGGCCGGGCACGGCAACCTGAACGGGTCGCCCGACTTCCACAGCGCTGTGTCAGCGCGCTCAGGGCCGCGCACCGGAGACGCCCCCTACCGTGTCACTGCAGTCCACCCCGAACGGAGACACCGTGCCCGACGCCCCCCGCAGCCCCCGGACCCGAGCAGGGTCCGCACGCCGCGGTCGCACCGGACCCGTCGCCCGCCACGGCCGCCTGCCCCGGCGCCGCAGCTGGACGACGCTCGTCTCCGTCGTCGCCTCCGCAGCAGCGGTCCTCCTCGTGAGCGGCACGAGCGTCGCGGCCATCGCGGGGGCGCAGCTGGCGACGGCACCGCACACCGTCCAGCTGAGCACCGACGACCAGTCCACCGCCAAGACGGCCGACGTCACCGCCATCGCCGGCGGCGCCAACATCCTGCTCATCGGCAGCGACACCCGCGTCGGACAGTTCGACTCCGACGAGGACGTCGAGGGCGCACGGAACGACGTGACGATGCTCGTGCACATCTCACAGGACCACCAGCAGCTCACCGCCGTCAGCTTCCCGCGCGACCTCATGGTCCCCATCCCCGCCTGCACCAACCCGGAGACCGGGACGAGCTACCCGGCGACGAGGTCGGCACAGTTCAACACCGCGCTGGGCAACGGAGGCGTCTCGTGCGTCGTCGACACCGTCGAGAACCTCACCGGGCTCACGATCCCGTACGCCGGCCTCATCACCTTCGACGGCGTGATCGAGATGTCGAACGCGCTCGGCGGGGTCAAGGTGTGCGTCGCGACGCCGATCAACGACACCTTCACCGGACTGCACCTCTCCCCGGGTGAGCACGACCTCCAGGGCTCGGACGCGCTCGCGTTCCTCCGCTCCCGCCACGGTGTCGGCGACGGCAGCGACCTGGCCCGGATCAGCTCGCAGCAGGTGTTCCTCTCGGCGCTCCTTCGCCAGGTCACCGCGGACGGCACGCTGTCCAACCCGATCACCCTCTACAAGCTGGCCGGCGCGGCGCTGTCGAACATGACGCTCTCGGACGGCCTCGCCCGCACGCGCACCGTCGTCGGGCTCGCGTCGACCCTCCGCGGCATGAGCACCGCCAACATGCTCTTCGTCCAGTACCCGGTCGTCGACGACCCGGCGGACAGCGCCCGCGTCGTCGTCGACGAACAGAACGCGCACGCGCTGAACGTCGCGCTGCAGTCCGACGAGAAGACCACGCTCGGCGACTCCTCCACCGGCCGGGCGTCCCGCGAGGACCCGACCGCCTCGGCCGCGCCCGACACGGCCACGGCGCCGACGACCGCACCGTCGACGGACGGCACGTCGTCCGCGCCCGCGACCCCGGGGACCGCGACGACGTCGACCAGCACCCCGAGCTCGACGCCGCTCCCCTCGTCGATCACCGGGCAGAGCGCGGCCGAGCAGACCTGCTCCGTCGGCAACTGACGGCACGGTCGGGAGGCACGGTGCGGGCGCGCCACGCGCCTCCCGTCGGTCCGCGGTCACCGCACGACGGCAGCGGTCGGCCCTCGCCGCGCGGTGCCGGTCGGGTGCCGTCCGGCGTCCACGTACAGTGGCCAGTGACCTGCTCAGCAGCGGTCCGGAACGCCCACCGACGGCAGCCGGGGCGCGGCGCACCGGCGCCGGCGCGCGATCAGCGCCGGTCAGTGGAGGAGCAAACGCGACCGCGCCCGCGCCCGCGCCACTGTACGTCGGCCCGCGGGCCGCCCGGCCGGCGCAGGCCGCCCGCGCCCGGCAAGCGGCCGGCTAGGGGACGGGGACCGGTGTCACGCCGAACGGAGCGAGGCCTGCTGCGCCACCGTCGG
>JASCOJ010000182.1 GCA_029959645.1 Microbacteriaceae bacterium PS02332 | reverse complement strand
GGGGCGCGGGGCGTGGTCGACGCCGGGTCGGTCGGCGCACCGTCGACCACGGTCGGGTCGACGCCGGCGCTGAGCTCGTCCCACTCGACGACCGCGTCGCGGACGACCGCGACCGGCCGCGACCGGGAACCGGCACGCCCGCCCGCGGCGTCGTCGTACTTCCGGCTCGGGCCGGGCCAGGAGCGCTGCAGCACGAGCACGGCCACCCCGACGAGCACGGCGAGCACACCGGCGACGATCCCGACGACCGGCCAGACGCCGACGTCGACGTGGTCGACGACGCGCCGGACCCCGGCCAGGTCGCTGACGCCCGCCACGGCACCGACGGCGCCCTTCGACGACGCGACCGGGTCGGACAGGGCGCTCACGCCCGTCGCGACCACGGCGACCCCGAGCAGGACCTCGACGAGCGCGAGGACGACGCGGAGGACGCGTCCGGCGATCGTCATGGCGAGGAACAGCGCGAGACTGGCGATGGCGAGTGCGGTGTACTGCGGCACCACTGCGGCGCCGTCGGCCGCGACGGTCGTCACGACGGCCGCACTCGTGTCGAGGTGCACCGTGAACCAGGTCTGGGTCCAGGACAGCATGACCAGCCCGGCGACCGCCAGCCCGACGACGACGACCAGCGGCCGGGAGCGGGCCGGCGTCACCGGAGCACCTCGCGCATCCGGTTCGCCGTCGCGACCGCACGGAGCGGTGCGGCGGCCTTGTTGACCGCCTCGGCGTGCTCGGTGGCCGGGTCCGAGTCGGCGACGAGCCCAGCGCCGGCCTGCACGCGGGCGACCCCGTCCTGGATGAGGGCCGTGCGGATCGCGATCGCGAGGTCGGCGTCCCCGGCGAAGTCGAAGTACCCGACCACCCCGGCGTACGCGCCGCGGTCGGCGGGCTCGAGGGCGTCGATGATCTGCAGTGCCCGCGGCTTCGGTGCGCCGGACAGCGTGCCGGCGGGGAACGTGGCGCGGAAGACGTCGATGGCGGAGGCGTCCGGCCGGACCGCCCCCTCGACGCTCGACACCAGGTGCATGATGTGGCTGAAGCGCTCGACGGTCATGAACTCCGTCACGGCGACCGTCCCGGGCTCGCACACCTTCTGCAGGTCGTTGCGGGCGAGGTCGACGAGCATGAGGTGCTCGGCACGCTCCTTCGGGTCCGCCAGGAGCTCGGCCGCGAGCCGGACGTCCTCCTCCGGGGTCGCACCACGCGGACGCGACCCGGCGATGGGGTGCGTGATGGCGTGGCCGTCCTGGACCTTCACGAGGGCCTCGGGTGACGCGCCGACGACCCAGCTCCGCGTGCCCGCGGTGTCCTCGAGCGCGAGGAAGTACATGTACGGGCTCGGGTTGAGCATCCGGAGCACCCGGTACACGTCGAGCGGGTCCGCGGTCACGTCGTGGTCGAAGCGCTGCGAGATGACGACCTGGAAGACGTCGCCGTCGCGGATGTGCTCCTTCGACCGTTCCACGGCCGCCATGTACTCGTCCGGGGTCGACCGGTGTCGGGGTGCCGGGTCGGCGATGTCGAACGCCTCGGCCACCGTCGCGACGGTCGGCTGGACCAGGTCGGCCTGCATCCGGTCGAGCCGGGTCTGCGCGTCCGTCCACAGCACGTCCGCGTCGTCGGTGCCGTCGTTGAGCACGCTCGCGACGAGCAGCACCAGCCCGGTGCGGTGGTCGAGCGCGGCGAGTTCGGAGACGAACGCCAGGGACTGCCCCGGCACCGCGAAGTCCGCCGGCGGCGCGTCGGGCAGGTGTTCGAGCTGCCGGACCGCCTGCCACCCGATGAAACCGACCGTGCCGCCCACCAGCGGCGGCATGCCGGGCACGCGTGGCGTGGCCCAGCGCTCGTGCAGCCGCGCGAGCACCTCGAGCGGGGCGCCGTCGAGGTCGCCGACGGCCCGCTCGGCGTCGATGCCCGTGTCGATCCAGGCGGCGTGGTCCCCCTGCTGGGTGAGCACGCCGAAGCTGCGGACACCGACGAACGACCACCGCGACCAGAGCCCGCCCTGGCCGGCCGACTCGAGCAGGAACGACCCCGGGCGACCGTCGGCGAGCTTCCGGTACACGCCGACCGGGGTCTCGCTGTCGGCGAAGAGGGCCCGGACGACCGGGACGACGCGGGCGCCGTCGGCGACGAGGCCGTCGAACTCCGGCCGCGCGGTGGTGTGCGGCGTCGCGGTCACCGGGCGGCCTCCGCCCCGTCGTGCTCCGGCGCGCTGGCCGTGACCGGGTCGAGCGGGTCGACGTCGAAGCAGCGGTGGGCACCGGTGTGGCACGCCGCGCCGACCTGGTGCACCGTCACGAGGAGGGTGTCGTCGTCGCAGTCGAGCGCGGCCGCACGGACGTACTGCGCGTGCCCGGACGTGTCGCCCTTCCGCCAGTACTCCTGCCGGGACCGCGACCAGAAGGTCACGCGCCCCTCGGTGAGGGTGCGGCGGAGGGCCTCCCGGTCCATCCATCCGAGCATGAGGACGTCCTTCGACGACTCCTCCTGCACGACGGCGGGGAGCAGGCCGTCCACCCCGAAACGCGCGCGGTCAAGGACCGCGTCGGTGGTGGCGCTGGTGCTGTCGGTCATGAGGGCTCCAGCCTACGGCCCGGGCCGGGAGGCCCGTCCCCCGTCCGTCCCGCTGCCGACGTCCGGCAGGTGGTCAGCGGACGACGTGGCCGGTCGCGCGGAGGGCGTCCTTGACGTCGCCGACCGTCATCTCGGCGCGGTGGAAGACGCTCGCGGCGAGGACCGCGTCCGCGCCCGCGTCGATCGCGGGGGCGAAGTGCTCGAGGCGACCCGCGCCTCCCGAGGCGATGACCGGCACCGAGGACACCGCACGGACCGCGGCCACGAGTTCGAGGTCGAAGCCGTTCTTCGTGCCGTCGGCGTCGATCGAGTTCACGAGCAGCTCCCCCGCACCGCGCTCGACGGCCTCGCGCGCCCAGGTGACCGCATCGATCTCGGTCTCCGTGCGCCCGCCGTGGGTGGTGACCACGAAGCCGGACGGCATCCGCCCGGCGCGCTTGACGTCGAGCGAGAGGACGACCGCCTGCGACCCGAAGCGGTCCGCGACCTCGCCGACGAGGTCGGGCCGGGCGATCGCGGCGCTGTTCACGCCGATCTTGTCCGCGCCGCACTGCTGCAACCGGGAGACGTCGTCGACGCTGCGGACGCCGCCGCCGACCGTGAGCGGGATGAAGACCTGCTCGGCGGTCCGGGTCACGGTGTCCCACATCGTCGCCCGGTTCTCGACCGTGGCGCCCACGTCGAGGAAGGTCAGCTCGTCGGCACCCTGCTCGTAGTAGCGCGCGGCGAGCTCGACCGGGTCGCCCGCGTCCTGCAGGTCGAGGAAGTTCACGCCCTTGACGACCCGGCCGGCCGAGACGTCGAGGCACGGGATGACCCGGACGGCCACGCCGCCGAGTGCCGGCGCGGCGCCGGACGACGGGGCGGTCACAGGCGTGCGGCGTGGATCGGGCTGACGAGGATGGCGCGCGCGCCGAGGTCGTAGAGCGCGTCCATGATGAGGTTCGCGTCGTCGCGCGGGATCATCACGCGGACGGCCGACCAGTCGCGGTCGTGCAGCGGCGAGACCGTCGGCGACTCGATGCCCGAGGCGATCGCGGTCGCCTGCTCGAGCAGGGCCGTCGGGATGTCGTAGTCGAGCATCACGTAGCCGCGCGCGACCAGGACACCCTGCAGACGCCGACGGAGCACGTCGATCCCCGCGATGGTCTCGTCGGTGGTGATGAGCAGCGCGGTCGACTCGAGGATGACCGGGCCGAAGATCTCGAGGCCCGCGGCGCGCAGGGTGCTGCCGGTCGAGACGACGTCCGCGACCGCGTCCGCGACACCGAGGCGCACGGCGCTCTCCACCGCCCCGTCGAGCTTGACGAGGGTCGCGGTGACGCCGTGCCGACCGAGGAACTCACCGACCAGCCCCGGGTAGCTCGTCGCGACGCGGACGCCGTGGAGGTCCTGCAGCGTGGTGAAGCGGCCCGGCGTGCCGGCGAACCGGAAGGTCGAGTCGGCGAACCCGAGGGCGTCGACCTCGTGCGCGGCGGACCCGGAGTCGAGCAGCAGGTCACGCCCGGTGATGCCCACGTCGAGCGCGCCCGACCCGACGTAGGTCGCGATGTCCCGCGGGCGGAGGAAGAAGAACTCGACGCCGTTGCGCTCGTCGAGGAGGTGCAGCGCCTTCGGGTCCCGGCGACCGGCGTACCCGGCCTCCCGGAGCATGTCGGACGCGGTCTCGGACAGGGAGCCCTTGTTGGGCACGGCGATGCGGAGCATCAGGGTTCTGCTTTCTGTGGACGCGGGTGGGCGGCGGGGAGGCCGGACGGCCGTCCTACAGATGTCGCCAGACGTCCGCCGGGGTCAGCCCCTTCGCGACCATGAGGACCTGCAGGTGGTACAGGAGCTGCGAGATCTCCTCGGAGGTGCGCTCGTCGCCCTCGTACTCGGCCGCCATCCACACCTCGGCGGCCTCTTCCACGATCTTCTTGCCGATCTGGTGCACACCGGCATCCAGCTCGGCGACGGTGCCGGAACCCTCGGGACGCGTCCGCGCCTTCTCGGTCAGTTCCGCGAACAGCTCGTCGAACGTCTTCACCGGTCCAGGCTACCGGTCCGCCACGGCACGCTGCGCCGCGGCCCGGAGGTCGGCGATCCGCGACGCCGGCTCGCCGCCGTACACCGCCGAGCCCGCGACCAGGGTGTCCGCCCCGCTGCGGACCGCCTGCGGCACGGTGTCGACCGCGATGCCGCCGTCGACCTCGAGCCAGACGTCGAGCCCGGAGGCGTCGACCGCGGCCCGGGCGTCGGCGAGCTTCGGCATCACCCCCGGCATGAACGACTGCCCGCCGAACCCCGGCTCGACCGTCATGAGCAGGACCATGTCGTACGCGTCGAGGTGGTGGAGGACGTCCGTCACCGGGGTCCCCGGCTTGAGCGCGACCGCGGCCCGAGCGCCGTTCGACCGGATCGCGGCGGCGGTGGCCACCGGGTCGGTCGCCGCCTCGAAGTGGAACGTCACGCTCGCGGCGCCGGTCTCGGCGTACTTCGGGGCCTCGGTGTCGGCGTCCGTGATCATGAGGTGCACGTCGAGCGGCACCGGAGACACCTGCTGCAGGCGCTGCACGATCGGCAGCCCGAGCGTCAGGTTCGGCACGAAGTGGTTGTCCATCACGTCGACGTGCACGAGGTCCGCCGTCGCGATGCGCTCGAGCTCGCGCTCGAGGTTCGCGAAGTCTGCGGACAGGATGCTCGGGGCGATGCGGATCGTCACACCCCGAGCTTACCGGCGGTCGCCGCCCGCACCCGAGCCCCCGCCCCGCCCCGCGCCGCGCCCGCCCGCGCCGCGCCCCGCCCCGCCCGCGCGTGCCGCGAC
>JASCOJ010000181.1 GCA_029959645.1 Microbacteriaceae bacterium PS02332 | reverse complement strand
GGACACAGCACCGCGCGATCGCGTGGTGCTGTGTCCGCTCCGTGGTGTCGTGTCGCGTGCCGCGAGCGGCGGCGGTGCCGGCGCGCTACGCGCCGAGGAGCCGCTCGGCGAGGTAGCCCTGCAGGCGGTCGAGGGAGACGCGCTCCTGCGACATGGTGTCGCGCTCGCGCACGGTCACGGCCGTGTCCTCGAGGGTGTCGAAGTCGACCGTGATGCAGAACGGCGTGCCGATCTCGTCGTGGCGACGGTAGCGACGCCCGATCGCACCGGCGTCGTCGAAGTCCACGTTCCAGACCTTCCGCAGGTCGTCGGCGAGGCCCCGGGCGACCGGCGAGAGCTGCTCGTTGCGGGACAGCGGCAGCACGGCGGCCTTCACCGGCGCGAGGCGCGGGTCGAGGCGGAGGACGGTGCGCTTGTCGACGCCGCCCTTCGCGTTCGGGGCCTCGTCCTCGGAGTACGCGTCGAGCAGGAAGGCCATGAGCGCCCGCGTCAGGCCGAAGGACGGCTCGATGACGTACGGCACGTACTTCTCGTTCGCGGCCTGGTCGAAGAACCGGAGGTCCTTGCCGGACGACTCGATGTGGTTGTTGAGGTCGAAGTCGGTGCGGTTCGCGACGCCCATGAGCTCGCCCCACTCGGACCCCTGGAACCCGAAGCGGTACTCGATGTCGGCGGTGGCGTCGGAGTAGTGCGCGCGCTCCCCGTCCGGCACGTCGAAGCGGCGCAGGTTCTCGGGGTCGATGCCGAGGTCGGTGTACCAGGCGACCGCGTCGGTGATCCACTGCTCGTAGTGCTCCTGCGCGGACGCCGGCGGCACGAAGTACTCGATCTCCATCTGCTCGAACTCGCGGGTCCGGAAGATGAAGTTGCCGGGCGTGATCTCGTTGCGGAACGCCTTGCCGACCTGGCCGATGCCGAACGGGGGCTTCATGCGGCTGGTCGTCACGACCTGGGCGAAGTCGACGAAGATGCCCTGCGCGGTCTCCGGGCGGAGGAAGTTCAGCCCCTCCTCGGACTCCACCGGCCCGAGGTACGTCTTGAGCATCCCGGAGAACTCCCGGGGCTCGGTCCACTCGCCGCGGGTACCGCAGTTCGAGCAGGCGATCTCGGCCATGCCGCCCTCGGGCGCACGGCCCTTCTTCGCCTCGAACGCCTCGAGCAGGTGGTCCTCACGGAACCGGTGGTGGCAGTGCAGGCACTCGACGAGCGGGTCGGTGAAGGTCGCGACGTGGCCGGAGGCCTCCCACACCTTGCGCGGCAGGATGACGGCCGAGTCGAGGCCGACCATGTCCCCACGGCCGCGGACGAACCGCTGCCACCACTGCCGCTTGATGTTCTCCTTCAGCTCGACGCCGAGGGGCCCGTAGTCCCACGCGGAGCGCGATCCGCCGTAGATCTCCCCCGACTGGAAGACGA
The DNA here is from genome assembly GCA_029959645.1 of Microbacteriaceae bacterium PS02332. Taxonomy (GTDB): domain Bacteria; phylum Actinomycetota; class Actinomycetes; order Actinomycetales; family Microbacteriaceae; genus Curtobacterium. The sequence goes on along the minus strand of JASCOJ010000181.1, from coordinate 4,085 downwards.
AGCCGCGGCCCTTGGCCAGGGCGATGACGCTGTCGAGACGGGAGGGCTGTGCCACGGGGACTCCTGGATTCGCCGAGCTGGGTGCTCGGTGGTGCGGTCGGACCCGGCAATGCTAGCGGCCCGGGAGGCCCGCCCCACCTCCGGCACCCGGCCTCACCGTCCCGACGAGGCCCGGTCGCCGCCCGCCAGCGCCGCCACCACGGCGGTCACGTCGTCCTCGTCGTTCCAGTGGTGGAACGCGATGCGGAGCCGCCCGGCTCGCCCGGACGCGGTCAGTCCGGCGGCGGTGAGTGCGCGGAGGCCGGCCCCGTCCGGGTCCGCGAACGTGACGATCGCCTGCCCGGTGACCGCGCCCCCGGTGCCGCCGTGCCCTTGCCGGGGCGACCCGAGCGCGTCGCACAGCCGGTCCGCGAGGCCGGTGGCGTGCCTCCAGACCGTCTGCTGGTCGAGGGCGACCGCGTGGCGGAGGGCGGCGACCGCACCGGGCCAGGCCTGCCAGGCCGGGGACACGTCGAAGCGGCGCGCGTCGTCGGCCAGGTGCATCGCGGGGCCGTAGCACGAGGACCAGACGTCGGCGCCCGCGTACCAGCCGGCCTGCACGGGGCGGAGCCGACCGAGCGCGGTGTCGGACAGCGTCATGAAGGCGACGCCGCGCGGCGCGCAGAGCCACTTGTACGCGTGCGTGATCGTCACGTCGAAGGGGGCGGCCGAGACGGGCAGGACACCCGCGGCCTGCGTGAGGTCGCAGAGGGTGAGTGCGCCGACGCGCCGGGCCGCGGCGACGACCGGTCCCGGGTCGGTGACGACGCCGGTGGCGGACTGCACCGCGGACCACGCCACCAGTGCGGTGTCGGGGCCGACCGAGGCGGCGAGCTCGTCGAGCGGGACGCTCCGGACCCGGACACCACGGTGGGCCTGGGCGAGGAAGGGGAAGACGACGGAGCTGAAGTCGCCGTCCGGGACGACCACCTCGGCGCCGTCGGGCAGGGCGTCGGCGACGACCGCGGCCATCACGGACGTCTGCGACCCGGTCGCCACCCGCGATGCCGGGACCCCGACGAGGTCGGCGAACAGGGCGCGGCCCTCCTCGACGAGTGCGCCGTACCGGGCCGGGGAGGTCTCGGCGCGCGACCACGCGTCGAGGTCGGCGCGCTGCGCGGCGAGCGTGCCGAGGGTCGGGAGGCCCGCGGTGCACGCCGCGAGGTACCCACCGCTGGAGGGGAACGAGTCCATGTCCGACAGCGTCGCCCCGCGCGGGCCATCACGCCAGAGCCACTTCGTTGTGCCGCCGGTAACATCGTGTGATGGACGACGACCTCGACCCGCAGTTGCTCCGGGTCCTCCGCGCAGTCGCCGACGGCGGGTCGATCACCCGGGCTGCGGTCGCACTCGGGTCGAGCCAGCCCGCGGTCAGTCAGCTGCTCACGCGGGCCGAGCAGCGCCTCGGGCACGCCCTCGTGCTGCGGCGGGGACGCGGTGCGACGCTCACGCACGCCGGGCAGGTGCTCGCCGACCACGCCCTCCACGTGCAGGCCGCCTTGGCCGCTGCCCGCGAGGACCTCGACGCCGTCGGCGGGATGCACCGCGGCCGGGTCCGGCTGGCCGGTTTCCCGAGCGCGTCCTCGACCCTCGTGCCGGCGGTGCTCGCGGCGATGGCCGAGACGGCACCGCACGTGACGACCTCCTACGTCGAGGTGGAGCCGCCCGAGGCCCTCGACCTCCTCCGGAGCGGCGAGGTCGACGTCGCGCTCACCTTCACCTACGTCGGCGACGAGGTCGGGGCCGCGCCGGACCCGGGGCTCGTCACCCGGGCGCTCGGCCGGGACCCGCTCGCACTGGTGACGCCCGTCGGCGCAGGCCGGCCGGACGACGACGGACGACCGGTCGACACGGAAGCCGTCCGTCCCGTGGACGCCGCTGCCGTGGACCTCGCGTCCCACCGCGACGCCCGCTGGATCGGCGGCTGCCCGCGATGCCGGGGCCACCTGCTCGCGTCGTGCGCCACCGCCGGGTTCACACCGGACATCGTGCTGGAGACCGACAACGCGGCCGCGGTCGTGGGGCTCGTCGCCGCCGGCCTCGGGGTGGCGCTGCTCCCCCGACTCGCACTCGCGACGACCGTCATCCCCGTCGGTGTCGCGATCGACCCCGTCGACGACGACCTGGCCCGGCGCGTCGAGGTCGTCGTCGCCCGTGGGGCCGAGCGTGTGCCGAGTGTCCGGGCGGCCCTGGACGCGGTGCGGTCCGCGGCGCACCTGCTCGCCTGACCCGGGGTCGGCGGGGCCGCGCCTACGCCGTGGGCGCGTCCACCGCACCGCCGTAGCGACGGTCGCGGCGGGCGTACTCCTCGATCGCGCCCCAGAGGTCGGTGCGGCGGAAGTCCGGCCAGAGCCGGTCGAGGAACACCATCTCGGCGTAGGCCGACTGCCACAGCAGGAAGTTGCTCGTGCGCTGCTCCCCCGAGCTCCGGAGGAACAGGTCGACGTCGGGCAGCTCGGGCACGTACAACCGCTTCGCGAGGGTCTTCTCGGTCACCTGGCCCGGCTTGAGCCGGCCCGCGGCGACGTCGTCCGCGATCGACCGCACCGCGTCCGCGATCTCGTTGCGCCCGCCGTAGTTGACGCACATCGTCAGGGTGAGGACGTCGTTGCCCGCCGTCATCTCCTCGGCGGTCTGCAGTTCGTCGATCACGCTGCGCCACAGCCTCGGCGTCCGCCCGGCCCATCGGACCCGGACGCCCCACGCGTGCAGCTGGTCACGACGGCGGCGGATCACGTCGCGGTTGAAGCCCATGAGGAAGCGGACCTCCTCCGGGGAGCGCTTCCAGTTCTCGGTCGAGAACGCGTACGCCGACACGTGCGTGACGCCGATCTGGATCGCGCCCGCCACGACGTCGAGCAGCGAGGCCTCGCCCGCCTTGTGCCCCTCGATCCGCGTGAGGCCGCGCTGGTTCGCCCACCGGCCGTTGCCGTCCATGACGATCGCCACGTGCCCGGGGACGAAGCGTGCCGGGATCGCCGGGGGCTGCTCGCCCGTCCAGTCGACCGGCAGGGACGGCGCCGGCTCGGCAGCGGGACGGCGAGGGCTCATGCGCGGGTTCCTCCGGGGTCGGACGGTGCGGTGACGGTGTGTTCCGGGTCGGTGTCTGCCGGGTCCGGGGTCGGTACCGGCGGCGCCGGCACCGCTGCGACCGCTGCCGGGACGCCGCCGGGGTGCGGGGCGAGCGGCGAGGGGTGCTCGGTCCGGTCGACGTGTGGCAACGACCGGAGCGATCGTTCCAGGTGCCACTGGGCGTACGCCGCGACCACGCCGGAGGCCCGCGATCGCGTCCGCTCGTCGGTCGCGTCGACGCTCCCCCAGTCACCGGCGAGGAGCTGCCCGAGGACGGCGAGCGTCGCCGGGTCCAGCCGCGGCGTGCCGGGAGGCGCGGCCACGTCCGCCACGACGCCGCCGAGCTGCACGACGAACGCCGAGTGCGGCCCGGGCGCACCGGTCACCGCGCAGTCGCTGAAGGAGGGCGCCCACCCGGCGATGCTCATGGCCCGCAGGAGGTAGGAGTCGAGGGTCGCGCTCGGCTGGTGCTCCCCGCGGGACAGCGACCGCAGGGCCCCGACGAGCAGGAGGTACTGCTGGAGTCCGGCGTCCGCCTCGCTCAGGCGGTCAGCGGTCTCGACCATCGCGCTCGCCGCCGTGTACGCGCCGTAGTCGGCCACGATCCGGGCACCGTACGCACCGAGCGACTCGGCCTGCGTGACGATGTCGAGCGAGCGGCCCTCGTAGAACTGGGCGTCGACGACCATGAACGGTTCGAGCCGCGAGCCGAACTTCGACGCCGTGCGCCGGACGCCCTTCGCGACGGCGCGGATCTTGCCGTGCTCCCGGCTCAGCATCGTCACGATGCGGTCCGCCTCGCCGAGCTTGTGTGTACGCAACACGACACACTCGTCCCGGTACAGCGGCATGCCACCAGTATCCCCCGCCCCGCCGACACCCCGGGCCTCCTCGTCCGCCGCGGCCGGGCCTCCCGTCCGCCGCGGCCGGCCCACCCCCGCCGCGCCCCGGAACCCCCCTCGCGCCCCCTCGGG
>JASCOJ010000180.1 GCA_029959645.1 Microbacteriaceae bacterium PS02332 | reverse complement strand
CTCCGGGGTGCCCCCCCCCGCCCCCCCCCGCGGCGGCGGCCGGCCCACCCGGGGGGGGGGCTGGGCCTCGGCACGTTCCGGTAACGGTTGGCTCCGGGCACTCGTCGGCCAGGGTCCCACCAGGATCGGCTGCCGTACACTTGCCGGACTGACATTCGGAGGAGTACGTGCCAGAAGGTGTGACGGCGGGCATCACGCTCCTCGCCAATCGCTACGAGATCGGTGACGTCATCGGTCGCGGCGGTATGGCGACCGTGCACGTGGGCACCGACACCCGACTCGGTCGCCGTGTCGCGGTCAAGCTGCTGAAGCCCAGCCTCGCGAACGACCCCGCCTTCCGGACGCGGTTCCGGCAGGAGGCCCAGGCCGCCGCCCGCATGGCGCACCCGACCATCGTGCGGGTCTACGACGCCGGCGAGGAGACCGTCCGCGAGTCCTCGGGCAACGAGGTCCAGGTCCCGTTCATCGTCATGGAGTTCGTCGAGGGCCGGGCGCTCAACGACATCGTCGCCGAGGGACCGGTCGCGCCCGACGAGGCGACCCGCATCGTCGAGGGCATCCTCACCGCCCTCGAGTACTCCCACCGTGCCGGCGTCGTGCACCGCGACATCAAGCCCGCGAACGTCATGCTCACGCACACCGGCCAGGTCAAGGTCATGGACTTCGGGATCGCCCGTGCCATCACCGACACCTCGGCGACCGTCGCGCAGACCACCTCGATCCTCGGGACCGCGTCCTACTTCTCCCCCGAGCAGGCCCGCGGCGAGACCGTGGACGCCCGGACGGACCTGTACTCGACCGGCATCGTCCTGTTCGAGCTCCTCACCGGGCGGCCGCCGTTCCTCGGCGACTCCCCGGTCGCGGTCGCTTACCAGCACGTCAGCGAGCAGCCGGTCGCGCCGTCGACGATCACGACGACCGTGTCGCCGGCACTCGACGCGGTCACCCTGCACGCCCTGGTCAAGGACCGCAACCGCCGCTTCCAGAACGCCGCCGAGTTCCGCCGCGACCTCCAGCAGGCCGCATCCGGGCAGGTGCCGTCCGCGTCGAAGAAGGCGGTGGCCGCTGCCGACCCGTCGTCGATGCTCTTCGGCGTGAACCCGCGGACGACGTCCAACCCGACCGTGGCGTTCCGCGAGCTCGACGACACCCAGGAGCACCGGCCGCAGCGGACCCAGAACCGGCCTCCCGTCGCCTGGATCTGGGTCGGGATCGTGCTGACCATCGCGGTCATCGCCGCGATGGGCTACTTCGTCCTCAACCTGCAGCCCGGCAAGCCGCCGGTCAGCTCCTCGGTGAGCGTGCCCAACGTGACGGGGGCCAGTTGGTCCTCGGCCGAGCAGGCGCTCCAGAAGCGCGGCCTGACGCCGGTGAAGGTGGAGGAGCCATCGGCCTCGGTCGCCGCGGAGACCGTCATCCGATCCGAACCCGGCTCGGGCACCCCCGTGGCGCGGAAGCAGACCATCCGGGTGGTGGTCTCCTCGGGCCCGGAGCAGGTCTCGGTGCCCGACGTCGGTGGCCAGCCGCAGGATGCGGCGACGAAGGCCCTCGAGGCCGCGGGCTTCACCGTCGGCGCGGTCGACTCCGACTACTCGCAGACCCAGCCACAGGGCACCGTCATCAGCTCGGACCCGGCCGGGGGGACGCAGCACGACAAGGGCAGCGTCGTGAACCTCGTCGTCTCGAACGGCCTGGTGCACCTGCCGGACGTGACCCAGCAGCCGGTCGACGTCGCGAACGCGACGCTCGCGGGCCTCGGGCTCGTCGTGCAGATGACGCCGACGTACTCCTGCGCCAGCAACGTCGTCACGCAGCAGAGCATCCCGAGCAGTGACGTGCCGCAGGGCACCACGGTGACGCTCACGTACTGTGTGCCGCCGAGCCAGCGCCGCCAGCCGCAGCAGCAGCAACAGCAGCAGCCGAGCCAGCAGCCCGTGCCGGACCAGGGCGGCACCGACGACGGGTCCACGCCCGGCGACGGGAACTGAGCCGAGCAGCCCACCGGGGTCGACCGGCGTAGCCCCGCTGCGCTCGACGGGCCCAGCCGCTCGGCTCGACCGGGTTCACGCCTGTGCGGCCCAGCCGATCCGCGCCTGCTCGGCCCGACTGTTCACGCCGGCACGACTCGACCAGCCGCCGACTGCTGGGCTCGACCGACTGAGTCCTGCTGGGCTCAGCCGTTCCGGCCGGCGATGAGTGGCCCGAGACCCGCTGCCCGGTCGGATGCACCGTCGAGGCCGGTCGTCTCGAGCCAGTTGCCGACCATCCGGTACCCGCCCTCCGTCAGGACGGACTCGGGGTGGAACTGGACGCCGTAGACCGGGGCGCCCCGGTGCTGCACGCCCATGATGACGCCACCCTCGGTCCGCGCGGTCACCGTGAGTTCGTCCGGCACGGTGCCGTCGACGATGGCGAGCGAGTGGTACCGCGTCGCGGTGAAGGGGTGCGGGACACCGGCGAAGAGCGTGCTGTCGTCGTGGTCGACCTGGGACGTCTTGCCGTGCATGAGTTCGTCCGCGTGCGTGACCGTGGCTCCGAGGGCCTCAGCGATCGCCTGGTGCCCGAGGCAGACGCCGAGGAGGGGCGTGTCGACCTCGATCGCTGCGCGCACGGTGGGGATGGAGATGCCGGCGGCGGCCGGGGTGCCGGGCCCGGGCGAGAGCAGGACGCCGTCGTACTCGGCGATGCGGTCGGCGATCTCGGACTCCGGGAAGGCGTCGTTGCGCACGACGTCCGTCTGGGCGCCGAGCTGCTGCACGTAGCCGGCGAGCGTGTAGACGAAGCTGTCGTAGTTGTCGACGACGAGGATCTTGGTCATGGGGTGCCACCGTACTCGTGGGGGGTGTTCGCGGGCTCGATCCGACCGGTGTCCAGCCGTCTTGACGGTAGGATACCGGCCATGGCCAAGGACAAGGACCGCACCAAGCCCGCCCGGATGACCCGAGCCGACTCGGTCGACACCGCAGGGGACCAGCCGAACCCCGTGTGGTTCAAGCCGGTCATGTTCGGCTTCATGCTCATCGGCCTCGCCTGGGTCATCGTCTTCTACGTCTCGGGCGGCGTCCTGCCGGTCCCGACGCTGAACTCGTGGAACATCCTGATCGGCTTCGGCATCATGTTCATCGGCTTCCTCATGACCACGCGCTGGCGCTGACCGCCCGGCCGCACCGACGCCCGTCACTCCGCGAAGGAGTGGCGGGCGTTCGTCGTTCCCCTGATGGAGCGCCCCTGCCTCTCCACAGGCACCGCTCCATGCCGCGGGCCCGTCCGGACGCCGCGGGCGCTTCCTCCACAGGTCATCGAGTTCTCCACACGGTTCCCCACTCCGGGTCGGCGTAGTTGTCCACAGGTCCGTCCACAGTGGGGATAATCACACGGCTGTAACTCACCCTGTTGTCCACACCTGTGGAGAAGTGCTGTGGATCGACGCCAGAACGACGAAGGGCGCCCCCCCCGGCTGCGGGAGGCGCCCTTCGACGGTGATGTCGGCGTCAGCCGAAGGTGACCGCGGACCGGGCCAAGAGCAGCGCGATGGCGCCCACGGCCTCCATGGCGAGCAGGGTGGCCTGCAACCGACGCTGGCGGATGTTGCGGGTCCGCGCGAACACGAAGCCCGTCACGAAGCCGCCGATCAGCCCACCGACGTGCGCCTGCCAGGAGATGTTCGTCCCGGGCAAGAACCCGATCACGAGGTTGAGCCCGATGATGACGAGCAGCTGCACCGCGTTGTAGCCGAGGCTGCGCTGCAGGACGAAGAACGCCGCGAACAGCCCGAAGACGGCGCCGGACGCGCCGACCACCCACGTGGCGGGGTCGAGGAACGCGACGGCCACCGATCCGACGATGCCGGTGATGAAGTACAGCGCCACGAAGCGCCAGGTGCCGATCATGTTCTCGAGCATCCGACCGAAGACGAACAACGCCCACATGTTGAACAGGATGTGGAAGAAGGTCGAGTGCACGAAGAGCACCGTGACCGCACGCCACGGCTGCGTGGGCAGCAACGCCGAGTTGAACGCGAACAGGTTCGTGAAGAAGCCCCCGCTGACCTGGTCGAGCAGCCAGACGAGGACGGAGACCGCAATGATCACGACCGTCCCCTTCTGGTCGAGCATCGCGAACTTCCGCCGTGCGACGGTCAGCCCACTGGGGCCACCCGACGCACGGCGGTTCGCTGCGAACTGCATCCGCTGCTCACGGACACACTCGGGGCAGTGCACCCCGACCGCGGCCGGTGTCTGGCACTCCGGGCAGATCGTCCGCCCGCAGCGCTGACACAGGACGAAGCTCTGCCGATCCGGGTGCCGGTAACAGGTGTTCGCCGAGCCGGCAGAGAAGTCCGTCACCCGGGTCAGACCGACTCGACGTCGATGCTCTGGATGACGACGTCGTCCTTGGGCTTGTCGCGGCCGTCGGTCGGGACGGCCTCGATCGCGTCGACGACCTTGCGGGACTCGTCGTCGGCGACCTCACCGAAGATGGTGTGCTTGCCCTGCAGCCAGGGCGTGGCCACCGTGGTGATGAAGAACTGCGAGCCGTTGGTGCCACGGCCGCCCTGGATGCCGGCGTTCGCCATCGCGAAGATGTACGGCTCCTGGAACGTGAGCTCCGGCGAGATCTCGTCGTCGAACTGGTAGCCCGGGCCACCGATGCCCTGGCCGAGCGGGTCGCCGCCCTGGATCATGAAGTCCTTGATGATGCGGTGGAAGACCACACCGTCGTAGAGCTTGTCGGTGGACACCTTGCCGGTGCCGGGGTGCGTCCACTCCTGGGTGCCGGTCGCGAGACCGACGAAGTTCTGGACGGTCTTCGGTGCGTGGTTGCCGAAGAGGTTGACGCGGATGTCGCCCTTGTTGGTGTGGATCGTTGCGACAGCAGTGTGCAGAGACATGCCCCGATTCTCGCATGCGGGGCTGCGTGTGGACGGGACGCACAGCCGCGACTCCGTGACCTGTCAGGTGTCCTGGTGGCAGGATGGGGTCACGTCGACCCGATGGAGGTACCGAATGACGATCGAGATCCCGCGCAAGCGTCGGAAGCAGATCAAGAAGCTCAAGGGCAAGACCGCCTCGCTCCTCGGAGAGCAGCGCAAGGTCCTGGAGCACGCCAACGCGATCCTCGCGGAAGCTCGAGGCCACGCGGCCGATGCCGCACGCAAGGACATCGCGCCCCGCGTGCAGAACGCGATCGACAACGGCATCCGCCCTGCGGTCGCCACGGGCGTGCACGCCGCGACGTCGGCTGCGCAGAGCGCCTCGCACCGTTTCCAGACCGAGGTCGTCCCCGGCCTCGTCGCGACGGCCGGTTCGGTGCTCAGCATCGGCGACCTCGCGAAGGACCCGCGTGTGAAGAAGATCGTCAAGAACGCGCAGAAGAACGGCAAGAAGGCCAAGAAGGCCGCGGTCAAGTACGTCCCCTCGCAGCAGAAGAAGGGCATCGGCTTCGGCGGAGTCGCCCTGATCATCGTGGGTGCCGTCGCCGTCGTCGGTGCGGCCTACGCGGCGTACCAGACGCTCCGTGCGGACGACGACCTCTGGGTCGCCGACGACGCGGACTCGGCGGACAAGCCCGCCAGCTGACCTCCCGGTTCACACGAAGGGGCCCCCCGGGGGGCCGGGGCCCGCGGGGGGGGCCGGGCGGGCGGGTCCCCCCCCTGCACAAATATTTGGACCG
>JASCOJ010000017.1 GCA_029959645.1 Microbacteriaceae bacterium PS02332 | reverse complement strand
GGCCCGGTGCCAGCTGGCACCGGGCCTCCCGTCCGTCTGCGTGGGGGCTACTCCTCGCGGCGGAGCCAGACCGCGCCGAGGGGCGGGACCACGAGGTGCGCCGACGCGGGCCGGCCGGCCCACGGGGTGTCCTCGGCCTGCACGGCGCCGAGGTTGCCGACGCCCGACCCGCCGTACACGGCCGCGTCGGTGTTCAGCACCTCGGTCCAGGTGCCCGCGGAGGGCAGGCCGAACCGACGCTCGACCGGCACGCCGGAGAAGTTCACGAAGACGGCGAGCTGTTCGTCCCCGGCCTTCCGGAGGAACCCGATCGTGGAGTGCGGCGCGTCGCCGCCCTCGATCCACTCGAATCCCTCCGCCGAGGCGTCGTGCGTCCACAGCGCCGGGCTGGCCTTGTAGACGCTGTTGAGCTCGGCGACGAGGTCCTGCACACCGCGGTGGCCCGGGTCGTCGAGGAGCCACCAGTCGAGACCCTTCGCCTCGCTCCACTCGGTCTGCTGGGCGAACTCCTGACCCATGAAGAGCAGCTGCTTGCCGGGGTGTGCCCACATGAACGCGAGGTAGGCACGGACGTTCGCGAGCTTCTGCCACTCGTCGCCGGGCATCTTGCCGTAGAGCGAGCCCTTGCCGTGCACGACCTCGTCGTGGCTGATCGGCAGGGTGAACTGCTCGCTGAACGCGTACACGAACGAGAAGGTGAGCTCGTCGTGGTGGTAGGAGCGGTAGGCCGGGTCACGCTCGACGTACTGGAGCGAGTCGTGCATCCACCCCATGTTCCACTTCTGCCCGAAGCCCAGGCCGCCGGCGCTCGTCGGCTCGGTGACGCCCGGCCAGGAGGTGCTCTCCTCGGCGATCATCACGATGCCCGGGTAGCGCTTGTACGCGGTGGCGTTGGTCTCCTGGAGGAACGAGACCGCCTCGAGGTACTCGCGGCCGCCGTACTGGTTCGGCAGCCACTCGGTGCGCGAGTAGTCGAGGTAGATCATCGAGGCCACCGCGTCGACCCGGAGGCCGTCGATGTGGAACTCCTCGAGCCAGTACAGCGCGTTCGCCACGAGGAAGTTGCGGACCTGCGGCTGCCCGAAGTCGAACACGTAGGTGCCCCAGTCGAGCTGCTCGCCGCGGCGGGGGTCCGGGTGCTCGAACAGCGCGTAGCCGTCGAACTTCGCCAGCGCCCACTCGTCCTTCGGGAAGTGCCCGGGCACCCAGTCCATGATCACGCCGATGCCGGCGCTGTGCAGGCGGTCGATGAGGTAGCGGAGGTCGTCCGGCGAGCCGAAGCGCGCGGTCGGGGCGTAGTAGCCGGTGACCTGGTAGCCCCAGGACCCGCCGAACGGGTGCTCGGACAGCGGCAGGAACTCGACGTGCGTGAAGCCGAGGTGCTGCACGTGCCCGATCAGGTCGTCCGCGACCTCGCGGTAGCTGAGGCCGGGACGCCACGAGCCGAGGTGCACCTCGTACACGCTCATCGGACGGTCGTGCGTCGTCGTGCGGGCGCGCTCGGCCATCCACTGCTGGTCGCCCTCGGACCACTCATAGCCGCTGGCCGTGATGACGGACGCGGTGAGCGGCGGCACCTCGGTGCGGCGGGCGAACGGGTCGGCCCGCTCCACCCAGCCGCTGTCGGTCAGGATCTGGAACTTGTACCGCTGCCCGTCGAGGGCACCCGGCCAGAACAGCTCCCAGACGCCGAGGTCGCCGAGTCGGCGCATCGCCGTCGTACGGCCCTGCCAGCCCTCGAAATCACCGATCACCCGGACGGCGGTGGCACGCGGGGCCCAGACGGCGAACGCGACGCCGTCGACGCCGTCGACCGTGGTGAGGTGTGCGCCGAGGTGGTGCCAGAGCTGCTCGTCGCGGCCCTCGCCGAACAGGTGCAGGTCGAGCTCGCCGAGGGTCGGCGGGAACCGGTAGGCGTCGTCGGTCGTCCAGGTGGCGTCCTCGTACTCGGCCTCGACCCGGTAGCGGCCGAGGCTGCCCGGGGTCGCGCCGGCCCAGACGCCGTCGCCCTCGTGGGTCAGCTCGACGTCGTCGCCGTCCGGCCGGACGATGCGGACGGCCGTCGCGAGGTGGCGGACCACCCGGACGCTCGTGCCGCCGTCGACCGGGTGCGGGCCGAGGACGTCGTGGGGGAGCGACCAGCGGGCCTCGGCGACCTGCTGCCGGATCCACTCGTCGACGGGCGCGGGGGACGGCTGGGTCGCCGTCGTGCCGCCGGCGTCGGTGGTCGCGAGCGCCGTGGCCGACGTGTCCTCGTCGGAGCCGACCGGGCTCGCATCGACGGTGGTGTCCGTCCCGGTGCCCTCCTGGGCCGTGGTGTCGTCGACGGGCGCCGACGTCGTGACCGGTGCCGGGCCTCCGGGCCGAGCGGGCGTCGCCGGCGTGCCGGCGTCCTCGGCGTGGCGCCCGCCACCGGCGAGCGTCGCGGACTCCGGGACGTCACGGGACGGGGACTCGGGCTTCGGCGTGGGCGCTCCGGGCAGGTCCTCGCCCGGAGCGGAGGTGCGGGGCTCGTCGCGGGGGACGGCCGGCGGGGGCGGGGGGACGGCCGGGAGGCCCGGGCCGGCAGCGGGGCGCGGGGCTCCGCCGGGCGCGGGGCGGGTGGGCTCGTCCGGGGTGGTGTCGGTCATCGGTGCGGTCCTTCCACGACGAGCAGGTGCACGGGCTCCTGGAAGGCGTCCAGGCGTACGTAGTTGTCGGTGCCCCACGTCCAGCGCGCGCCGGTCACGACGTCGCGGACGTCGAAGGCGGTGCCCGGCTCGAGACCGAGCGCGGCGAGGTCGAGGTGCACGGTGGTCTCCCGCGCGGAGTGCGGGTCGACGTTCGCGACGACGATCACCGTGTCGTCGCGGCCCGACCGGGTGAACCGGCCCGGCAGGTGCTTCGAGTAGACGACGATCGCGCCGTCGTCGGCCCCGTGCACCGTCAGGTTCCGCAGCTGGCGGAGCGCCGGGTGCGCGGAACGGAGGCGGTTGAGCATCGTGACGTACGGGGCGAGTGACGCGCCCTCGGCCTCGGCGAGGGCGAAGTCGCGCGGCTTGTACTCGTACTTCTCGTTGTCGATGTTCTCCTCGGAGCCCGGGCGGGCGACGTCCTCGAAGAGCTCGTAGCCGGAGTACATGCCCCAGGTCGGGGCGCCGGTCGCGGCGAGCGCGGCACGGACCTTGTACCCGGCGCGGCCGCCGAACTGCAGGAACTCGCTCAGGATGTCCGGCGTGTTCACGAAGAGGTTCGGGCGCAGGTACGCGCTCGTCTCGGAGCTGAGCTCGGTGAAGTACTCCTCGATCTCCTCCTTCGTGTTCCGCCACGTGAAGTACGAGTACGACTGCTGGAACCCGGTCTCGGCGAGCGCCCGCATCATCGCCGGGCGGGTGAACGCCTCGGCGAGGAACACGATGTCGGGGTGCTCGTCGCGGACCTCGCGGATCACACGCTCCCAGAACCAGAGCGGCTTGGTGTGCGGGTTGTCGACGCGGAAGATGCGCACGCCGAGCGCGATCCAGTGCCGCAGCACACGGAGGACCTCGGTGACCAGGCCCTCGGGGTCGGTGTCGAACTGGATCGGGTAGATGTCCTGGTAGCGCTTCGGCGGGTTCTCGGCCGTCGCGATGGACCCGTCGGCGCGGACCGTGAACCACTCCGGGTGCTCGGTGACCCAGGGGTGGTCGGGGGAGCACTGGAGCGCGAAGTCGAGTGCGACCTCCATGCCGGTGTTCTTCGCCGTCTCGACGAAGTCGCGGAAGTCGTCCTCGGTGCCGAGGTCGGGGTGGATCGCGTCGTGCCCGCCCTCAGGTCCGCCGATCGCCCAGGGGCTGCCGGGGTCGTCCGGACCGGCGGTCAGGGTGTTGTTCGGGCCCTTGCGCGCGGTGGTGCCGATCGGGTGGATCGGCGGGAGGTAGACGACCTCGAAGCCCATCCGTGCCACGGCGGGCAGGCGACGGGCGGCGGTGCGGAAGTCGCCGCTCTTCCAGGAGCCGTCGGGGTTCCGCTTGGCGCCTTCGCTGCGCGGGAAGAACTCGTACCAGGCGCCGACGCCGGCGCGGGTGCGCTCGACGTCGAGGAGCTGGGTGGCGGAGACGGTGCGGAGCGAGCTGAGCGGGCGCTCCTCGAGCTCGGCGACCAGGCGCGTGTCGTCGACCGCGGCGAGACGCTCGGCCGGTTCGAGGTCGGTGTCACGGATCCGGGCGGCGGCACGCGTCGCCGCGGCGGACCCGCGCTCGGTGGCGAGCCGGTCGAGCAGGGCGGCACCGTCGAGCAGGGTCGCTTCGGTGTCGACGCCGGCGGCGATCTTCAACCGGGCGCCGTGCACCCAGCTCGCCCAGTCGTCGGCGTAGGACTCGACGTGCCACTGCCAGACACCGACGGACTCGATCTGGACGGCCGCCTCGAACCGGTCGGTCCCGGGCGTGCCGGGGACGAGCGGGACGGTGCTGGACACCCCGTCGGGGCGCTCGAGGACGAGGTCGGCGCCGATGACGCCGTGTCCCTCTCGGAAGACGGTCGCGCCGAACGTGATCACCTCCCCGTCGAAGGCCTTGCCCGGGAAGCCGTTCGGCGTCGTCGGGGCGAGTTCGGTGATCGGGATGCGCCCGATCTTCGGACGCCGGGGTCGGTCTGCGGTGGCCACGGAGCAGACGCTACCCGGCGACGCGTGTCGTGGTCCCGGGAACGCGTGTCCCGGTCCGGACGGCGCATCGCCGTCCGGCGCCGACGGGGCGCTCCGCGGACCGGTCAGACGACCTCGAACAGGTGGATCCCGGGGCCGTACGCGGTGAAGACCGACCCCGCGGTCCTGGTCCGGTCGTGGTCGCGGTGCTTCTCGCTCGACCAGGCCAGCCGGTACCCGAGCAGGTCGTCGCGGACCGGGAGTGCGAGGTCGCGGGTCCGGCCGCTGCCGTGCACGACGACGAGGACACGGTCGTACGGCTCGTGCTCGGGCGTCGACTCGACGAGGACCTGCACCGCGCGGTGGAGCGGCTGGTCCCACCACTCGCCGGTCATCGGTCCGCCGTCCGGGCCGTACCAGGTCATCCGTGACGCGGACGGCGTCACCTGGCCCGCCACACCGAACCGCGACGGCCGGAGCGCGGGGTGCGCCGCGCGCAGGCGGGTCAGGGCAGCGACCGTCTCCGTCGTCGACTCGGCGTCCTCGTCGTCCGACCAGTCCACCGGGGTGAGGTCCTCGGAGACCACGTAGGCGTTGTTGTTGCCGTGCTGCGTCCGGCTGCGCTCGTCGCCCGCCGTGAGCATCGGGACACCGGCGGAGAGGAAGAGGGTGCCGAGCAGGTTCCGCATCGACCGCCCGCGGGAGGCCCGCACGCCGCGGTCGTCGGTGGGTCCCTCGACCCCGTGGTTGAAGGAGCGGTTCTCGTTCGAGCCGTCGCGGTCCTCCTCGCCGTTCGCCTGGTTGTGCTTGCGGTCGTACGACACGAGGTCGAGCAGGGTGAAGCCGTCGTGCGCGGTGACGAACCCGACGCCGGCGAGTGGTCCGCGCTCCGGCCCGAACACGTGACGGGACCCGGTCAGCGCCCCGGCGAGCGCCCCGATGCCGCCGCCGGGCACCCCGGTCCGCCGCTCCTGCGCGACGTCCGAGAGCCAGAACTGCCGGACGGTGTCGCGGAAGCCGTCGTTCCACTCGAGGGCCCCGGCGCCGAACGACCCGGTCTGCCAGCCGCCCTGGCCGACGTCCCACGGTTCGGCGATGACCAGGACGTCCTGGAGGTCCGGGTCGGTGCGGATCCGCTCGAGCAGCGGGTGCGCCGGGTCGAAGGTGTGCGCCGCGTCGCGGGCGAGCGCGGCCATCAGGTCGAACCGGAAGCCGTCGACCTGCACCTCGCGCGCCCAGTAGCGCAGGCTGTCGACGATCAGGTCGGCCGTCGCCTCCACCGAGGTGTCGAGCGTGTTGCCACAGCCCGTCGTGTCGACGTAGCCGTCCGCGCCCCACCGGTACCGGTTCGCGCCGTCGATCCCGCGGAGGGACGTGGTCGGGCCGCCGAGGCCCTCCTCAGCGGTGTGGTTGTAGACGACGTCGAGGACCACCTGGATGCCGGCCTCGTGCAGGAGCCGCACCATGCCCTTGAACTCGCGGAGGACCCCGTCGGCGCCGGCCGCGCGGGCCTCCGCCGAGGCGTACCCGGCGTGCGGAGCGAAGAAGGCCAGCGTGTTGTAGCCCCAGGCGTTCTCCCGGCCGGCCTGCCGCAGCCAGCGCTCGGTGTCGAAGGCGTGCACGGGCAGCAGCTCGAGCGTCGTGACGCCGATGCGGTGCAGGTGCGCGATCGTGCTCGCGTGCGCCACCCCGGCGTAGGTGCCGCGGAGGTGCTCGGGGACCGCGGGGTTCGCCTGCGTCAGCGTCCGGACGTTCGCCTCGTACACCACGGCCCGGTCGAGCGGCACCTGCGGCTTCGGCACCCCGCCCCAGTCGAACGCACCGTCGACGACGACGCTGGTCCACCGCGGACCGTCCGCCTCGTCGCGGCCGGTCGGCATGACGCCCCGTGCTGCCGGGTCGAGCAGCGGTCGGGTCGGGTCGAACCCGTGCCGCGGACCGTCGGGGCCGTCCACGAGCAGGTGGTACGAGTCTCCGGGCACGACGCCGGGCGTGGACGCCGTCCACCGGTCGGGGTCGCCGACCCGCTCCAGGGGGAACCGGCCGCGGCCGTCGACGACGACCGTCGCCGCCGTGGCGGAGGCCGACCGCAGGGTGAAGCGGGGGGCGTCCCCGTCGAGGCGGAAGCCCGGGCTGATGTCGATCGCCGTCTCGTGCACGCCCCCAGGGTACGAGGACCACCGCGTATCCTGGGGACGCTCCAGGAAGGGGTGTCCCGTGCCCGTCTACCTCGACCACGCCGCGACGACGCCGATCCTCCCCGCGGCGCTCGCCGCCTTCACCGAGGCGCTCGCCACGGTCGGCAACCCGTCCTCGATCCACAGCGCCGGCCAGCGGGCCCGCATGCTGTTGGAGGACGGCCGCGCGGCCGTCGCCGCGTCGCTCGGCGCGGACCCGGTGGAGGTCGTCTTCACCTCCGGTGGCACGGAGAGCATCAACCTGGCCGTCAAGGGGCTGTTCTGGGCACGGCAGCGCGACCGCGCCCGCCCGCGCATCGTGGTGCCGGCGGGGGAGCACCACGCCACCGTCGACACGGTCGACTGGTTGGAGCGGCACGAGGGGGCCGTCGTCGACGTCGTCCCGCTCGACGCCCAGGGTCGCGTCGACCTCGCCGCCCTGGAGGCCCGGCTCGCCTCCGCCGACGACGTCGCCCTGGTCACGTTCCTGTGGGCGAACAACGAGGTCGGCACCGTGCAGCCGGTCGCGCGGATCGTGGAGCTCGCGCACGCCGCCGGGGTGCCGGTGCACAGCGACGCCGTGGCCGCCTACGGGCAGGTGCCGGTCGACTTCGCCGCATCCGGGCTCGACGCCCTGAGCGTCTCGGCGCACAAGATCGGTGGTCCCGTCGGGGTCGGCGCGCTCGTGCTCGGCCGACGTGCGACCGTCGAACCGCTCATCCACGGCGGCGGCCAGCAGCGCCAGGTCCGGAGCGGCACGCAGGACGCCCCCGCCGCGGCGGCCTTCGGCGTCGCCGCCCGCACCCCGCACGCCGACGTCCGGCACCTGCGGGACCGACTGGTCGAGGGCGTCCGCCGTGCGGTGCCGAGCGCGGTGTTGATGGGGGACCCGGACGACCGCCTGCCGAACAACGCGCACTTCACCTTCCCGGGCTGCGAGGGGGACTCGCTGCTGTTCCTCCTCGACGCCGCCGGGGTGGCCGTGTCCACCGGGTCCGCGTGCCAGGCCGGCGTGCCGGAGGCCTCGCACGTGCTGCTCGCGATGGGCCTGAGCGAGGAGGACGCCCGCGGGGCACTCCGCATCACGCTCGGACACACCTCGACCGACGCCGACGTCGACGCCTTCCTCGCCGCCCTGCCCGCCGCCGTGGCGCGCGCCGGGGCCGCCGGGATGGCGTCGCGCGCACCCTCGCTCGGGCGCTGACCGGGGCGACCCCGGGCGCCGGTGCGCGCCGGTAGGATCGGGGACCATGGTCGAACTGGACATCAGCGAGCAGGTCAGCGCCCTCCGCGTCACCTTCGGCAACATCCGCTCCGTGGTCGACGTCGAGCGGCTCGAGCGGGAGATCGCGGAACTGAGCGAGCAGGCCGGGGCGCCGGACCTCTGGGAGGACACCGACCACGCCCAGCAGGTCACGAGCGCGCTGTCGCACCGGCAGGTGCAGCTGAAGAAGCTCACCGACACCGAGCAGCGCCTCGACGACCTCGAGGTCCTCGTCGAGATGGCGAACGAGGGCGAGGACCAGGACGCCGTCGACGAGGCCGTCGCCGAACTCGCCGCGATCACGAAGACCATGGGTGAGCTCGAGGTGCAGACGCTCCTCGACGGTGAGTACGACGACCGTCCGGCCGTCATCACGATCCGGGCCGGGGCCGGTGGCGTCGACGCCGCGGACTTCGCCGAGATGCTCATGCGCATGTACCTGCGGTACGCCGAGCAGCACGACCAGAAGGTCACCGTGATGGACACCTCCTACGCGGAGGAGGCGGGCATCAAGTCCGCCACGTTCGAGGTCGACGGCCCGCACGCGTTCGGCACCCTGTCGGTGGAGGCCGGCACGCACCGCCTCGTCCGCATGTCGCCGTTCGGCGCCGCGGGCAAGCGCCAGACGTCCTTCGCCGCGGTCGAGGTCATCCCGCTCATGCCGGAGACGGCCGTCATCGACATCCCGGAGAACGACATCCGCGTCGACGTCTTCCGGTCCTCCGGCCCCGGTGGGCAGTCCGTCAACACGACCGACTCCGCGGTCCGCCTGACCCACCTGCCGACCGGCACCGTCGTGTCGATGCAGAACGAGAAGTCGCAGATCCAGAACCGTGCCGCCGCCATGCGCGTGCTGCAGTCGCGCCTCCTGCTCCTGAAGAAGGAGGAGGAGAACGCGAAGAAGAAGGAACTCGCCGGCACGATCACGGCGAGCTGGGGCGACCAGATCCGCAACTACGTGCTCGCGCCGTACCAGATGGTCAAGGACCTCCGCACCGACCACGAGGTCAACAACCCCTCGGCGGTGTTCGACGGCGACCTCGACGGATTCATCAACGCCGGCATCCGGTGGCGCAAGCAGAAGGTCGAAGACTGACAGGCCGTGAGCCGCGCGCCTGGCGGTCCTTCACGGCCGAGCGACCTACCCTGATCCGGTCATGATCAAATTCGACCAGGTCACCAAGATGTACTCGGGCAACCCGAGTCCGGCGCTCGACGACGTCACCCTCGAGATCCTCAAGGGCGAGTTCGTCTTCCTCGTCGGCGCGTCCGGTTCCGGGAAGTCGAGCTTCCTCCGCCTCGTGCTCAAGGAGGAGAAGCCCTCCCGCGGGCAGATCCACGTCCTCGGGCAGCGCCTCGGGTCGCTCTCGTCGCGGAAGGTGCCGTACTTCCGACGGAACCTCGGCGTCGTCTTCCAGGACTTCCGCCTCTTGCCGAACAAGAACGTCTTCGACAACGTCGCGTTCTCGCTGCAGGTGATCGGCAAGAGCAAGGGCTTCATCAGCGAGTCCGTCACCGACGTGCTCAAGCTCGTCGGGCTCTCCGGCAAGGCGACCCGCATGCCGCACGAGCTCTCCGGTGGTGAGCAGCAGCGCGTCGCGATCGCACGCGCCGTCGTGAACAAGCCGGCGGTCCTCCTCGCCGACGAGCCCACCGGCAACCTCGACCCGACGACCTCGGCGGGCATCATGGCGCTCCTCGAACGCATCAACCAGGGCGGTACCACGATCCTCATGGCCACGCACGACGCCTCCATCGTGAACCAGATGCAGCGACGGGTCGTCGAGCTCTCCGGCGGGAAGGTCCTCCGCGACGAGCAGTCCGGCGGGTACCAGACGCAGGCGCTCCCGATCCAGCGCGGCGTGGTCTCCAACACCACCGGCATCCAGACCATCCCGGGGCTCATCCGATGAGGCTCGGACTCGTCATGGCCGAGGTCGGTTCCGGCCTCCGTCGCAACGCCTCGATGGTCGTCTCGGTCGTCCTGGTCACCTTCATCTCGCTGACGTTCGTCGGCACCGCGATCCTGCTCCAGATGCAGATCAACCAGATGAAGGGGTACTGGTACGACCGTGCCCAGGTCGCGGTCTACCTCTGCACCGACACCGACACCACCGGCAACTGCACCGGCGCCAAGGCCACCGACGACCAGCGCGCGCAGATCAAGCAGCAGCTCGAGTCGTCGACGCTGAAGCCGTACATCGAGAAGGCGTACTTCGAGGACCAGAAGGACGCCTACACCCGGTTCAAGCAGCAGTTCAAGGACTCGCCGGCCACCGAGTTCGTCAAGCCCGAGTACCTCAACGAGACCTTCTGGGTGAACCTGAAGAACCCGTCGCAGGCGGACGTCCTCGTCGAGAGCCTGTCGAAGGTCGCCGGCGTGCAGAGCGTCGTCGACCAACGCGGGTACCTGCAACCGATCTTCAACCTGCTCAACGCGTCGTCGTACACGGCGATCGGCATCGCGGCGCTCATGCTCGTCGCGGCGGTGCTGCTCATCGCGACGACGATCCGGCTCTCCGCGTTCTCCAGACGACGGGAGCTCGGGATCATGCGTCTGGTGGGGGCGTCGAACCGGTTCATCCAGACACCCTTCGTGCTCGAGGGGGTGATCGCCGCCGCGGTCGGAGCCGTGCTCGCCGGCGGGGCCATCGTCGCGGTCGTCTGGTTCTTCGTCCGGAACTACCTGACCAAGCGCTTCTCGGGGACGGCGTTCATCGGCATGAGCGACGCGGCGATCGTGGTGCCGGCGGTGATCGTGATCGGCGTGCTGCTCGCGGCCGTGTCGGCCTCCATCGCCATCCGCCGGTACCTCAAGGTCTAGCGGGCCGGTCCGGACTGCGCCGTCCTGGCCGGGGACGCGCCGGGAACACCCGGCCGGCGCGTGGTGTTCGATATGCTGAGCGGCTGACCGGCGACGTGCACGGTGAGCGGATCGACACGAGGAGCAGCGCATGGTGAAGGAACGCGGTGAGAAGACCGTCGCGACGAACCGTCGTGCGCGGCACGACTACCTCATCGAGGACACCTACGAGGCCGGCATGGTGCTCAGCGGCACCGAGGTGAAGTCCCTCCGCGAGGGGCGCGCCTCACTCGTCGACGGCTACGCGTACGTCGACGCCGGCGAGGCGTGGCTCGACGCGGTGCACATCCCCGAGTACACCGAGGGCACGTGGAACAACCACGCTCCGCGGCGCAAGCGGAAGCTCCTGCTGCACAAGCAGGAGATCGTCAAGATCTCGCACAAGACCTCGCAGGGCGGCTACACGCTCGTCCCGATGAAGATCTACTTCTCCGACGGCCGTGCGAAGGTCGAGATCGCGGTCGCCAAGGGCAAGCGCGAGTTCGACAAGCGCCAGGCACTGCGTGAGAAGACCGACAAGCGTGAGGCTGAGCGGGCCATGCGGTCCCGGAACCTCCGGGGCGAGTGACGGTGGCCTCCCAGCTCAGGAACGGCTAGACTGGGACACTGCTCCTCACGGGGCACCACAACTCCACAGTGCGACAGCGGTTCGCTCGCGTCGGCCCCCATGGGGATGATCGGTTTCGACATCGCCTGTGTGCCGACGGGAAGCGGGCCGAGGACCCACGGTCATCTCGGAAACGATCCGTGGAAAACAACAAGTGCCAATTCCAAGCGCACTGACTTCGCTCTCGCTGCGTAAGCAGCCCAGCACATGAAGTCCGTCGGCCAGGTGATCGTCTCCTAACCTGAGTCCGGCGTCATCCAGGGGACTTGCTGCGCGGTTGTGCCTCAGGGCCGTGCGGGACTTGCACTGAGACTGGGCCCGTCGTCCTAGAAGCCGGTAGCAAAGGACGGGGCCGAGCAGAACGCCTCATCCGGATACGCCCGTAGAAGACGTCGAATTGCAGCGTTGGACGGGGGTTCGATTCCCCCCATCTCCACCATCTGCCGTCGTGCGGGAACCGTTGTCGCATCGTGGTCACCACGGTGAACGCCCCTGCTGGTCCTCGGACCGGCGGGGGCGTTCGTCGTCGGTGTCGCCCGCCGGCTGGTCCTGCCGGGCAGGCACCGGTCCTGCCGGGTGCGAGGACTACGCTCCGGGCCAGGCGCACACCACGGTGCGTCCGACCCGACCGAGAGGTGCACCACCGTGCAGGAGATCGCGATCCGTGTCCGTCTGACCGAGCAGGAACGGATCGGCCTCGCCGAGTACGAGCGGGTCGTCGCTTCCGTCGCGACGGTCGCGGCGCTGACCGCGTGGCTCCCGACGCCGGACGCCAAGCTCGTCGTCCGCGGCAGGGGTGCAGAGCCGGTGCGCCTGGAGACGGTCTCCTACGGACCGGGCGCCGAGTTGCTCGTGGTCCTCGAGCGTCGTGACGCCGCCGCTGAGCGTGCCGCTGCCGCCGTCGCGTCGCTCGTCGCCGCGGTCCGGGCGGAGCTGCGCACGGAAGACGCCGCCGGGATCGCCGGCGACCTCGACCGACTCGACCGAGCCGCCCCGCGTGGCCGCTCTGGTGTCGACCGTGCGGTGCGGGCGTTCCTCGAGGGTGTCCGTGCCGACGTCCTGGCCCGCCGGACCACCACGACGCGTGTGCGGGCCGCACAGACGCTCCTTCGGCTCGCCGACGACGGCGCGGAGGTGCTCGTCGAGCGGATCGACGCCGCCGAGCACGCCGACGTCGCCGAGCCCACGGACGTCGCCGAGCCCACGGACGCCACCGAGCCCACGGACGCCACCGCTGGCGCCGACGCCGACGCCGACGCCGCGGACGTGTCCGGTGCGGGGCAGTTCGCGACCGACGAAGCGCCCGCCGACGCGGCCACGGTCGACATCGCCGACACCGGAGCCGGCGTGTCCGAGGCCGCGGACGCGGACGGACCGGCCACCGCGGGCGCTGGTGCCACCGCGGGTACCGCCGGACCGGCCGCGGAAGGCGCTGTGGTCACCGCGGGCGCGTCGGACGGCGCGGGCGCGGTCGGACCGGTCACCACAGGCGCCGTGGACACCGCGGGCGCGTCGGCCGAGCAGGAGCCGGCCGCGACGGCGAAGCCCGGCACGGGGAAGTCGAGCGGGAAGGCGAAGTCGGACGGCAAGGGGAAGTCCGGCAAGGCGAAGTCGGACAGCAAGGCGAAGTCGGACAGCAAGGCGAAGTCGGACAGCAAGGCGAAGTCGGACAGCAAGGCGAAGTCGGACGACAAGGGCAAGTCCGGGAAGGCGAAATCGGACAGCAAGAGCAAGGCCGGCAAGGCGAAGTCGGACAGCAAGGCCAAGGCAGGCAAGGCCGGGTCGGACGGCAAGGCCAAGCCGAAGGACGGCAAGGGCAAGGCGAAGTCCCCGAAGCAGTCCGGCGGGAAGTAGCCGACCCGGGTCAGAAGTCGAAGAGGTTCGCCCGCAGGCCGCCGTCGCCGTACTCCCGCCGGAGCAGCCCACGCTGCCGGAGCACCGGCACGAGGTCGCCGAACATCCGCGCGACCTGCGCCGGGTGGAGGTCGCCGGAGAAGATGATGCCGTCGTTGTCGGCGTCGGACCCGAGCTCCTCGATGAAGTCGGCGAACTCGTCCGCCGTCCCCACGAACCCGGCACGGTCGGAGACCCGGCCGAGCCGCGCCTTCCGGGTGAGGAGCTCGCGCAGGGGCGCGTCGGGCGTGTCTCCGAGCAGTCCGCGGATCGTCCCTGCGGAGACGTGGTCGCCGAACGTGCCCTCCGGGACGGGCGCGTCGAGGTCGAGCGAGAGCAGGTCGGTCTCCGAGTCGCTCGACCACGCGACGGCGGCGGCGCGGAGGGCCTCGTCGGTCGGGTGGAGTGAGGCGGCGACGAGCCGGTCGGCCTCCTCGGCGGAGGACACCACGACGGGCTTGAGGACGAACAGGACCCGCACGTCCGACGGCGTCCGCCCGGCAGCCGTGGCCGCCTCGTGCACCTTCGCCCGGTACGCGGCGACGGCCGGGGCCGAGAGCGGCGCGAGGGCGAGTTGCACGTCGGAGTGCGTCCCCGCGAAGCCGAGCCCGCGGCCGGAGCCGCCGGGGGAGACGACGACCGGGTCGTCGTCGAGCGGCAACGCGTTGAGCGGCCCGTCCGCGGTGAAGTACTCGCCCTCGTGGTGGAACGCGTCGAGCTGCGCGCCGTCGGCGAAGTGCCAGTCGGACCGGTCGCCGACGTACCCGCCGTTCCAGGAGCCCCACAGGCGCCGGACGAGGCGCAACCACTCCTCGGCCCGGTCGTAGGCGGCGTCGTGCGGCAGCGGTGCGAGGCCGGCGTGCCGGGCGCTCCCGACGTCGGTGACGACATTGATGCCGAAGCGCGAGGACGACAGGTGCGCGAGGGTGGCGAACTGCCGGGCGGCCAGGTACGGCGGGGTGATGCCCGCGTTCACGGTCGGCGCGATGCCGATGTGCGAGGTCGCGGCGAACAGGTACGGCGCGAGCAGCAGCGGGTCGTGCTTCGGGCCGCCGTACGCCTGCCGGATCCGGAGGTCGAGGGTCGACGGGTTGCCGAGAGAGATCGCGTCCTCGGCGATGACGAGGTCCATCCCGGCCTGCTCGAGCGTCCGGACGGACTGCTGGTAGAGGTCGGGCCGGGTCCAGTCGTAGCCCCAGTCCCAGTCGGAGCGGCCCCAGGCCTGGGGTCCGAAGCCGCGGGAGAAGAAGTACCCGAAGTGCTGCAGGTCGGCCACCTCAGACCTCCTCGACGATCGCGTGCGGCTGCGGGACGACGGCCGATTCCTGCTCGGCACGGTCCGTGTCGCCGGCGCGCAGGGCCGCGAACCCGCGCTCGAGGTCACGGAGCAGGTCCGCGACGTCCTCGATGCCGACGGACAGCCTGATGAGCCCGTCGTCGATGCCCTGCTCGGCGCGCTCCTCGGGCGTGCGTCCGGCGTGCGTCGTGGTCGCCGGGTGCAGGATCAGCGACCGGACGTCGCCGAGGTGCGTCATCCTGCTGAACAGCTGCACCGCGTCGATGAACGCGTAGGCGGCGGCGGTGCCGCCGGCGAGCGTGAAGGCGAACACCGAGCCGGCACCGCGTGGCAGGTACCGCTGGGCGAGGTCGTGGTACGGACTGGAGGCGAGACCGGCGTGGTCGACGCTCGTCACCTCGGGCTGGGCCTCCAGCCAGGTGGCGACCGTGAGGGCGTTCGCGGTGTGCCGCTCGACGCGGAGCGACAGCGTCTCGATGCCCTGACGGAGCAGGAACGCGTTGAACGGCGACGGCGTCGGCCCGATGCGGGAGGCGATCACGTCGCGGGCGAACACGATGAACGCCCGGCTGCCGAAGCGCTCGGCGTAGCTGGCGCCGCCGAGCGACGGCTCGGGACGGGTCAGGTGCGGGAACCGCTCGGGGACGGCCGCCCAGTCGAACGAGCCGCCGTCCACGACGACGCCGCCGAGGCCGGAGCCGTGCCCGGAGAGGAACTTCGACGCCGAGTGCACGACGACGTCGGCGCCGTGCTCGACCGGCCGGACGAGGTACGGCGTCGCGAGGGTGTTGTCGACCACGAGCGGGACCCCGGCACGGTGTGCGGTGTCGGCGACCCCGGCGATGTCGAGCACGTCGTTCTTCGGGTTCGGGATGGTCTCCGCGAAGAACGCCTTGGTCTCCGGGCGGACGAGTCGGGCCCACTCGTCGAGGTCGCGGGCGTCGGTGACGAAGTCCACCTCGATGCCGAGCCGCCCGAGGTTCTGCACGAGCAACCCGCGCGTGCCCTCGTAGATGCTGTTCGCGCTCACCACGTGGTCGCCCGCGGCGAGGAGGCCGAGGAACGCCACGTTCGCGGCGGCCTGACCGCTGCTGACGAGGATCGCCTCCGTGCCGCGCTCGAGCAGCGCCACCCGGCGTTCGACGTCGGCGTTGGTCGGGTTGCCGAGCCGCGTGTAGGTGTAGCCGTCGTCGGTGCCGGCGAACCGGTCCCTGGCCTGGGCCGCGTCCTCGAAGAGGAAGCCGGACGACATGTGGATCGCCGGGACCCGTGCACCGTGCCCGGCGTCGGGCACGAAGCCCCCGTGCACCTGCTCGGTCGCGAACCCGTGGTCGTCGTCGGTCATCATCCACCTCTCGTGCGGTCGTCGTGCTCGTCATGGTCGCAGGCTCGGCTGCGCTGCCGTCGGTGCGCTACCCCGCGTTACGTCAGCCGAGTGACGCGACGCCCACCCGGACCGCGTCCCACACGGCGAGGAGCGGCTCGCGGGCGAGCCACACGGCGGCCGCGTCGACGAGCAGGAACAGCACGAACCACAGCGTGGCGGGCAGGCGCATCTCGGCGGCGGCGATGTGGAAGTCGGTCTGCACGCGCGCACCGGTGAGCAGCCACCCGGTCACCTGCGCGAGGGACCGCAGCCCGTCGACGACGAACGCGGCCCCGACGGCGGCGACGACGAGCAGCGTCGTGTCCGAGGGGCGGAGGGCGACCCACAGCGCGAGCACGTCGAAGCCGACGACGACGAGCAGGCCGAACCAGTTCCGGACGAACAGCAGTGCGACGAGTCCGACGACGCCGAGCACGGCGACGGGGAGCCACCGCGACCCGGTGATCGCACCGGTGACGAGCAGCACCCCGGCCCACAGTGGTGCGTTGTACCCCGCGAACAGGTTGACGACGCGGACGAGCCAGCGGACAGCGCCGGGCACGCCGCCGAGCTGCACCCAGGCCTCTCCGGAGCCGTCCGGGTGCAGCTCGATCCGGCGGATCCGGCCGCCGAACGGCACGACGACGACACAGTGGCCGACCTCGTGCGCGACGGTCGCGGCGATGCGGGCGACCCGGCCGACGACCGGGACGAACGGGAGCACCGCGCCGATGAGCAGGGCGATCGGCACCGTGACGGCAGGCAGTGAGATGGTCAAGCGGTCATCGTGCCAGACCGTCCCGGGAGGTCACCGACGGTCGGTCCCCGCCGGGCCACCGGCGCCGTCGGACGTGACGGTGCCGATCGCGACGTGCTGGTGCGGTTCGGCGTGCGCCGGAGCGGTGTGGCCGAGGAACCCGGTGAGGACGAGGGCGAGGGCGGCGAGGACCGCGGCGAAGAGCGTGAGGCGGTTGATCCGCAGGTGCTTGCCCATGCGGTCAGCGCGCCGTCGGCGTCGGACGGCGGACGGGAGGAACGGACGGGGCCGTGGAGCGGGACGGTGCGGGGTTGGTGGTCATGGGGATCCCTCCGGGTGGAGTACGAGACGGGGGCGACGAGCGTCGGCGGGGACGGACGTCGGGGAGCGGGACGGCGGACGGCCGGTCCCGCGGGGTGCGGACGTGGCGACGACGGACGGGGTGTCCCTGTCGGACGCGGGGTGGGCCTCCCGTCCGTCGCCGCGGCGGCGTCAGCCGAGCAGCGCCACGAGGTGCGACCGCGAGCGCGCGCCGACCTTCCGGTAGATCTGCGTGAGCCGTAGCTCGACGGTCCGCTGGGACATGTAGAGCGACGTGGCGATCTCGCGGTTCCGGTAGCCCTCGGTGACCTTCTGTACGACGGCCCGTTCCTCCGGGGTCAGCATGGTCAGCGCCGCGGTCGGTTCCGGGACGCTCAGCGGGGTCGCCGCGAGCGGTCCGGCCGTCGCGGTGCCCGGCCGGACGGGGGACCCGACACCGATGGCGATGTCGCTCCCGGGGCGGACGGGACCGCGTGCCGGGGCCACGGTGGCCGCGGTGGTCCAGGTCGGGACGTCCTGCGGTGCCACGAGCGGCCGTCGGAGCCCGGCGGCCTCGTACGCGGCAGCCGCACCGGCGCCGAGGCGTGCCCGCTCCGGTCCGGTGCTGACGACCGCGAGTGCCGCGAGCGTGCGCGCCCGCTCGAACTGCGAGTCGGTCGGCTCGAACACGTCGAGCGCGCGTCGACGAGCGGCGACCCTGGTGGTGTCGTCCGCCACGAGCGCCAGGCTCCTGGCCAGCACGATCGCGCCCCAGCGGGACGGCCGGGTGTGGTGGTCGCCCGCCAGTCGGGCGGCCGCGGCCCGGGCGTGGGGGGCCCCGGCGCGGCGGGCGGGCGCCCCCCCGCGGGCGCCCCGGGGGCCGGGGGCCGGCGGGGGGGGGCCCGCCCGGCGGGCGGCCGCGGCCCGGGCGTCGTCGACCCGGTCGAGGCGGACGTACGCCTCGACGAGGTCGCCGAGGTGCCGGAGGACCGTCGGGTTCTGCACGGAACGGGCCAGTGCGTCGGCGGCCTCGAGTGCCGTGGCGGCCTCCTCGACCCGACCCTCGAGGAGCAGGACGCGGCCGCGGAAGGCGTGCAGCTTCGCCGTGGCGCCCCAGACGCCGCTCGGGGAGCGGTGTGCGAGGCACCGGTCGACGACGGCCACGGCCTCGGACGGCCGCCCCTCGAGGAAGTGGCGCCAGGCGATGGCGATCGCCCGGGACGGTTCCCGGAGCCGCTCGGCGGCGGCCGAACCGGCCTCCCACGCGTCGATGGCGCGGAGCGCCTGCCGCAGGTTGCCGGAGCGCACCTCGTTCTCGGCGGACAGGTAGCGGGCGGCCTCGACCCAGACGGGCGCGGTGTGTGCGGAGCGCACCAGCACGAGGGCGAAGACCCGGCGGGCGCTGCGGTGCCGCTCGGCGAGGCTCAGGGCGTGTGCGAGCAGGAGCAGGGCCGGCTCGGACATGCCGACGAGCTGCCCGGCGGCGAGCCCGCCGTACAGGTCGCGGTCGTCCGGCAGGGTGCCGTCCACCGCGTCGACCATGTGCCGTGCCGCGGTGAGGATCTCGACCGCGTGCGCCGACATCGTCTCCGCGAAGGGCTCCGCACGCCGCAGCAGGTCGCGCGCGTGGTCCAGCTCCCAGGCCTCGGCCTGGAAGGAGGCGACCATGGCCAGGAGGCCCGACACCGCCTCCGCCTCGCCGGCGTCCGCCCGGTCCACGGGCACGAGCAGCTCGTCCGCGTCCACGGCGTCGCCCCGGAGGTACTGCACCGAGTAGTGCAGCCGGAGGCGGCGGACGTCGTCGGCGCGGGAGCGGAACGGCCGGATCGCCGCGAGGTACCGGGCCGCGAGGCCGAGCATCCGGTGGGCGAGCAGGACCTCGGCGACACCGAGGAGGGCCGCGTGCTCGTCCTCGGCGGAGGACCCGACCTGCAGTGCGCGCTCGGCGAGCGCCACGGCCGATGCCGCGTCGCCCTCGGCTGCGTACGAGCGGGCCGCGTCCAGGAGCCGGACGGCGTCCGGGACGTCGGCGTGGCTCTGGTGCCACGCGGCGGCCCGCGGGTCGGCGGTCGTCGCGAGCTCGGCGTGCGCGGTGCGCCGGTCGCGCGCCGTCATCCGCCAGTGCAGGTGCGACCGCACGAGCGGGCTGCGGACCGTCACGGCGGAGCCGCGGACGGTGACGAGGCCGGCGTCGACGAGGTCCTCGACGGCGTCGCGGTCCCACTCCGTGCCGGTGAGCCGGGTCACGGGAGCGAGGGCGAGACGGGTGAGGACGTCCGCGTCGTGTCCCCGAGCAGCGCCGAGCAGGTGCACGGCGACGCGGTCGGTGGTCGGCGTCGGGCGCAACGGCAGCACAAGCGGCTCGGAGCCGAGCAACTGTTCGCGCCGGAGCGCGCCGAGCTGTTCGCGGAGCGCGCCGGGGTTGCCTCCGGTCTGCTCGGCGACGACGGCCAGCACCCCGTCGTTCGCGTCCTCCTGTGCCATCGAGCGTGCGAGCACGAGTGCGTCGTCGGGGTCGAGCGCCGCGAGCCGCAGGGACGGCAACGAGGCGAGCGGGCCGTCCGTCGGGACGCACTGCACGGTCGCGACGATCCGCAGGGCGGTGCCGACGAGCCGTCCGGCGAGGAACGCGATGAGCGCCTGGCTCTCGCGGTCCATCCGGTCGAGGTCGTCGATGAGGACGAGCGTCGGTGGGAGCTGCAGGGCGCGGACGGTCTCGAGGAGTTCGTGCGCCACGACGGGTGCCGCGGCGTCGTCGACGGTTCCGCGGACGCCGCTGACGATGCGGACGACGTGTGCCGTCGCACGCGGGTCGTCGAGCGCGGTGAAGAGCGTCGTCACGCCGGCGAGCGGCCAGCGGGACTCGCTGCCGTTCACGCCGATGCGGACGACGGGGAGGGGAACGCGGCTGGTGACCGCGTCGAGGACGCTCGTGCGTCCGGAGCCAGGATCGCCGATGACGACCAGCGCCGACTCCCGGGGGGAGACAGCGAGGGTCGTGATCCGGTCGACCTCAGTACGTCGACCGGTGAGTTCCATCTGGACTCACCGGCCTCCGGCGCCGGGCACGCGGGAGCGGGTGACGACCGCGCGGAGGGCGGTGGTCGAGGAGCCGGCAGCGAGGTGGGTGGCCCCGCGGCGGGCAGCGTTCGCGGTCGACGGGTGGGTGGCCTGTCGGGTCGCGGACACGGATGACGTGTGGACGGTTCGCGGACGACGAGCGTGGGATCGCTCGGTTCCGCTCGGGAACGATGATGACATCGTCTTGATCACCCCTCGGGTCGGGTTTTCGGACGAAACGACGACCGTCCGTGTCCTCCGGGACTAGGGATCCCGGACGACAGAACGACCCGTCTGTGGTGAACGATAACCCAGCATCGGCAGGGCTGAGCCGACCGTCAGTGATCCGCGCGATCTGTCATGCCCCCAGTCCGGGGGGTACCGAGCGTCCCGATCGTGACCCCCGCGCGGGGGTCGGGGTACAGCCTGGGAATCGGTCGCGCTCCCGGGCCGGCGGGCGGTGTCCTGCCGCCCGCGAGCGCGTCGACGGGCGGGGTGGACCAGGGGTACAACCGGTGCGGCTGCCCTCCGGGAGGCGGCCGGGGGTGACGGAGCCGTCGAGGGCGTCGGAGTCGTCAGGGGCGTCGGAGCCGTCAGGGGCGTCGGAGTCGCTCGACCACCGCGTCGTGCACGAGGCCGTTCGTCGCGAGGGCGCTGCCGTGCCAGGGCCCCGGGTCCCCGTCCAGCGAGGTGAAGCGGCCCCCGGCCTCCTCGACGATCGGGACGAGCGCCGCCATGTCCCACGGCTTGAGGTCCGGCTCGCCGGCGACGTCGAGGACGCCCTCGGCGACCATCATGTACGACCACATGTCGCCGTACGCACGGGTCCGCCACACCGACCGCGACAGGGTCACGAGTGACTCGAGTCGGTCGTCGTCGTCCCACTGCTGGAGGCTGTTGTAGCTGATGCTGGCGTCCTCGAGGGCGGCGACCCCGGAGACCCGGAGTGCGCCGTCGAGGGAGTGTGCGCCCAGCCCGGCCGCGGCCCACCAGCGCTTGCCGAGCGCCGGCGCGCTGACGACGCCGAGCACCGGGCGGCCGTCCACCGCGAGTGCGATGAGCGTCGCCCAGACCGGCACGCCGCGCAGGTAGTTCGCGGTGCCGTCGATCGGGTCGACGACCCACTGGCGGTGGCCGACGCTCGTGGCCTCGGCGCCGCTGTCCGCGGTGGTCTCCTCGCCGAGGAAGGCGTCGTCGGGCCGCTCGGTGGCGAGCCGCTCGCGGAGTGCCCGCTCGACCGCCTGGTCGGCGTCGGTGACGGCGGTGCTGTCGGCCTTGCGGGACACGTGCAGGTCCGCGGCCCGGTAGCGCTCGAGGCTGATCGCGTCCGCGGTGTCGGCGAGGGAGCGGGCGAAGTCCAGGTCGGCGCTGAGGTCCACGCCCGTCAGCGTAGCGGCGGTCAGGCCGCCACGACCTCCTCCTCCTCGAGGCGGGTGACCGCGCGCTCGCGGGCGATGCGGGTGCGGTGCGCGACGAGTCCGTGCACGAGGACGCACAGCCCGACGGCGGCGACGAGCCAGAGCGCGAGGACGAGCCCGCTGCGGCCGAGCGAGGCACCGGGGAAGTACTCGAGGTCCTGCGCCGCCTGGAGCCAGGCCGCGCCGCTCCAGAACGTGTGCAGTCCGGCGAAGAACCCGGGCTGGAACGCCGGCTGGAAGATCCCGCCCGAGGAGGTGAAGTTGAGCATCACGAAGAGCATCGTCAACACCGGTGTGGTCCACCGGCCGAGCAGCGGGTGCAGCCCGATGCCGAGGGCGATGATGACCGCGTCGTACAGCCAGGCGAAGAGGAAGACCTGCCACTGGTGCGCGGTGAGCACGCCGTAGACCGGGCCGGCGACGACGACGCCGATGCCGGCGACGACCGCGGCGGTGGCGAGCCCGACGACCGCCGTCCACAGCGGGCGGAGGCGCGTGGCGAACGCCGCGACGGCGATCGCCGAGGCGTACCCGCCGACGCTGAGGCCGACGAGCAGGAAGAACAGGCCCTGACCGGTGGTGTCCTCGGCGCTCGTCGGCACGACGTCCACGACGCGGAACGGCAGGTGCTGCCCGTAGGCGATCGGCAGGAAGACCTTCTCCGCCGCGGTCGCGGTCGTCTCGCTCGCCGCGGTCGAGACGTAGAGCGTCGCGTCGCTGGCCGTCGGCGCGTAGACCGCGGCGAGGTCGCGGTCACGGACCTGCTGCTCGGCGTGTGCGGCGCTGTCGACGACGTGCGTGACGAGGGCGCCGTCGGAACGGTCTGTGACGGTCTGCGCGAACACCTGCGTCGCGGGGGTGGTGCCGACGACGCCGACGGGCAGCTCGTGTGGGGTGGGGGCGTGGAAGGCGCCGAGGTACGCGAGGGTCATGCCGACCGCGAGGAAGAGCGGCACGAGCACGTGCGAGCCGAACGAGCGGAGCAGGTGGCCCAGCCCGTCGGGACGGAGGACCGGGCTGCGGCGGGAGGAACGCGGTGCGGCGTGGTGGGCGGCACCCGTCGCGTAGTTGTACTTTGCAACTTCAGACACGAGGGGCAACCCTACGCCCGCTCGACCCGGGTGTCGACCGGACGGCACGGGTCTACGCGGTGCCGGCCGCCTCGCCGCTCATGCCCGCGAGGAGTGCGCGGAACGAGTCGAGCCGCTCGACCCCGGTGGGCCCGAGCTCCCCGTTCTGGACGCGGTCGACGATCTCCCAGTCGTGCGCCTGGTCGAGCGGGATGCCGTCGGGGGAGTCCTGCACGGGCACCGCGTGCGAGGCGAACGCCCGGAAGACGTTCTCCGGCTGCACGTGGCCGAGCCCGAACGACCGGACCCCGGGGGTGTCGATGATCCACCCGCCGTCCCGCACCCGGAGCGCGATCGACGACGACGACGTGTGCCGACCGCGTCCGGTGACCGCGTTCACGACACCGA
Organism: Microbacteriaceae bacterium PS02332; assembly: GCA_029959645.1. Lineage (GTDB taxonomy): Bacteria > Actinomycetota > Actinomycetes > Actinomycetales > Microbacteriaceae > Curtobacterium. The sequence continues at coordinate 9,612 of JASCOJ010000017.1, read as the reverse complement.
TCGCCCGCGTCGAGCCGGTCAGGGCGTTCACGAGCGTCGACTTCCCGACGCCGGAGTGCCCCACCGTCACCGTCACCTTGCCGTCGAGCAGCTCGTGCAGCTCCGCGAACGGCACGTCGTCCGCGCGGCTCGTCACGATCCGCAGGTCGAGGCACGCGAAGTGCGCCAGGAACGGCGCGGGGTCGGCGAGGTCGGTCTTCGTGATGCAGAGGACCGGGTCGAGGCCGGCGTCGAAGGCCGCCACGAGGTACCGGTCGATCAGTCGGGTGCGGGGCTCGGGGTCCGCCGCCGCGACGACGATGAGCATCTGGTCCGCGTTCGCGACGATGACGCGTTCGACCTCGTCGGAGTCGTCCGCGCTGCGGCGCAGCAGCGAGGTGCGCTCGGCGACCCGGACGATCCGCGCGAGCGATCCCTCGTCGCCGGAGACGTCCCCGGCGAGCGAGACGTGGTCGCCCGTCACGACGGACTTCCGGCCGAGCTCACGGGCCTTCGTCGCGGTGACGACGTGCTCGCCGTCCCCGCCGGTGACGAGCACACCGAACCGGCCCCGGTCGACGTTCGTCACCCAGCCGGTCGGCGCGTCGTCGTACGAGGGGCGGGTCTTCGTGCGCGGCCGGTTGCCCTTCGGGTTCGGACGGACCCGGACGCTCGACTCGTCGTACTGGCCGTACGGCTCGTCCTCGTCGCCGTTCCCGTCGGTGTCGTCCCACCAGCTCATGCTCGTTCCTCGTCCCCGGTCGCCACGAGGTCCCGCCACAGCTCGGGGAACTGCGGCAGGGTCTTCGCGGTCGACCCGATGTCGTCGACGGACACGCCGTCGGTGACGAGTCCGAGGACCGCACCCGCCGTCGCCATCCGGTGGTCCTCGTACGCGGCCCACGGGCCGCCGTGGAGCGGAGCCGGCTCGATCCGCAGGCCGTCCTGCTCCTCGGTCACCGAGCCTCCCAGGCCGGACACATCCGCGGCGAGTGCCGCGAGCCGGTCGGTCTCGTGCCCACGGAGGTGGCCGATGCCCGTGACGCGCGTCGGGCCGTCGGCGAGTGCCGCCAGCGCGACGAGCGGCGGTGCCAGCTCCCCGCCGCGGGTCAGGTCGAGGTCGAGTCCCGGCAGGGAGGCCCCGCCCCGGACCCCGACGCCGCCGTCGACCACGAGGTCCTCGCCGTCACGCGTCACGGTCGCTCCCCAGAGCGGCAGGAGCGTCTCGAGGTCGGCACCGACCTGCGTCGTCACCGTCGGCCACGTGCGGATCCGCACCGTCCCGCCGGCGACCAGGGCGGCGACCGCGAACGGCGCGGCGTTCGACAGGTCCGGTTCGATCGTCACGTCGCGGGCCCCGATCGGCCCCGGGTGCACGACCCACTCACCGACCGCGGGCTCGTCGACGCGGACGCCGCGGGCCCGGAGGACGTCCACGGTCATCGCGATGTGCGGCAGGCTCGGCAGGCGCTCGCCCGTGTGTCGGAGGTGCAGTCCCTCGTCGAAGCGGGGTGCGGACAGGAGCAGGCCGGAGACGAACTGCGACGAGGCGGACGCGTCGACGTCGAGCGTGCCGCCGCGCACCGACCCGGTCCCGGTGAAGGTGAAGGGCATCGAACCGTCGCCGTCGTCGGTGACCGCGACGCCGAGGTCGGCGAGGGCGCGGATCACGACGTCCATCGGTCGGCGCCGCGCGGACGGGTCGCCGTCCACGGTGACCGCGCCGACGGCGAGGGCGGCGAGCGGCGGGAGGAACCGCATCACGGTGCCGGCGAGACCGCAGTCGATGCGGACGTCGCCGGTCATCGGCGCGGGCGTCACCCGGAGGTCCGGCCCGTACGGGTTCGGGGCCGTGCCGGCCTCGGGCTCGAGTTCGTCGATGCGCACCCCGAGCTGTCGGAGGGCCGTGACCATGAGCGCGGAGTCGCGGGAGTGCAGGGGGAGGTGGATGGTCGAGGGGCCGTCCGCGAGCGCTGCGAGCACGAGTTCGCGGTTCGTCAGCGACTTCGAGCCGGGCAGGGCGACGTCGCCGCGCAGGGGGCCGGCCGCCACCGGCGCGAGCCACGGACCGGGCTGCCGGGTCGCCTCGGGGGAACCGTGGGAATGCGTCGTCTCTGCCATCGGTTCACCAGGGTACTGAACCGCACCAGGAGGAGCATTGGCGACCACCCTCGCACCGGACCGGCCGACCACGGCCACGCGCCTGTCGCGCGTCCGCACGACGGTCCCCGAGCCGCAGAGCCCGGTCACCGCGGTCCGCCTAGACTGGCGGGCGATGACGACCGACGAACCGCACGCCGCACCCGCCGACCTGGTCGACCAGACCGAGGCCCAGCTCGACGCGGTCGAGAACGAGGACGCGGAGCTGCACGGCGACGAGGTCGACCCGGCGGACTCGGCCGACGAGGTCGATGTGGTCGACCCGGCCGACGGCGACACCGACACGGAGGTCGCCGAGCCCGTCGACGCGAAGACGGTCTCCGAGTCCGAGCTCCGCCGCCTCTTCGAGGACCAGGCGCTGCCGTTCATGGACCAGCTGTACGGCGCCGCGATGCGGATGACCCGCAACCCCGCCGACGCGTCCGACCTCGTGCAGGAGACGTTCGTCAAGGCCTTCGCCGCGTTCCGGCAGTTCCGCCAGGGCACGAACCTCAAGGCCTGGCTGTACCGGATCCTGACGAACACGTTCATCAACACGTACCGGAAGAACCAGCGGAACCCGTACCAGGGGACCATCGACGAGCTCGAGGACTGGCAGCTCGGCGGCGCGGAGAGCGTCACGCAGTCGATCTCCGCGCGGTCCGCCGAGGCCGACGCGATCGACCACCTGCCGTCCTCCGCTGTGAAGGACGCGCTCCAGGCCATCCCCGAGGACTTCCGGATGGCGGTCTACTTCGCCGACGTCGAGGGCTTCTCCTACCAGGAGATCGCGGACATCATGAAGACCCCCGTGGGCACGGTCATGAGCCGGCTCCACCGTGGTCGCCGACTCCTCCGGGGGCTCCTGGCCGACCATGCCCGGGAGACCGGCGTCGTCCCGGACGCAGCGTCGACCGCGACGATGCGCGGGCGGGGCCGCGGCGCCAGCACACGGGAAGCCGCCCCGACGACGACCCGATCGACCCGAACGACCCGGAAGGACGCATGATGGGCGGCTGCGACTGCTCCAAGGCGAAGGCGGAGCTCGAGGAGTTCCTCCACGACGAGCTGCGACACGAGGACGCCGCGGACATCCGCGAGCACATGGACGGCTGCGAGGACTGCTTGACCGAGCACCGCGTCGGCGTCGTGCTCATGGAGACCGTGAAGCGAGCCTGCCGCGAGACCGCGCCGGACCAGCTCCGGGCCGAGGTCCTCACCCGCATCCGCGCGGAGCAGTCGACGCACTGAGCGTCGGACGGTACGGCCTCCCGGTCCGGGTAGGGTCGCGGACATGACCCTCACCGTCGAGCCGCTCACCACCTGGAGCGACGCGGACGTCGCCGACGTCACCGCCCTGGTCCGCCTGCTCGGGCACCACGCCGACGACGCGTCGATGCGCTCGCGCCTCGAACGGCTGACGCCCGAAGCGGGACACCGTACGTGGGTGGTGCGGGACGACGACGGTCGTGCGGTCGCCGTCGCCGGCGCGCAGGTCACGTGGACGTACGCCGCCGACGAACCCACCGCGCAGCTCCTGCTGCTCGTCGTGGACCCGTCGGCCAGGAGGCTCGGCACCGGTTCGCTGCTGCTCGGCACCTTCGAGACGTGGGCCGCCGAGCAGGGCGCGCACCAGCTCTCGGCCGTCAGCGCGGCGGCGACGGACAGCGCGCACCGGTTCTACCAGCGCCGCGGCTACCACGAGGCCGGCGTCCGCTACACGCGGCTGTTCTGATTTCCTCGCGAACGTCGGAGCGCCTCGTGCTGGAGTCCCTCGGACTCCTGCACGAGGCGCTTCCTCATCATCAGGCCGACGCGCTCAAGCGCTCAATGCGCGGGAGATGACGTCGGCGGCCTCGGCGGCGGAGCGCTTCGACGAGCCGGTCGCGGGGGCGGCGCTCGCGGGACGCGCGGCCACCGACAGCGGTCGTCCCGCGAGGTGCGGCGAGAGGTTCATGCACACGTAGGGCCAGGCGCCCTGGTTCTCGGGCTCCTCCTGCGCGAAGACCACCTCGGCGTCCGGGTAGCCGTCGAGCACCGCGAGGATGCGGTCGAGCGGCAGCGGGGCGAGTTGCTCGAGCCGGACGAGGGCGACGTCGGTCGTGCCGCGCTTCTCCGCCTCGGCGCGGAGGTCGTGGTGCACCTTGCCGGAGTGCAGCACCACACGGCGCACGGCGCTGCGGTCCGACAGGCGGTCGTCGTCGATGACCTCCTGGAACGTCCCGTCGGTGAAGTCCTCGACGCTGCTCGTCGCCTGGCGCAGGCGGAGCATGGCCTTCGGGGAGAACACCACGAGCGGCTTCTGCGGCTTCTCCCACGCCTGCCGGCGGAGCAGGTGGAAGTACGACGCCGGCGTCGAGGGCCGCGCCACCACCATGTTGTCCTCGGCGCACAGCTGCAGGTAGCGCTCGATGCGGGCGGACGAGTGGTCCGGCCCCTGACCCTCGTAGCCGTGGGGGAGCAGGAGCACGAGCCCCGACCGCTGGCCCCACTTCTGCTCGGCCGACGAGATGAACTCGTCGATCACGGTCTGTGCGCCGTTCGCGAAGTCGCCGAACTGCGCCTCCCAGAGCACGAGGGCCTCGGGGCGCTCGACCGAGTAGCCGTACTCGAACGCCATCGCCGCGTACTCGCTGAGCAACGAGTCGTAGATGGTGAAGCGGGCCTGGTCCTCCGTGAGGTTCGCCAGCGGCAACCACTCCTGGCCGTTGACCCGGTCGTGGAACACCGCCTGCCGCTGCACGAAGGTGCCGCGGCGCGCGTCCTGCCCGGTGAGCCGGACCGGCTTGCCCTCGGTGAGGACGGAGCCGATCGCGATGAGCTCCGCCATCGCCCAGTCGATGCCGCCGGTGCGGGTCATCTCCGTGCGCTTCTGGAGGAGCTGCTGCAGCTTCGGGTGGATCGAGAAGCCGGCGGGCGGGTTGCCGTGGGCGTCGCCGATGAGCTCGACGAGCTCGCGCGACACCGCGGTGTCCCGGACGTCGCGCTCGGAGTCGTCGCGCTGCGCGGTCGGTCGCTCGAGCCCGTTCACGGCGCCCTCGTCGTCCGCCGTGGCCGGCGACGCGGACCCGGTCTGTGCCTCGTGCGTCTCGGCGAAGGCGCGCTCCAGGCGGTCCTGGAAGTCGCGGTGCGCGTCGTCGTACTCCTGCTGCGTGATGTCGCCGCGGCCGACGAGGGCCTCGGTGTACAGCGTGCGGACCGAGCGCTTCGCCTCGATGAGGTTGTACATGAGCGGCTGCGTCATCGAGGGGTCGTCGCCCTCGTTGTGCCCGCGGCGGCGGTAGCAGATGAGGTCGATGACGACGTCGCGGTGGAACTCCTCGCGGTAGGCGAACGCGAGGTCGGCGACGCGTGCCACGGCCTCGGGGTCGTCGCCGTTGACGTGGAAGACCGGTGCCTGGATCGTCTTCGCGACGTCGGTCGAGTACACCGAGGTGCGTGCCGACTCCGGCGGGGTGGTGAACCCGACCTGGTTGTTGATGACGAGGTGCACGGTGCCGCCGGTGCGGTAGCCCCGCAGCTGCGACATCTGCAGCGTCTCGACGACCACGCCCTGCCCGGCCATCGCCGCGTCGCCGTGCACGAGCACGGGGAGCACGCCGAACACGCCGGCGGGCCCGCGGTCCTGCTTCGCACGGACGATGCCCTCGAGCACGCCGTCGACGGCCTCCAGGTGGGAGGGGTTCGCCGCGATCGTCACCGGGATGCGCGAACCGTCCGAGGCACGGAAGGTGCCCTCGGTGCCGACGTGGTACTTCACGTCGCCCGACCCCTGGCCGGAGACGGTGCCCGGGAGCTGGGTGCCCTCGAACTCGCGGAAGATCTGGCCGTACGTCTTGCCGGCGATGTTCGTCAGGACGTTCAGGCGTCCGCGGTGCGCCATGCCGATCGCGACCTCGTCGAGACCGTCCACGGCGGCGTGCTGGATGAGCGTGTCGAGGAACGCGATCGTCGACTCCCCGCCCTCGAGCGAGAAGCGCTTCTGGCCGACGTACTTCGTCTGCAGGAAGGTCTCGAAGGCCTCGGCCTCGTTGAGCTTGCCGAGGACGCGGAGCTGCTCGTCCTTCGACGGCTTCGAGTACGGCACCTCGATGTGGCTCTGGAACCAGCGACGCTGCTCCGGGTCCTGGATGTGCATGTACTCGATGCCCACGGTGCGGCAGTAGGCGTCGCGGAGGATGCCCAGCACGTCACGGAGGGGCGCAGTCGTGGTGCCCGCCAGGCCGCCGGTGACGAACTCACGGTCGAGGTCCCAGAAGGTCAGCCCGTGGCTCTCGATCTCGAGGTCCGGGTGGGTGCGCTGGCGGTACTCGAGCGGGTCGATGTCCGCCATGAGGTGACCACGGACCCGGAAGCTGTTGATGAGCTCCTGCACGCGCGCGGTCTTGTTCACCCGGTGCGCGAGGTCGACGTTGATGTCGTTCGCCCACTGGATCGGTTTGTAGGGGATCCGGAGCGCGGCGAAGATGTCCTCGTAGAAGCCGTGCTCGCCGATGAGGCGCTCGTGCACCTTCTTGAGGAACTCGCCCGACCCGGCGCCCTGGATGACGCGGTGGTCGTACGTGCTCGTCAGCGTGATGGTCTTGCCGACGCCGAGCTCGACGAGGGTCTTCGGCGCGGAGCCCTGGAACTGCGCCGGGTACTCGAGGGCGCCGGCGCCGATGATGCAGCCCTGCCCCTTCGTCAGGCGCGGCACGCTGTGCACGGTGCCGATACCGCCCGGGTTCGTCAGGGAGATCGTGGTGCCCTGGAAGTCCGCCGGGGTGAGCTTGCCGTCACGGGCGCGCTTGACGACGTCCTCGTACACGGAGAGGAACTGCCCGAACGTCAGGGTCTCGGCCCGCTTGATGCTCGGCACGAGGAGCGAGCGGGTGCCGTCCTTCTTCGGGACGTCGATCGCGATGCCGAGGGCGACGTGCGCCGGCGTGATGAGGAACGGCTTGCCGTCGCGCTCCTCGTACGAGACGTTCTGGCTCGGGAACTCCTTGAGCGTCTGCACCATCGCCCAGCCGATGAGGTGCGTGAAGGAGATCTTGCCGCCGCGGGAGCGCCGCAGGTGGTTGTTGATGACGATGCGGTTGTCGATCATCAGCTTCGCCGGGATCGTCCGGACGCTCGTCGCGGTCGGGACGGTGAGCGAGGCGTCCATGTTCGACGCGAGGGTCTTCGCCATGCCGCGGAGGGGCGTGGCGACGTCCTCGTGCGTCTCCTCGTGGTCGTCCGCGGAGTCGTCGGCCTGCGCCGGGATCGGCTGCGGGGAGGGCTGCTTGGAGGTCGTGCGCGCCTGGAGGGGCGTCTTCGCGTCACCCGTGGCGGGCTGCTGCGTGCTCGACGTGCCACCGACCGCGGCCGGCTGCGTCGCGGGCTCGGCGGCCGCTGCGGCCTCCTGCTCGGCCGGTGCCGGGGCGGGGGTGGACACCTCCGCCGACGGGGCGTCGTCGGCCTGCGACCGGTGGTAGCTCTCGAGCACGGGCCACCACGACTCATCGACGGAGTGCTTGTCGACGCGGAACTGCTCGTAGAGCTCGTCCACCAGCCACTCGTTCGCGCCGAATTCGCCCGCGGTCTCGTCCGTTCCGGTCAGATGGCTCGACACAGCCGATCGCCCACTCTCCGTCGATTGATGCTCGTGTGTGTCGTGCTGGGCAACCCTGCCCGGCACGACCTCGATCCTAGCCGCCCCGACGCGGACGCGAGGTGGACGTCCACCGCGGGTCGGGCCTCCCGGCCGTCCCCAGGACCACCGCCGAACCCGCGCCGTACAGTGGCGGCATGAGGTTCTACGAGACGCGGCCGACCCACGACCTGACCTACTCCGACGTCTTCCTCGTCCCGAGCCGTTCGGCCGTGACGAGCCGCTTCGACGTGGACCTCGCGACGACGGACGGCACCGGCGCCACCATCCCCGTCGTCAGCGCGAACATGAACTCGGTGACCGGGCCGCGACTCGCCGCGACCCTCGCGCGCCGCGGCGGCCTCGGCGTCCTGCCCCAGGACATGCACCTGCAGGACCTCGCCGAGGCGATCCGCTGGGTGAAGGCGCAGCCGGTCGCGTTCGACTCCGCCCTCGAACTCCCTGCCGACGCGACCGTCGCCGACGCGCTCGAGCAGCTCCTGCCGGTCGACGGCCGCGGCATCGTCGTCCGCGACGCCGCCGGCGAGTACCTCGGCTGCGTGCCGGCGAACCGACTCGGCACCGCCGGGCCGGACGCCGTCCTCGGCGACCTGCTGCACGGCGCGACCACGGCGATCGACGCCGAGGACGCCGGGACCCCGCGGCACGTGTACGACGTGCTCACCGCGGCCGGGGTCGACTTCGCGCCGGTCGTCCGACACGGCAGGGTCGTCGGCACCACGAGCCCGACCAGCGCCATCCGCTCCGACATCTACCGGCCTGCGGTCGACGCCTCCGGACGCCTGCGCGTCGCCGCGGCGGTCGGCATCAACGGCGACGTCGCCGCGAAGGCCGCGGCCCTCGCCGAGGCCGGTGTCGACGTGCTCGTCCTCGACACCGCGCACGGCCACCAGGACGGCATGCTCCGCGCGCTGCGGGCCGTGTCCGAGCTCGGTCTCGGCATCCCGCTCGTCGCCGGCAACGTCGTCACCGCCGACGCCGTCGCGCACCTCGTCGGCGCGGGCGCCTCGATCATCAAGGTCGGCGTCGGCCCCGGCGCGATGTGCACCACCCGGATGATGACCGCCGTCGGACGACCGCAGTTCTCGGCCGTCCTCGAGACCGCGGCGGCGGCACGCTCGCTCGGCGCGCACGTATGGGCTGACGGCGGCGTGCGGTACCCGCGCGACGTCGCCCTGGCACTCGCGGCCGGTGCGTCCAGCGTCATGATCGGCTCGTGGTTCGCCGGCACCCTGGAGGCCCCGGGCGTGCTCCGCCGTGACGCCGCCGGTCGTGCCTACAAGGAGAGCTGGGGGATGGCATCCGCGAAGGCGGTCCGAGAGCGCTTCGAGCGGCTCGACCCCTACGAGCGGGCACGGAAGGCCCTCTTCGCCGAGGGCATCTCGTCGTCGACGATCTACCTCGACCCGGAGCGGCCGAGCGTCGAGGACCTCCTCGACATGATCACCACGGGCCTCCGGAGCTCCGCCACCTACGCCGGGGCGACGAGCCTGCCGGAGTTCGCGGAGCGCGCGCTCGTCGGCATCCAGTCCGCCGCGGGCTACGAGGAGGGCAAGCCCCTGCCGGTCAGCTGGTAGCCGCGAGGCTGGCGGTCGGCCCGCCGCCCCCGCCCCGCCCGCTGCCCGGTCCCGAGACTCGGTCTGGGCGACAAGTCTCGGGCGCCAGTCCCCGAGACTTGTCGCTCAGCGCGAGACTCGGGGCCGGGGCCAGGGCCAGGGCCGTTACCCGGGCTGGGCCGTGGGCGCGGGCGGGCGCCGGCCCGCTGGCCCGTCGGCCCGCCGGTCCGCTCGGTCCCGAGACTCGGTCTGAGCGACGAGTCTCGGGCGCGCGTCCCCGAGACTTGTCGCTTAGCGCGAGAC
>JASCOJ010000179.1 GCA_029959645.1 Microbacteriaceae bacterium PS02332 | reverse complement strand
TGAGGGACTTGCGCATGATTGAGGTCCTTTGCTGTGTCGCGCTGGTGCGCTTACTGGAAGCGCACCGAACACACCCCGGAGACGGGGTGGAGAACCAGCGACGTGCGGCTGGTGAGCGCTTGCGGGTGGTTCCCGGCTTGTGCAGGTGATTCGGCACCCCGCGCAGAACGGATTGGTCGGGATTCCTGGAACCTCGGGGCCGGCTTCCTCGTACCGTGGTCCGCATGTCCCCCACGCAGTCCTCCACCGACCGGATCCGCGCGATCGACGCATGGTGGCGCGCCGCCAACTACCTGACGGTGGGGCAGATCTACCTGCTCGAGAACCCGTTGCTCGAACGACCGCTCGAGCCCGCCGACATCAAGCCGCGGCTGCTCGGGCACTGGGGCACCTCCCCCGCGCTCAACCTCGTCTACGCGCACCTGAACGCCGTGATCAGCGAGACCGGTCGGGACGTCCTCTACGTCTGCGGGCCGGGGCACGGCGGACCGGCGATGAACGCGAACGCATGGCTCGAGGGCACGTGGAACGAGCTCTACCCGGACATCACGCCCGACACGGCGGGGCTGCAGAAGTTCTTCCGGCAGTTCTCCTTCCCGGGCGGCATCCCCTCGCACGCCGCCCCGGAGACCCCGGGCTCGATCAACGAGGGCGGCGAGCTCGGCTACTCCCTCGCACACGCCTACGGAGCCGCGCTGGACAACCCGGACCTCGTCGTCGCGTGCGTCGTCGGTGACGGCGAGGCCGAGACGGGGCCGCTCTCGGCCTCCTGGCAGGCCCACACGTTCCTCGACCCGGTGTCCGACGGCGCCGTGCTCCCGATCCTGAACCTCAACGGGTACAAGATCGCGAACCCGACGATCCTCGCCCGCATCCCGGACGAGGACCTGTCGGCGTACTTCCGCGGCCTCGGCTACGAGCCGATCGTGGTCGACTCCGCGCGGGTGGGCCACGACCCGTTCGCCGTGCACGCGCTCTTCAACGGCGCACTCCGCCGGGCGTTCGCGTCGATCGACGACATCCAGGCCGCCGCCCGCGCGCAGGCCGCCCGCGCCGCCGCCGGCGAGATGGCCGGTGCCGCGGACATCCGCCCGCGCTGGCCGATGATCGTGCTCCGGACCCCGAAGGGCTGGACCGGACCGAAGGTCGTCGACGGCGAGCAGGTCGAGGGCACCTTCCGCGCCCACCAGGTCCCGCTGCCCAACGTGCGCGAGGACGCCGGCCACCGTGCCCAGCTCGAGGAGTGGATGCGGTCCTACCGCCCCGACGAGCTGTTCGACGCCGAGGCCCGCCCGATCGGCATCCTCGGGCAGATCCGCCCGGACGGCGACACCCGGATGAGCGCGACCCCGTTCGCGAACGGCGGCCGCATCCGCACGCCGCTCGAGCGGCCCGCGCTCGAGGAGTTCGGCGTGCCCGTGGGCGAGGCCGCCTCGTCGACCGGCACGCTCGGGCCGTGGCTCGCGCGGGTCATGGAGCGCAACCCGTCCTCGTTCCGCCTGTTCGGCCCGGACGAGACCGTGTCGAACAAGCTCGACGCGGTGTTCGACGTCACGACCCGCGTCTGGCGCGCACGCCGGGAGGCCGGCGACGAGCACATCGGCGCCCGCGGCCGTGTCATCGAGGTGCTGTCCGAACACGTCCTCGAAGGACTGCTCGAGGGCTACGTCCTGACCGGGCGGCACGGCGTCTTCAACACGTACGAGGCGTTCGCCCACATCGTCGACTCGATGGTGGGGCAGTACGCGAAGTGGCTCGAGTCGTCGACCGACATCGACTGGCGTGCGCCGGTGTCGAACCTGACGATCCTGCTGTCGTCGCACGTCTGGCGCCAGGACCACAACGGCTTCTCGCACCAGGACCCGGGCTTCCTCGACGTCGTCGCGTCGAAGCAGCAGGACCTGATCCGCATCAAGCTCCCCGCCGACGCGAACACGCTGCTCGCGGTCGCCACCCACGCGATGGAGACCACGAACCGCATCGAGGTCATCGTCGCGGGGAAGCACCCGGAGCCGGTGTTCCTCTCCCTCGAGGACGCCGTGGCGCACGCCGCAGCCGGGGTCGGGGTGTGGGACTTCGCCGGGACCGAGCAGGAGGTCGGCCACGTCGACGTCGTCCTCGCCAGCGCCGGCGACGTCCCCACCATCGAGACGGTCGCCGCCGCGGACATCATCCGCAAGCACGCCCCCGACGTCGGCGTGCGCGTCGTCAACGTGGTCGACCTGCTGTCCATCGGTGACCCGCGCAAGCACGACCACCCGATCTCCGACGAGCGCTACGACGAGCTCTTCCTGCCGGGCACCCCCGCCGTGTTCGCCTTCCACGGGTACCCGTCCCTCGTGCACCAGCTGACCTACCGCCGGCACGGGCACGACGACCTGCACGTGCACGGGTTCCTCGAGCAGGGCACGACGACGTCGCCGTTCGACATGCTCATGCGCAACGAGATGGACCGCTACGCGCTCGCCCACGACGCCCTCACCCGGGTCGCCGACGGCTCCGACCGGTTCGCCGACCTGCTGTCCGCGCTGACCGACGCCCGCGCCGCCGCCCGCGAGTACGCCTACACGAACGGCGAGGACTCCGAGGTGGTCGCCGGGTGGGAGTTCACCGGGTGGCCGCAGGACGCCGGGGACGACGACGGCACGGGCGGTGACCCGGGACAGGGCGAGACGGAGGGTGCGGCTCCCGGCCGGTAGCGGGCACAACCTGAAGGGATCGCGAGGCGCGGGAACCGGCCTGCGCGCTCGGCGTGCAGACGCCGCGGTTAGTGTGGGTCGGTGCCTGCCCTCTCCGTCCGGACCCTCATCTCGCATCCCGCGATGCGGTTCCTCGTCGTCGGCGGGCTCGGCTTCGTCATCACGATGGGGATCAACTACGGCCTCAAGCTCTTCGTGATCCCGCAGCACCCCGTCACGGCGCTGATGATCGGGACGGCGGTCGCGACGGTCGTCTCGTACGTCCTCAACAAGAAGTGGTCGTTCGGCGACCGCGGCGAGCTGCACACCGGGCACGAGATGCTCCTGTTCCTCATCGTGAGCGTCATCGGGATCGCGCTGAACTCGGCGCCGCTCTGGATCTCCCGCTACGTGCTCGGCTTCGGCGTGCCCAACGTCTCCCGTGCCGGGCAGGAGCTCGCGGACTTCGTCAGCGGCGCTGTGATCGGCACGCTCATCGCGATGGGCTTCCGGTACTGGGCGATGAACCGGTTCGTGTTCCCGGCGGCCCGCACCACGACGCCGACCGTCCCGACCACCGCGACCGGCAGCCGTCCGCTCGTCGGCACCGAGACCGCCGACTGACCACGGCCGCACCGGCGGTGCCCGACGCTGCCAGGCTGGAGCGGTGAGCGACCTCGTCATCCCCGCCCCGGGCCTCCCGTCCGTCCCGGTGACCACCGGCGGCCGGTTCCCGGTCCGACGCATCGCGTGCGTCGGCCGCAACTACGCCGCGCACGCCCGCGAGATGGGGCACGACCCGGACCGGGAGCCACCGTTCTTCTTCGGCAAGCCGGCCGACGCGGTCGTGACCGACGGTGCCGACACGCCGTACCCGCCGCGGACGGACCAGCTCGAGCACGAGGTCGAACTCGTCGTCGCGATCGGTGCCGCCGGGCACGACGTCGCCGTCGAGGACGCCCTCGGCCTGGTCTGGGGGTACGCCGTCGGCATCGACCTCACCCGGCGCGACCTGCAGGCCGAGGCGAAGCGCCTCGGCCGCCCGTGGGACACCGCGAAGGGCTTCGACGCGTCGGCCCCCGTCGGTGCGATCGTGCCGGCTGCGCAGGTCGACCCGTCCCGCGGAGCCGTCACACTCCGGGTCGACGGCGAGCTCCGCCAGGTGGGCGACCTCGCCGACCAGATCTGGTCGGTCGCCGAGACCGTCGCCGAACTGTCGCGGTACGTCCGGTTGGCTCCGGGTGACCTGCTCTTCACCGGGACCCCGGACGGGGGCGCTCCGGTCCGGCCGGGTGCGCTCCTGCAGGGTGCGATCGCCGGGGTCGGCACGGTCACGACCCGCATCGTCCGGGAGCACCCGCAGCCCGGAGCGGCCGGGCTGTGAGGCCTCGGAGGACCACGGCGTAGAACGGCCTCGACGCAGCGACGCCGATCAGGGGTCGTCGCCGTGTCCCGCGAGGCAGGACGGACGTGGTCGCAACGGTGCGGCGGCGGGTCCCGATCATGGAGGTGCCGCCGTGGAGGAACACGACCTCATCGCTTCGGCCTGGACCTGGGCCGGTGCCGCACCGCTGACGGACCGGGTCCGGGCGGTCGCCGACGCCGGCTTCGTCGGACTCGCCCTGTCGCTCGACGACCTCCACGAGGTACGGGCGACCACGGGGTTCGCGGAGCTCCGTCGCGTCCTCGACGACGCCGGCGTCGTCTGGGTGCAGCTCGGGACGCTCGACCACTGGTGGCACGCCGACGCCGGTCCCGTCGACGCCGAGGCGCACCGTGGGGTCGTTCTCGAGGCGGCCGCCAGCCTCCGCGCCTGGCAGGTCGTCGCGCGGGCTGACACGACCGTGCCCGGGACCACCCCGGCGGCGATGACGGACGCCTGGGACCGCCTCGCCGCCCAGGCGGACGGCGTCGGCGCGCAGCTCGTGCTCGAACCCGAGCCGTGGTCGAACCTGCCGACCGTCGAACGTGCCTCGCGGTTCGTGGCCCACGGTCACCCGAATGGTGCCCTGCTCGTCGACACCGTGCACGCGCTCCGTGGCGGCTCGACACTCGCGTCGCTCCGTCAGGGCGTCGACCCGAGCCGCCTCGCGGCCGTCGAGCTGAGCGACGGGCTGCTGCACACCCCCGTCGGGATGACGCTCGCCGAGGAGGCCCGAGAGGCCCGCCACCTCCCCGGCGTTGGTGCGTGGGACCTCGTCGGGTTCATCCGCACGATGCGCGCGCTCGGGCACGACGGTCCGTGGGGCGTCGAGGTGCGCACCCCCGCGCACCGGGCACTCCCCCTCGCCGACGCCCTCCGCACGGCCGCGGCGGCGACCCGCGCGGTGCTCGACGCCGCCGACGCGCAGGGGACGGCAGCGGCACCGGCGATGCCGACCACGCCCGCGCCGACCTCGGCCGTGGACTTCGGTCACCCCGACGAGGTGTCGGCGATGCCGCTCCCGCCGTTCCCGGTGCGCTCCGGACGGCACGGCGCTGCTCCGACGGTGCACGTCGAGGGAACGGGTCCGGTCCGGCCCGGGTAGCGTCGGGGACATGACGGACCACGCACACACCGGAGACGACAAGGCCCTGCGCGACGCCCAGCAGGCGATCGACGAGGCGAAGGCGGCAGCGGCCGAGGCCGGTCAGTCCGAGTCGGAGGACCTCGTCGACGAGGACCTGCCCGTCGCCGGTGACGCGGAACCGACGGACGGTCCCGCCCCGGCGGCCTGAGCCCCGGCCGCCCGCCACCGGGCGGAGTGCCCTGGACCGCGACGACGGCTCCGCGGTCGCGCTGCATGCGTTTCCCGGATCATCCGTGCGTACCTGCCGGTCTCGACCGTCACATCGGTGGACCGGTCGCGCCCTCGAGCGAGGTCGGCCCCGTGCGTCGTGGTCGGTCGCCCTGATCCGCTGACCACGACGCCCCGCCGGCGGCCCGTGTGTTCCCTGATCCGCCGCACGGGTCGCCCTCGGTGGGCACCCATGTGGAGATGCCCGGTGCCGTCAGTCCTCGAC
>JASCOJ010000178.1 GCA_029959645.1 Microbacteriaceae bacterium PS02332 | reverse complement strand
CCGGCCACCCGGCCGGGGGCCCCGGCCCCGGCCCGGGGGGGCCCGCGCCCCGGCACCGCGGGGGGCGCGCGCCCGACATGGTTGAAGACCCCGTCGAGCAGGACACGCACCCCGCGTTCGTGCGCCGCCGCGACGAGGCGGTCGAAGTCGCCGTCGTCGCCGAGCCGTGGGTCGATGCGGAAGTGGTCGACGGTGTCGTAGCCGTGGGTCGAGCTGGCGAAGACCGGGCCGAGGAGCAGGCCGTTCAGCCCGAGGTCGACGACGTGGTCGAGCCAGGCCGTGACGTGGTCCAACCGGTGCTCGACGGGCCGCTCCCCCGCCGGCGTCGTCGGGCGGACCTCGGCGCCGACGAACCCGAGCGGGTAGAGGTGCCACCACATCACGTGGGTCACCCAGTCGGGCTCGGCGGGACGGGCGGCAGCGGTGGCGTCGGGGTTCACCACGCCGATCGTGCCACCTCGGGGTCGGCTGGACGTGGGAGTGCGCACCGGGACGAGGATGGGGGCATGGGACGAGCCATCCGCACCGCCGACGACGCCCACCGCCTCGAGGCCGAGCACGCCGAGCGGACGTGCGCCTCGTGCGGTCGGAGGATGCCGGAGTCCGCCGGGCCCGACACGAAGTGGTGCTCGGACGCCTGTCGCCGGCACAAGGTCGACGACACCGACCGCCGACTCGAGCAGACCATCGACGACCTCCTCGACGCCCGTGCGGCCACCTCGAGCATCTGCCCGTCGGACGCCGCCCGCGCGATCGGCGGCGACGACTGGCGGGACCTCATGGAACCGGCCCGACGAGCGGCACGGCGGATGACGGCCCGCGGCGAGGTCGAGATCACCCAGGGCGGATCGGTGATCGACCCGTCCACGGCGAAGGGCCCGATCCGCATCCGCCGTCCGCGCTGACGCGGCCGGGCGTCGTCCGACCCGGATCCCGACCGACCGCCGGGAGCGGGGTACAGGGGCGGGGCTAGCGTGAGGGACAAGCGCCGGGGATCACCGGTGATCCCCCACTCAGGAAGGCACGACATGTCGCTCGCAGACAAGGCCAAGGACGCCACCCAGAAGCTCGCCGGCAAGGCCGAGGAGACCGTCGGGAAGCACACCGACGACGCTGAGCTCACCGCGCAGGGCCACAAGGACCAGGGCATGGGCGAGGCCCGCATGGAGACCGAGAAGGCCAAGGACGCCGTCGACGGCGAGTGAACGGCTCCGGCAGACGCCGGACGATCGGACGCCCCACACGGGAGACGGTGTGGGCCGTTCCCGTGTCCGGGGCCTCGACGGTGCCGGACGGTGTCAGGAGCCGACCAGCGCGTCCGTCCGCCGCCGGAGGTCCAGCGCAAACGCGTCGTCCTCGGGTTCCAGGACGTCGTCCGGCGCTGCGACCAGCGCGATCTGGCTCGCCGGCCCGACCAGGAGGTACTCGGTGACGGCGCACCCGAACTCGTCGATCGCCGGGAGGTCGACGGCGTCGGCGGTGGTGGCACGGGACAAGGCGGTGGCGTACCGGAGCAGGGCGAGCGCTGCGACGTCACTGGTGAGGATCTGCGCTCCGCTGTAGTAGACGTACTTCATGTCGACATCCTGTCCTCGTCGTGCTGCACCGGCGGGCTTCCGTCGGTTGCGCGAAGACCAGGGGCTGGGGTCGTCGTCGTGTCGACGGTACCCCGCGCCACCGTGGAGCCCGTCGGTCCCGCGCTCTGCGGCTCATCGCCCGCGGGCGATCGGTCAGAACGCGTACCGGATCGGGCACGAGGGCAGGTACTCGGCCACGAGCTCGCGGAAGCGGTCGATGTGCCGTGCCTTCATCGCCGCGCGGTACCGGATGTTGACCGCACCGTTCTGGGACGTCTTCTGCTCCTGCAGCTCCGGCCGCCACAGGAGGTCCTCGGCCTTCGGGTGCCAGCCGAGGTTCACCTCGTGCAGCTGCTCGTTGTGCGTGAGGAAGATGACCTCGGCCGCGATCTGCGCCTTCGCCGTCGGGGACAGCACGTCGTCCACCTGCCGCAGCAGTTCGGCCCAGTCCGACTCCCACGTCGGGGTGAGGACCACGGGCGAGAAGTTGAGGTGCACCTCGTACCCGGCGTCGACGAAGTCGTTGACCGCGGCGATGCGCTCGGCGATCGGTGAGGTCCGGATGTCGGTGACCTTCGCCGTCTCGTGCGGCATGAGCGAGAACCGGATCCGCGTGCGACCCATCGGGTCCCAGTCGAGCAGGTCCCGGTTGACGTACTTCGTCGCGAACGAGGCCTTGGCCGTCGGTGACATCCGGAACAGGTCGCACAGGTCCCGCACGTTGTCGCTGAGCATCGCGTCGACGGAACAGTCGCTGTTCTCCCCGATGTCGTAGACCCAGGCCGCCGGATCGCACTGGTTCGGTTCGGTCTTGGGACCCTGCTTGGCGATGTTGCGGGCCACGTGCTTGGTGATCTGCTCGATGTTCGCGAACACCGTGACGGGGTTGCTGTAGCCCTTGCGCCGCGGGACGTAGCAGTACGCGCAGGCCATCGCGCAGCCGTTCGCCGTCGACGGGGCGATGAAGTCCGCCGAGCGCCCGTTCGGCCGCGTCACGAGCGACTTCTTCACACCGAGCACGAGCGCCTCGGTCTTGATCCGCACCCATCGGGAGACGTTCCGTTCGTCACCGTGTACCTCGGGGATCTGCCAGTGCGACGCGACCGGGACGATCTCGGCGTCCGGCCAGCGACCCACGACCTCCTGACCGCGCGGGAGCGCGAGGGCGGCGTCCTCGGCGTAGATGCGCGTGACGTCGAGCAGCGGGCGCACACGGGATTCGGTCATCACCCACCGTTCTACCGGCGACCCCCGACACGGACGGTGCAGGATCGACCTGTGCCAGCAGGTGTGGAGGACGACCACTTCTTCGTCGTGGGCGGCCGGCGGTGGCGTCGGACCGACCCGGCGCTCCCGGAGGACGTCGCGGCGCGACTCCGCTCCCACCTCGGCCGGGGTCGGAACGGCGTCGCGCAGGCGAAGCGGGCCGGCGACGAGGCGGCCGTCGCGGCGGCGCGGCACCGGAACGGCCTCGCCAAGCACGGCCTGGGCGAGCGGGGGCCGGCCTGGTGGGACCGGCCGGAGTCCGAGCGACTGGCCCAGGCCGAGCAGGCCCTCGCCGACCTCGACCGCCTCGACGACGAGTGACCTCCGCCGGCTGACCGAAGGCGCGCGGCAGCCCCGCCCCCGAGCGCAGCCCGGGCCGGCCGGACGGGAGGCGCGTGACGGCGCCAGCCCGGGCCTCCCGTCCGGCGCACGCCGACTCCGCCGTCCGACGGACGCGACACGCGCGGAACCATCCGTGCGGACGACGTGCCGGGCGGGGAGCGCGTCGTACGCTCGACCCGGCGACGACGCCGGGGATCGAGGGGACCATGAACGACATCGTGATGCACACGGGAGCACTCGTCGGGCTGCGGACGGGGACCGCGCACGACACGACGCCGACCGACGGGCAGCCGTCCCGGGTCGGCGTCCTCGTCGAGCTCGGTGACGCCGACCGGAGGGCGCCGTACGAACTGCTCGTATCGCCCTCGCAGGCCGCGGCCCTCGTCGGGGCCGACCGCTCCGACCCCGGGGTCGTCGTGCGCTTCGCGGGTGAGCGGCTCGGCGTCCACGACGGCGTCCCGCTCGTCCGGGTCGGCCGGATCGCGGTCCTCGCGCCGGAGACCGCCACGGCCTGAGCACCGACGCGGTCCGGCCGACGACGCGGTGCCGAATCCCCGGACAGCGCCGGGACCGCGCGCCGGACGGCCCGTCCGTCAGGCCTCGGTGTGGCCCAGGTCCGGCTCGCCGCACAGGCAGGCACCGCGCGAGGCCGAGGCGTGCACCTCGAAGACGACGACCTCGTTCGTCCCGGCGCGGAGCACCGGCCCCGGGACGGCCAGGGTCTTCTGGGGTCCGCGCGACCAGTACCGGCCGAGGCAGAACCCGTTCACCCAGGCGACGCCCTTCCGGAACCCGTCCAGCGACAGGTACCGATCGGTGGTGTCACCGTCCGTGAGCTCGAACGTCCCGAGGGCGAGCGCGGGGCCGGCGAGCGCGTCCGCCGTCGACCGAGAGGCCCGGCGCAGCTCGTCGACGGCCGCGTCGGGCAGCGGGTCGAACGCGAGCGGCGCGACGGTCCAGCGCGCGACCTCGACGCCGTCGATCCGGACCCCGCCGACGAGGCCCTTCGGCTCGCCGATGCGGGGGCCGTAGTCGACCCGGCCCTGGTCCTCGACGAGGAGTTCGAGCAGCCCGGTGGCAGGCGGCAGCGCGATCGCCCGGTCGTGGTGCTCCCGTTCGAGCACGCCGACCGGTCGACCGGCGACGCTGACGACCGCGCGGTCGCGGACCTCCTCGCCGACCGTCAGCACGCCGCCGTCGGGCAGCTCCACCTCGGCGCGGTACAGGACGAAGCCGGAGGCCGCGCCCAACTCGTCGAAGGTCGGCACGCGCTCCGAGGTGGTCCAGGTGGCGAGCTGCGGCAGCAGCGCGGCGAGCGGCAGCGAGCGGTCGAGGCGGACCGCGACGTGCGGGGCGGCGGCGGGACGGGCCTCCAGACCGTCCGGGGCGGTGTCGTCGTCGACCGTGTCCAGCCTGCCGGAGCCCCCCGGCTGCATGGCGGCGGGCAGGTCCGGCAGCGGCACGTAGCGACCGATGACCTCGCGGAAGGCGTGGAACTTCGCGGTGGGGCGACCGGCCTCGTCGAGCGGGGCGTCGTAGTCGTACGACGTCGCGATCGGCCGGTACACGCCCTTGTCGTTGGCGCCGTTCGTGAACCCGAAGTTCGTGCCGCCGTGGAACATGTAGATGTTCACCGAGCCGCCGGCGGCGAGGAGCACGTCGAGGTCGTCGGCGCTGGCCGCGGCGGGGGTCGTGTGGTGGTGCTCGCCCCAGCTGTCGAACCAGCCGTCCCAGAACTCGGAGCACATCAGCGGACCGGTCGGCTGCGCCTGCCGCAACCGGGCGAGCCGTTCGGTGGAGCGCGATCCGAACGAGCCGGTCTTGTGCAGGGACGGCAGTGACCCGTCCTCGAGCATCGTGCCCATCGGCTGGTCGACGCTCGTGAAGGGCACGGTCAGCCCGATCTCGCGGTGCATGCGCTCGAGTTCCTCGAGGTAGACCGGGTCCGAGCCGTACGCGCCGTACTCGTTCTCGACCTGGACGAGCACGATCGGCCCGCCGGCGTCGACCTGCCGGGGCACCAGCACCGGGGCGAGGGCGCCGAGGTAGCGGCGGACGGCGGCGAGGAACTGCGGCTCGTTGCGGCGGACGCCCACGGTGCCGTCGGTGAAGAGCCAGTACGGCAGGCCGCCGTTGGTCCACTCGGCACAGATGTACGGACCGGGGCGGACGATGGCGTGCATGCCCTCGGCGGCGACGAGGTCGAGGAAGCGTCCGAGGTCGAGCCCGCCCGTGAAGTCGAACGTGCCCGGGGTGGCCTCGTGCGCGTTCCAGGCGACGTAGGTCTCGACGGTGTTCAGACCCATGAGCTTGGCCTTGCGGATGCGGTCGGCCCAGAGGTCCGGATGGATGCGGAAGTAGTGGATCGCGCCGGAGAGGATCCGGTGCGGCTGCCCGTCGAGCAGGAAGTCGGTGTCGCCGATGGCGAAGCGCATGGTGCGCCTTTCTTCGTCGTGGGCCACGGGGCCCGGCAGGCGGGGGCCACTCGGTCCCCGCAGACGACGCCGCCCGGGGGGGGGGGGGCCCCCCCCCCCCCCCCCGCGGGGGGGGGGGGGGGGCCAGATGTTTGGGGCCCCG
>JASCOJ010000177.1 GCA_029959645.1 Microbacteriaceae bacterium PS02332 | reverse complement strand
CCGCCCCCCCCCCCGGGCCGCCCCCCGCCGCCCCCCCCCGGGGGGGGGCCCCCGCCCTCGTCCGTGTGACCGGTCAGGACCGGTCACCGGGTCATGTCGTCACCGCGAGCGGTCGTCGCCCTCGGACGGCGTCGCGGTCGGCGCCGCCGTGTCCTGCGGCGGGGTGGTCGGTCCGTCGACCTTCTCGCCGTACTGCGGGCCCGTGGTCCGCTCGGGTGTCGGCGGCGTCGCGCGGCGCTGCTCGCCCTCGCCGTAGCGCGGGCCGTCGTTCGTGCCGTACCGCGGGCCGGTGGTCCGCGCCGGGGTCTCCGGTGTCGCGCGGGGCTGCTCGCCCTCGCCGTGGCGTGCGCCGTCGTTCGTGCCGTACTGCGGACGGGAGGGCGTGGACGGCGGGGTGACCGCCGAGCTCCCCGAGCGGGTGTCCGCCGGTGCACTGCCGCGCTGGCCCGCGTCGCGTTCTGCCTCCGGACGCTGGTGCGGCGTCGCGTGGTCCCCGTAGGGCGAGCCCTGCTGGCCGCCGGCGGAGGGCGTGCCTCCCGGCCCGGGCCGCCACGGCTGCTGCTGCCCAGGCTGGCCGTACTGGCTCTGCCCCAGCTGTCCCTGGCCGTACTGGCCCGGCTGACCCTGGCCCGGCTGACCCTGACCGGACTGCCCCGGCCCCGGCTGCCCGTAGCGACCCGGCTGGCCGTACTGGCCCGCCTGGCCCTGCTGCCCCTGCTGCCCGTACTGGCCCGGCCCCGACGGCCCGACGGCCGGCTGGTCCCACGGGGTGTGCGGCGTCGCGGCGCCGACCTGGCCGAGGATGCGCTGCGCCTGCCCGGTGAGCTGCGGGTCGACCACGATCTGGTAGGTGGTCGCGAGCACCTGGTGCACGCTCGTGAAGTCCCGCTGCCGCTTCGTGATGGCGAACGAGACGATGCCGTAGAGCACGCCGAACCCGGCACCGATGAGTGCCGCGGCGGCGAAGAGCCCACCGGCCGACGGCGAGAACAGGGTCAGCACGATACCGATGAAGAACCCGAGCCACAGCCCGGACAGCGCACCCGCGAGGGCGGCGCGGCCGTAGGTCATCTTCCCGGTGACCCGCTCGACGGTCTTGAGGTCGTTGCCCACGATCGAGAGCTTCGCGACCGGGAAGTCGGACTCGGCGAGCTTCGCGACCACGCGCTGCGCTTCCGGGTAGCTGTCGTAGGTGCCGAGGACGTCGCCGCGGGGCAGCGTCGGGAACGCCTGTGCCGTGCGGCCGCCGAAGGGGCTCTGTGTGCTCACACAGTCATCATCCTCCCCGGTCCTTGCGATCAGACGAGAGGCCCCAGGGAAGCGACTCCACGACCCACTACGCTTGCGGTGTGAGCGCCACGAAGGTCTTCGTCGCCCGCCTCGCCGGGTGCTCCGTCTTCGACCCCGCGGGCGACCGCGTCGGCAAGGTCCGCGACGTCCTGGTCGTCTACCGCCGGGTCGACGCGCCCCGGGTGGTCGGGCTCATCGTCGAGGTCCCCGGCAAACGCCGGATCTTCCTCAGCATCGGGCGCGTGACGTCGATCGGCGCCGGCCAGGTCATCACGACCGGCCTCGTGAACATGCGCCGCTTCGAGCAGCGCGGCGGCGAGGTCCGCGTGATCGCCGAGATGCTCGGCCGCAAGGTGCTCGTGAAGAAGGAGCGCGTCCGCGCCACCGTCGAGGACGTCGCGATCGAGGACCGTGGGCAGGGCGACTGGGAGGTCGCGCAGCTCTTCCTCCGCAAGCCGAAGACCACGCCGTCGCCGTTCGGCAAGGGCCCGACGACGTTCGCCACCTGGGCCGAGGTCACCGAGGACGAGCTCCCCGGTGAGACCCAGTCCGCCGAGCACGTCATCGCCGCGTACTCGGACCTCGTGCCCGCCGACCTCGCGAACACCCTGCTCGACCTGCCCGCCGAGCGCCGCTTCGAGGTCGCCGAGGAGCTCCCCGACGACCGCCTCGCGGACGTGCTCGAGGAGATGCCCGACCAGGAGCGGATCGCGATCCTGTCCCACCTCGAGGACGCCCGCGCCGCCGATGTCCTCGACCAGATGCAGCCCGACGACGCCGCCGACCTGCTGGCCGAGCTCTCCGAGGAGCGCAGCGAGGCCCTCCTCCAGCTCATGGAGCCGGAGGAGGCGCAGGACGTCCGCATGCTGCTCGAGTACGAGCCGGACACCGCGGGCGGCCTGATGACGACCGAGCCGGTGATCGTCTCGGCGGACGCCACCGTCGCCGAGGGCCTCGCGCTCATCCGACGGCACGAGCTCGCCCCGGCGCTCGGTGCCAGCGTGTGCGTCACCCTGCCGCCGTACGAGCCGCCGACCGGCCGCTTCCTGGGCCTCGTGCACTTCCAGCGCATGCTCCGCTACCCGCCGAACGAGCGCCTCGGCACGCTCATCGACCAGCAGACCGAACCGGTCCGGGTCGACGCGAGCGCCGCCGAGGTCACGCGCGTGATGGCGACGTACAACCTCGTATCCGTCCCGGTCGTCGACGACGCCCACCGTCTCGTCGGGGTGGTGACGATCGACGACGTCCTCGACCACGTCCTGCCGGACGACTGGCGAAGTCAGGGCGGGTCCGACGGTGACCCGACAGCCCCGAGCATGCGAACGCGCTCCCGCGCCCGCCGGACCCCGGTGAGCCCGGGCAGCACCGGAAGGAGGACGACCGATGGCACGCAGTGACGACGCACGGCGCGACCGACAGCGCGCAGACCAGAGCAACCGGCTCGACTCCCCCAAGGGCATGCGGACGGCCGTCCTCCCGAGCCGGCGGCGCTCGGGTCGTGGTGACACCTTCGGCCGGGCGACCGAGGGCATCGCACGTGCGATGGGAACGCCCTGGTTCCTCATCGGTCTGACGCTCTTCTGCGTCGTGTGGATGGGCTGGAACACCCTCAGCCCGAAGGCGTGGCAGTTCGACTCCGCGGCGATCGGCTTCACGGCGTTGACGCTCGTGCTGTCCCTCCAGGCCTCGTACGCGGCCCCGCTCATCCTGCTCGCGCAGAACCGGCAGGACGACCGCGACCGGGTGCAGTTCGAGCAGGACCGCCAGCGCGCCGAGCGGAACCTCGCCGACACCGAGTACCTCGCCCGCGAGGTCGTCGCGCTCCGCCTGGCGATGCGCGACATGGCGTCGAAGGACTTCATCCGGTCCGAACTCCGGTCGCTGCTCGAGGAGCTCGATCGCCGCGACGCCGACCCCGACGACCTCGACACGGAGCGGGTGCGCGCACGTGGCTGACGCCGTGCCCGCGAACGGGTCCGGCGATGACGAGCACCTCGGAACCGCCGTCCTCGCCGCGCTCGGCCGGGTGATCGACCCGGAGATCCGCCGACCCGTCACCGAACTCGACATGATCCGCGGTGTCGACGTCCAGCCGGGAGGCGCGGTGCGCGTCGACCTGCAGCTCACGATCGTGGGGTGCCCGGCCGCCGACAGCATCGAGCGGGACGTGCGCGCCGCGGCCGCCTCGGTCGCCGGTGTGACCGCCGTGGACGTCTCCGTCGGCGTCATGGCGCCGGAGCAGCGGGCCGCCCTGACCGCGCGGCTCCGCGAGGGCCGACCGCAGGGCGTGCAGTTCACGCCGGACTCGCTGACCCGTGTGATCGCGGTCACGAGCGGCAAGGGCGGCGTGGGCAAGTCGACCGTGACGGTGAACCTCGCGGTGGCGCTCGCGCGGCGGGGCCTGCGCGTCGGGGTCGTCGACGTCGACGTGCACGGGTTCAGCGTCCCCGGGCTGATGGGCCTCACCGACGAGCACGGTGTGGCTCCGCGGCCGACCCGGGTGGACCGGATGATCCTGCCTCCGGTCGCCCACGACGTGAAGGTCGTCTCGATCGGCATGTTCGTCGACGACGTGTCGACGGCGGTCTCGTGGCGCGGGCCGATGCTCCACCGCACCGTGAACCAGTTCCTGTCGGACGTGTGGTTCGGTGACCTCGACGTCCTGCTGCTCGACATGCCGCCCGGCACCGGCGACGTCGCGATCTCGGTCGGCCAGCTCCTGCCGCACGCCGAGGTGCTCGTCGTGACCACCCCGCAGGCGGCCGCGGCCGACGTCGCCGAACGCAGCGGCATCGTCGCGCGGCAGACCGGCCAGCGGGTGATCGGCGTCGTCGAGAACATGGCGGGGCTCGTGCAGCCTGACGGCACCGTGCTGCACCTGTTCGGCGAGGGCGGCGGCGCGGAGACCGCGGCCCGGCTGTCCCGCGGGCAGGAGTCGCCCGTCCCGGTGCTCGGCAGCGTCCCGCTCTCCGTCCCGCTCCGGCAGGGCGGCGACACCGGCCTCCCGGTCGTGCTCGGCATCCCCGAGGACCCGGCCGCGGTGGCCCTGACCGCGATCGCCGCCGACCTCGTGTCGATGGGGCGGGGCCTCGCCGGACGGAAGCTCGGCCTCTCCCGCTCCTGACCCCGACGTCGCCGCGCGGGGCCCGGATGCGCTGTCTGTACGTTCCTTCATGGACGCCTGGGTGTCCTCGGAGCGACGATGCAGGGGTATTCCACAATGCTCCTGCGGAATCAGGGCCGCAGGAGCTCCGCCGACCGGGCAACGCTGCCCGGCGAGGACAGGAGAACCACTTGAAGACCGACATCAGGGGACGGATCGGCGTGATCGCCGCCGTCGCAGCAGTGGTCGCAGGGGCGACCATGGCGACAGCACCGGCGGCTTCGGCCGCGACGACGTGCGCCGCGGCGTGGGCGGCGGGGACCGCCTACACCGGTGGTGCGACCGTCAGTGAGAGCGGGCAGAACTACCGCGCGAACTGGTGGACCCAGGGCGACGACCCCGCCACCCACGCGGGTGCGACCGGCAGCGGCCAGCCGTGGACGTCGACCGGTGCGTGCACCGGCGGCAGTACAGGCGGCGGCACCACCACGCCGGGCACGGGCGGCGGCACCACCACGCCCGGCACGGGCACCGGGACCCCGGGGACCGCGAGCGGCTTCGTGTTCAGCCCCTACAAGGACGTCACGGCCAACCTCGATTGGAACACCAACGTCATGTCGACGATGGTCACCGGGTCGAGGATCCCGGTCGCCGGCGGCAGCAACAGCCTCGTCGCCACCCGCGAACCGGGCCTCAAGGCGATCACCCTCGCGTTCGCGACCGGCACCTGTGGCAGCGAGAACTGGGGAGGGGTGCCCGCGGACGCCTTCGCGAGCGCCAACATCGGCCGCCTCGACAGCGCGGGGGTGAACTACATCGTCAGCACGGGCGGTGCCGCCGGCGCCTTCACGTGCTCCTCCGGTGCCGGCCTGGAGGCGTTCATCGCCCGGTACGCGACCCCGCACATGATCGGTGTCGACTTCGACATCGAGAGCGGCCAGTCCGCCGCGGACGTGCAGGCGCTCGTGTCCGCCGCCGCGCAGGCGCAGGTGAAGTACCCGGGCCTCCGGTTCTCCTTCACCCTCGCGACGCTCGCCGCGTCCGACGGGTCGTACGGCGGCCTGAACGCGACCGGCTCAGCGGTGGTCTCGGCCATCAAGGCGTCGTCGCTCACGCACTACACGGTCAACCTCATGACGATGGACTTCGGTCGGGCCACGACGGCGAACTGCGTGCTCGCCGGCAGCACCTGCGACATGGGCCGCTCGACGATCCAGGCCGTGACGAACCTGCAGCACACGTTCGGCATCCCGGCCGCGAAGATCGAGGTCACGCCGATGATCGGGGTGAACGACGCCTCGGACGAGGTCTTCAGCCTCGCCGACGTCGACACCGTCTCGACGTACGCCAAGCAGGCCGGTCTCGCCGGTGTGCACATCTGGTCGCTCGACCGTGACACGCCCTGCGCGTCGCCGACGAGCACCGCGTCGCCGATCTGCAACTCGGTGACCGGCTCCACGGCGCTCGCCTGGACGGACCGCTTCCTGGCGGACCTCCGCTAGCGCGGTCGTCGACGGCACCAGCCGTCGGACGGGAGGCCCGGTGCAGCACCTGCACCGGGCC
>JASCOJ010000176.1 GCA_029959645.1 Microbacteriaceae bacterium PS02332 | reverse complement strand
CATCCGGCGACGGCGAGTATCTGGGCGGCCTGGTCGAGCGCGGAGGCCGCGCCGCTCTGTGGCTCCCCCCGCTTGTGGTCGTCGACATCGATCACCGAGGCGGAGGCGTCGGTGATGGTGTCGCCGGCAAGCGTCACGTCCAGGACCACACCCGCTGGCCAGACCGGCAGAATCGGACCGAGTCGCCGGTGCAGCACGTCCATCTCCAGCCCGTCCCGATCATCCGCCCCGTCGGCGAGTGGGTAGCCGCCCGGACCGCTCATCGACATGTGATCCATCGACATGTGGTCGTGACCACCCATGGTCATGTCGTGGTCCTGCATCGACTCGCCAGCGTCGTCGGCGTCGCTCGAGTGCTCATATTTCGGGTGTTCGTCTTCCTCGGAGTCCCGACCATCTGTGTTACCGATCGCGTTCTCGCGTCCGGCGGAGCGCTGCGCACGTCGGTCCGCGAGTGCTTCCTGCGACGCGGTGAGGACGGTGCCAACCTCATGGGGGTCGGTGACCGTGACTCGGTGCTTCGGGTACGGCATCTGGTCCCAGACACGGTTGATGACGGTGCGCAGCTCTGGTCCGGGTGTGCCGCACACGAGCAAGACGTCACTCTCGGCCGGGTGGACGGCGAGGACGTGACCGGCAGCCGCAATCGCTGCTTCCACTCCCATTCGGACATCGCTGTTGCCGGGGACCTCGACGAGGAGCACATGCATGAGAATCCGGCTCTGACCTCCGGTCACACCCAACGGAACGCTCCTTCCCGCCAGGCCCAGACGACGCCCGCCAGGAGCACCCCGAGGAAGACGAACATCTCGATGACCGCCTCTGCACCGATCTGCGCGACAACGACAGCCCACGGGTACATGAAGAGCATCTCCACGTCGAACGCGAGGAACACCAGCGTCATCGGGTACCAGCGGGTGTGGAAGCGTGAAAGTGCGTGTTCCTGGAGGTCCCACCCGGACCCGAACGGCAGCACGTCCTCGCGGACCGGAGCGACGGCCGTCGCTCGAGACAGCAGCACCACAGCGGCGATGCCGAGCAGTGCGATACCCAGCACGATGCCGACGGTGATGTACCCGGACATTCGATCTCCTTTCCGAACGGGCATACCCCGGAGGGGTAATGCGGGTGAGTGTAGGCGGGCGACGGGCCCGGTGTCCGCCGGTCAGCGAGGCTGGAACGTGCGAAGGCGCAGGCTGTTGCTGACGACGAAGATCGAGGACAGGGCCATGGCTGCGCCGGCGATCATCGGGTTCAGCAGGCCGGCCATCGCGAGCGGGATCGCGGCGACGTTGTAGGCGAAGGCCCAAAACAGGTTCACTTTGATCGTGCCGAGGGTGCGGCGGGCGAGCGCGATTGCGTCCGCGGCGGCGCTCAGGTCCGCTCGGATGAGGGTGATGTCGGCGGCTTCCATGGCCGCGTCGGTGCCGCTGCCCATCGCGATCCCGAGGTCTGCGGCGGCGAGAGCGGCGGCGTCGTTGACGCCGTCGCCGATCATCGCCACGGACCGGCCCTGCTCCTGCAGCCGGGTGACGGTCTGGTACTTGTCTTCGGGGCGTACCTCGGCTTCGACGTCGTCGATGCCGACCTCGGCTGCGACCGTGCGGGCGACGTCTTCGGCGTCGCCGGTGAGCATCACCGTCCGCAAGCCCATGTCGTGCAGGCGTCGAATTGCGTCCGGGCTGGTCGACGCGATGGTGTCCGCGACGCTGATGACGCCGCGAGCTGCGCCGTCCCACGCAACAACGACCGCGGTCGCGCCGCCCTGTTCCGCAGTCCGGACCGCGTCCGTGACCGCGTCGGGGATGGTGATGGCCCACTGATCGGTCAACCAGGCAGGTCGGCCGACGAGCACGAGGACGCCGTCGATGACGGCTTGGACGCCGAGCCCGGCGGTGGACTGGAACGTGTCCGCGGTGGGGTGGTCGGTTGCTGCTGCGGTGATGGCGCGGGCGATCGGGTGTTCTGACCCTGCTTCCGCGGCGGCGGCGAGGGCGAGCACCCGGGTGTCCGTTTCCCCGTCGACGGCGGTGACCTGGTGGACGCTCATCCTGCCGGTGGTGACGGTGCCGGTCTTGTCGAGCACGACGGTGTCGATCCGGCGGGTGGCCTCGAGGACCTGGGGGCCGCGGATGAGGATCCCGAGCTGGGAGCCACGGCCGGTCCCGACGAGCAGCGCGGTGGGTGTTGCCAGCCCCAGGGCGCATGGGCAGGCGATCACCAGGGTCGCGACGGCAGCGGTGAACGCGGCTTGCACGTCGCCGGTGAGCAGCAGCCACCCGATGAGGGTCAGCACCGCCAGGCCCATGACGATCGGGACGAACACGGCGGAGACTCGGTCGGCGAGGCGCTGCACCTCGGCCTTGCCGGTCTGCGCGGACACGACGAGCCGGCCGATGCGGGCAAGCTCGGTGTCCTGTCCGACACGGGTGGCTTCGACGATGAGTCGGCCGCCGACGTTCACGGTCGCGCCGGTGACGGTGTCGCCGGGCCCGACCTCGACGGGGACCGCTTCACCGGTCATGACGCTGGTGTCGATCGCGCTTGTGCCGTCGGTGATGGTCCCGTCGGTGGCGATGCGTTCACCGGGACGGACCACGAACCGGTCCCCGACCTGCAGCGCTGCGGTCGGCACCTCGGTCTCGACACCGTCCCTGAGCACCCGGGCCGTCGGTGCACCCAACGCGAGGAGCGCTTGCAGGGCGGCGCCGGAGCGGTCCTTCGCGCGGGCCTCGAAGTACCGGCCGGCGAGAAGGAACACCGTCACCGCGGCGGCGACTTCGAAGTACGGTTCCGGGGCAGCGCCGGGGTGCGGGAACCAGGAGAACGCCATCCGCATCCCGATGTGCCCGGCACCGCCGAACACGAGCGCCCACACGGACCACACGGTCGCAGCGGCGACGCCGACGCTGACGAGCGTGTCCATCGTCGCGGCCCCGTGGCGGGCGTTGATCGCGGCAGCGCGGTGGAACGGCCACGCCCCCCACACGGCGACCGGCAGCGCCAGCACCAGGACAGCCCACTGCCACCCCGGGAACTGCAGCACCGGGATCATCGACAGCGCCACTACCGGCACGGCGAGCACCGTGGACACGATCAGCCGCCGCCGCAACGGCGCGAGCTCGTCGGTGTCCGCACCGGCCGGTTCGGGCAGGTGTGCGCCGTACCCGGCAGCTTCAACGGTGCGAATCACGTCGTCGACGGCGAGGTCCGCAGGCAACGTGACGGAAGCGCTTTCCGTGGCGTAGTTCACGCTCGCGATCACGCCGGGCAGCTTGTTCAGCTTCCGCTCGATCCGGTTCGCGCACGACGCGCACGTCATGCCCTCGATCGTCAGCTCAACCGACGGTGTGCTGGTCGTTGTCATGATGCGACCAACGTGTAGCCGGCCTCCTCCACAGCGGCGGAGACTTCCTCCTGCGGCAGGTCGCGGGTGCTGGTCACCCGAGCGGTGGAGACACCGCCAACGTTGAGGTCGATCGTCACGTCCGTGACGCCCGGCACGGCGCTGAGTTCCTCGTTGACACTCATCACGCAGTGCCCGCACGTCATGCCCGTGATGCCGTACGTGTTCGTCAGCTGCTCGCTCATCGTGGTGATCCCTTCGTCGTCGACGCTCATCAGGTACCCTAGGGGGGTACCGTAGCGAGTGTAACGCCGGTCGGACGGATGTGTTCCCGATCCGCCGAACCGGCACAGGGAAGAGGACGTGATGGCGACCAAGACTGATCGGCGCGAAGAGGCGCGGCAGAAAGCCGCTGACCGTAGGGCTGAGCAGCAGCGCAGCCGCACCCGCCGGTTGTGGCTGCTGGGCGCCGCGGTGGTGATCGTCCTCGCCGCGGTCACCACGATCACGGTCACCACCCTGAGCCGTGGCGGCGCCACGGCGCCGACGGCGTCCGGGGTGACGGCGGCGCCGCCGTGGCCTGCCCCCGCGGATGCGGCGGCGCGGGCGAAAGCTGCGGGGCTCGAGGTTGCGGGGATGGAAGGTGCGGCGCTGCACACCCATCAGCATTTGTCCGTGTCCGTGGACGGGAAGCCGGTGGCGGTGCCGGCGAACATCGGCATCGACATGCAGCGGGGCGGCATGTCCGCACTGCACACCCACGACACGTCCGGCATCGTGCACGTCGAATCCGCGAAGGTGCAGCCATTCACCCTCGGACAGCTCTTCACCGAGTGGAACGTCGCCCTGCGCGACGGGCAGGTCGGCGGGTACGTCGACGGGAAGAACGGCCGGCACGTCGCCGTGTTCGTCAACGGCACCCGCACCAGCACGCCGCTGCCGGATCTGGAACTGCAGGACCAGCAGGACATCGCCATCGTCATCACCCGCGGGGTCGCCACCCCGATCGCGCCGGCTCCGTTCGATTGGTCGACGGCGTCATGAGCGCCGCTACCGTAAACGGTGAACCCCGAGGAGCGTCCATGACCGACACCACCGCGCCCGCAGCCGAGCACCACCACGGGTACATCACCGCGAAGGACGACTACCTCAAACGGTTGCGCCGCATCGAGGGGCAGGCCCGCGGCCTGCAGCGGATGGTCGACGAGGAGCAGTACTGCATCGACATCCTCACTCAGGTGTCCGCGATGACGAAGGCGCTGCAGTCCGTCGCGCTCGGTCTGCTGGATGACCACCTCGCGCATTGCGTCACCGACGCCGTCGCGGAAGGCGGCGACGCGGCCGCGGTGAAGCTCAAGGAAGCTTCCGACGCGATCGCCCGCCTCGTGCGCGCCTGAACA
The DNA here is from genome assembly GCA_029959645.1 of Microbacteriaceae bacterium PS02332. Lineage (GTDB taxonomy): Bacteria > Actinomycetota > Actinomycetes > Actinomycetales > Microbacteriaceae > Curtobacterium. The sequence goes on along the minus strand of JASCOJ010000176.1, from coordinate 1,319 downwards.
CCCCCTGCCCACCAGACGGGGCGGTTGTTCTCTCAGCGCTCGTCCTGCACCATAGAACCCGCACCCCGACCAGCCATCAGTACGGATCCGCATGCTCACCACCGCGAACACCACGCGCCGCCGCCTGCTGCTGCAGGCCACGGCGGTGCTGGCGTTGCTGCTGCTGGTCGGGTTCACGGTCCTGATGCACAGCATGCTCGGCCACGCGACCACCGGCGGTCACGCCATGACCGCCACGTCGAGCATGACGGCCGAACACACCCACAGCGACGCCGCCGGACACGGTGCGCACATCGCCGCGCCGGCTGGCGCGGCGATGAGCGTGCTCAGTGACGCCGACTGCGATGGCGGTCTGTGCGCGCTGATGTGCTCCCTGATGGGGATGGCCTGCGCGCTGACGATCGCCCTGTTCACGTGGGCGCTGCTCGGCGCCCGGAACGGTGGGGTCCTCTACGTCCTCGCACGGCTGCTCGCCCTCGGAGACCGTGTCGCACGCCGCGTCGCCGCACCCAAGCCGCCATCACTGACGGCGCTGCAGATCATCCGTATCTGATCCATCCCCGACGGGAGTGCTCCCTTCGGGAACTCCCGCATGCCCAGAACACGGGCAGGTATTCGCCTGCCCGGACCACCTGACGCATTCCCGGGAACGGACTCATGAACACCACCATCACGCGCACCCTCGCGGCCGCCGCCGCCCTCACCATCGGCCTCACCCTCGCCGGCTGCTCCACCAACAACGCCGCGTCCTCCGACAACTCCTCCTCGTCGTCCTCGTCGGCGGCGTCGGCGCACAACGACCAGGACGTCATGTTCGCGCAGCAGATGCTGCCGCACCACAAGCAAGCCGTCGAGATGAGCGACATGCTCCTCGCCAAGGGCTCCGCCGTGGACGCTGACGTCGTCACCCTCGCCAAGCAGATCAAGGCTGAGCAGGGTCCGGAGATCACGTCCCTGACCAGCTGGCTGAAGCAGTGGGGTGAGCCCACCGAAATGTCCAGCATGTCTGGGATGGACCACTCCTCGATGTCGGGGATGATGTCCGACTCCGACATGGACGCCCTCGACAGCGCCTCCCCGGCGGACGCCGGAAAGCTGTTCCTGCAGCAGATGGTCGAGCACCACACCAGCGCCGTCGACATGGCCAAGACCGAAGTCGACAAGGGCAAGAACACCGACGCGGTCGCGATGGCGAAGTCGATCGTGTCGAGCCAGACCGAGCAGATCACCCAGATGAAGGACATGCTCAAGGCCCTCTGAGCCCCGGCGTGGGTCGCGGCGGGCTCCCCCCTTCCCGCCGCCGCCCCCGCCCCGGCCCC
>JASCOJ010000175.1 GCA_029959645.1 Microbacteriaceae bacterium PS02332 | reverse complement strand
CGCCCGTGCGGCCGACGCTCGGCGCTCCCGGCTCGCGGCTGAGCAGCAGCGTGCCGGCGCCGAGCGGGTGCGCATCGCCCGCGAACTCCACGACTCGGTCGCCCACAGCATGTCGCTGATCACCCTGCAGGCCGGGGTGGCGCTGCACCTCGGAGACGACCTCCCGGAGCAGACACGCGAGTCGCTGTCGAGCATCCGCGACTCCAGCAGACAGGCGCTCGTCGAGCTCCGGACGATCCTGTGCGTCCTGCGTGCCGTCGACGCCCCGACCGGCACATCCGACCGCGCCCCGGTGTCCGGCCTCGACCGCGTGCCCGCCCTGGTCGACCGCGCCCGCGCGGCCGGCGTCGACGTGGAGCTGCACCTCGACGGGCCGGTGGACGACGTCGGCGGCGTCGTCTCCCGCAACGCGTTCCGCATCGTGCAGGAGTCCGTCACCAACGTCATGAAGCACGCCGCCGACCACCGGGCCACGGTGGTCGTGCGCGTCGGAGCCGAGGTCGTCGACATCGAGGTCACCGACGTCCCCGCGGCGTCGGTGGCCCGGACCGCCGCTCCGCGCCCGGACGACACCCACGGCGGGAGCGGGCACGGCAACGGCCTCGTCGGGATGCGCGAGCGGGCCGCGGCCGTGGACGGCACGCTCGCCGTGGGGCCCACACCCGACGGCGGTTGGTCGGTCCGCGCGCGGCTGCCGATCGGCGAGCGCGCGGCGACGACGACCGGCAAGCAGGAGGAGAACCGATGACCGCGCCCATCACCGCCACCGCGCCGGATCCGATCCGCGTGGTGTTCGTGGACGACCAGAGCCTCATCCGGGCCGGCCTCCGTGCACTCGTCTCCGCCGAGCCCGGCATGGAGGTCGTCGGCGAAGCAGCCGACGGGGACGCCGCCGTCGCGGTGGTCACCCGCGAGCTGCCCGACGTCGTGCTGATGGACATCCGCATGCCGGGGACAGACGGGCTCGTCGCGACGCGGCGCATCTCCGAGGACTCGGCGCTCGCCGCGGTGCACGTCGTCGTCCTCACCACCTTCGAGGAGGACGACACCGTGTTCGAGGCGATCCGCGGCGGCGCGGCCGGGTTCCTCGTCAAGGACACCGAGCCCGCCGAACTCCTCCGGGCCGTCCGGACCGTGGTCGCGGGGGAGTCCCTGCTCTCGCCCGGGCCGACCCGCTCCCTCGTCGCGGCGTACGCGGCACACGCGAAACCGGCTGCGCTCACGCCGGAGCTCGACGTCCTGACCGACCGCGAGCGTGAGGTCATGCGACTGGTCGCCGGCGGGCTGACGAACGCGGAGATCGCCGAGCGTCTGTTCGTCAGCCCCGCGACGACGAAGACCCACGTGTCGCGCGCGATGATCAAGCTCGGCGCCCGCGACCGCGCCCAGCTCGTCGTCTTCGCCTACGAGACCGGCCTCGTCACCCCCGGCTGGTCCCCGTGATCATCGGAGTCCCCGCGGCACTCCGCTCGATCCGACGGTGATGGACACGGGGCCGTCGTCGGTGCAGGCTCGGACCGGAGGCGTCGGACGCTCCCGCACCGTGGCGGGAGGGCGACCGCGCCCGCCTCGAGGAGGAGCAACGCCGTGACCGATCCCGCGAACCCGACCCCCGGTGCGACCGACGGCCGACCCGACGGGGGAGGGCCGGCCTCCAGACCGGACACCTGGGCGAGCACCGACCGCGGCCAGCTCATCGACCGGGCCGAGGTGGTCGTCACCAGCCCGGACCGCAACTTCGTCACCCTCAAGCTGACCACCACCGACGGCGTCACCGGTCTCGGCGACGCGACCCTGAACGGCCGCGAACTCGCGGTTGCCGCATACCTGACCGAGCACGTCGTCCCGCTGCTGCTCGGCCGCGACGCCAGCCGCATCGAGGACGCCTGGCAGTTCCTGTACCGCTCGTCGTACTGGCGCCGCGGGCCCGTCACGATGGCCGCGATCGCCGCCGTCGACATGGCCCTCTGGGACATCAAGGCGAAGGTCGCGGGGATGCCGCTGTACCAGTTGCTCGGCGGCGCCTCCCGGACCGGGCTGATGGCGTACGGGCACGCCTCGGGCAAGGACCTCCCCGAGCTGTTCGACTCGATCCGCGCACACCAGGCCGAGGGCTACCGGTCGATCCGCGTCCAGACGGGCGTCCCGGGCCTGGAGAGCATCTACGGCATCGCGTCGAACCGCACCACCGAGGGCAACGCCGGCGTGCGCTACGACTTCGAGCCGGCGCAGCGCGGGGCGTTCCCGGCGATGGAGGACTGGGACACCCGGGCGTACCTCCGCCACCTGCCGACGGTGTTCGAGGCGGTGCGGGGCGAGTTCGGCCCCGAGCTGCCGCTCCTCCACGACGGGCACCACCGGATGACCCCGATCCAGGCCGCGAAGCTCGGGAAGTCGCTCGAGCCGTACGACCTGTTCTGGCTCGAGGACTGCACCCCTGCCGAGAACCAGGAGGCACTCCGGCTCGTCCGGCAGCACACCACGACGCCGCTCGCGATCGGCGAGGTCTTCAACACCATCTGGGACTTCAAGGACCTCATCCGCGACCAGCTCATCGACTACGTCCGCGGCGCCGTCACACACATGGGCGGCATCACCCCGCTCCGGAAGACCATGGACTACGCGGCGATGTACCAGGTCAAGTCCGGGTTCCACGGGCCGACGGACATCTCGCCGGTGGGCCTCGCGGCGCAGATGCACCTCGGGCTCGCCATCCACAACTTCGGCATCCAGGAGTACATGCAGCACGGGACGCGCACCAACCAGGTGTTCGAGCAGACGTTCACCTTCACGGACGGGTACCTGCACCCGGGCGACGAGCCCGGCCTCGGCGTCTCCATCGACGTCGACGAGGCGGGGAAGTACCCCTACGAGCAGGCGTACCTGCCCTTCAACCGCCTGGCCGACGGCACCGTCCACGACTGGTAGCCCTCCCGCAGGACTCCGATGTCGTCGACGAACCCCGGTGTCCAGCAGGGCCACGACGGGCATGCTGGGCTGATGGAGCTCGCCGACGTCGCCCGTGAGCTGCTCCGCGCCGCACCCGCGGACTTCGTCGCCGAGCGGACCGCGCGGCAGCGAGCCGTGCGGAAGGACGACCGCGACACCGCAGCGGCGATCGGGAGGCTCCGGAAGCCGGCACCTGCCGCCTGGGTGATCGACCTGCTCGCCGCCGAGGGCGCGCTCGACGAAGCGGTCGACCTCGGCCCGGCCCTGCGGGAAGCCCAGGCCACCGCCGACCCGCGCGCGATCGCGACCCTGCGGCGGCAGCGGTCCGGCGTCGTGGACGCGCTCGCCCAGGCAGGAGCGGACCTCGCCTCGGACGCCGGCCACCCCGTGACCCGGGCCGTGCTCGACCAGGTGCGCGCGACGATCGAGGCCGGCATGGCGGACCCGCACGCCGGTGCGGCGATCCGGTCCGGCCTCCTCGTGCAGCCCCTCGAGAGCGTCGGCTTCGAGGACGTCGACCTCGACGGTGCACTCGCGGTGCCGGACGCGGTCCCGGACGCCTGGTCCGGCAGCGGTGCCCCGCCCATCGACATCTCCGAGGGGAGGCGTCCGCGGAAGGCGGGTCGCGCCTCCCGCCCCGCGCAGTCCGACGAGCGGCCCGACGACGCGCCGCAGCCCGCCGCGCAGGAGCCCGACGCGCAGGAGCCCGACGCGCCGGAGCCCGTGCCGAGGCCCGACCCTGCGGCCGAACGCCGCGCCGCCCGCCAGGCCGAGACCGCCGCGCGGACGGAGTCCCGCGACGCGGACGCGGCGCTCGATGCGGCCGAGACCGACCTCGAGGCCGCCGAGGACCGCCGCGCCGACCTCGAACGCGAGCTCGAGCGCGCAACGGACGAGGTGGCACGGCTCGAGCGTGCCCGCGACGACGCCGAGGCCGCCAGCGACGAGGCGCGTGCCGTCCTCGCCGCAGCGCAGGAACACCGCCGCTCGCTCGGGCACTGACGGGAGGCCCGTGACGGCGCCGCCACGTCAGCGGACGCCCGCTCATCACCTCGGATGAAAAGGTCCGCGACGGCTCGCTGACCGCCGGAGCGTCCCCCTACGCTCGGCGGCATGACCACCATCCTCCAACGGTTCCGACACCTCCTGGCCCCCGCGACCGGTGTCGTCTACCTCGTGCTCTGGATCGTCGGCGAGGCCGGACGGTCCGGCCTCGCCGAGCACGTCGTCGTCGTGTCCGCGTTCGCCGTGGCGATCGGTCTGGCGGCGTGGATGCCGTCCACCGCCCTCGGACTCGTCGTCGCCGTCCCCCTGCTCCAGGCCCTGCGGTTGCTGCACCGCCCGACCAGCACGACGTGGCCGGAGTACCTCGCCGTCGCGATCGTCGTCGGCGTCGTCGGAGCCGGTCGCTCCGACGCGCTCCGGTGGATCGCGGTCCCCGTGCTCGGCGTCGCCAGCGCGGCGGCGGCGTGGGCGATGGTCGTGCCGACGGTCGCGGACCAGGACGTGTGGGGGCGCTGGGTCGCCTCCAGCTCGGGCACGAAGACGGACCTCGCGTTCCTCTCGCTGTCGATCGCGGGGGCGAGCGGCATCGGTTGGGCCGTCGGCGTGGCGATCGGCGCCACGTGGCGCGTCGGGCTCGCCAGCGTCCGGGTGGTCGAGGCCGAGCGGGAGACCGAGGTCGCGTCCGTCGAGCTGCACGCTGAGCAGGAGCGCGCCCGGATCGCCCGGGACGTGCACGACTCGCTGGCGCACTCGCTCGCCGTCGTGGTCTCGCAGGCGCAGGGTGCGGCTGCCATCGCCGTCCGGGACGAGCACGCGGCGTCCGCGCTGCGCGACATCGCGGAGGTGAGCCGTTCGGCGCTCGGGGACGTCCGCGCCCTGGTCGAGCGCATCCAGGGCACGGGCGTCGAGGCGCGGTACGGCCTCGCTGACGTCCCGCCGCTCGTCGCGGACATGCGGGAGGTCGGCATGGTCGCGACCTTCGAGCAGCGCGGCACCCCGGCCGAGGTGACGACCGGCGTCGCCGCTGCCGTGCACCGGATCGTGCAGGAGAGCCTGACGAACGTCCTCAAGCACCAGGGGCGCACGGCGAGTGCCGGCGTGGTCCTCGACTGGCGGGGGCCAGGGCTCGGCGTGGTCGTCGCATCGCGAGGGTCCGCACCCCTCGTGGCGCTCGACGGTCCGGGGACCGGCATCGCCGGCATGGAGGAGCGTGCCCGGCTCGTCGACGGATGGCTCCGCGCCGGCCGCGGCGACGAGGACCACGAGTTCGTCGTCACGGCCTGGTTGCCGACCACCCGAGCGGTCGGACCGGCACCCGCCGAACTCGAGGCCGCCCGGTGAGCGCCGTCCGGGTGGCGGTCGTCGACGACCAGCGGTTGTTCGCCACGGGGATGCAGATGCTCGTCGACGCCCAGGACGACATGACCTGCGTCGGCATCGCAGCCGATGGCGCTGCTGCGCTGGACCTCTGCGACAGCGAACACCCCGACGTCCTGCTGCTCGACCTCCGCATGCCGGTGATGAACGGCATCGACACCCTCCTGCGCCTCGGGGAGCGGGTCGGCGACCGACCCCGCGTGATCGCCCTGACCACCATCCGCCGGGACGACGCCGTCGTCGCCGCGCTCCGCGCCGGTGCCGGTGCGTTCCTCACGAAGGACGCGTTGCCCGAGGTCGTCACGGCGACCATCCGCGACGTGCACGAGGGGCGCCCGGCATCCACCGAGTCCGAGGCACTCGACCTGCTCCGTGCGCAGGGCACCCCGGTCGAGGTGCATCGTCGCGACGAGGTGCTCGACGCCCTGACCGCCCGCGAGCGCGAGGTCTTCCTCCTCGTGGCGAAGGGCCTGAGCAACGCGGAGATCGCCGCATCGGTCTTCCTCAGCGAGGCGACCGTGAAGAGCCACGTCCGGTCGGTGCTCATGAAGCTCGGGCTCCGCAACCGGATCCAGGTCGTGATCGCCGCCTACGAACGCGGTCTCGTCCGCGCCTGAGCCACGCACGACCACCACGGCGGCCGCGCCTGTTGCCGTGGGGGGAGTGCTCCGCGCCCGGGACGACGTGCACGGGAGGCCCGGGGGGGGGCCGCCCCCGGGCGCCCCGCCCCCCCCGGCGCCCCCTCCGGGCCCGCCCCCGGGGCGGGGGGA
>JASCOJ010000174.1 GCA_029959645.1 Microbacteriaceae bacterium PS02332 | reverse complement strand
CCCGTCACCAGCTGGTGACGGGCCTCCGGTCCGTTGTGCGGGGTGGGGACGCTACGCGCGCGCCGCCCGCACCCGGTCGGTGAACGCCGCGTGCAGCGGGTGCTGCTCGTCGAGGCCGGTGACCTCGCTCGCGATGGCCGCGTCGGCCTTGTCCGAGTGCAGGAGCGCCTGCAGTTCCACGCTCTGCTCGTCGTCGGCGACGTCGAAGCGGAGCGCGGCCCCCATCGCGTCGAGGAGCGCGACCGGCTCGGTGCCGTCCTCGGCGAGGGCGGCGGCCGGCGACACGAAGCGCTCGTCGCGCGAGAGCTTCCGCAGCGGCTGCCGGCCGACGCGCGTCACGGTGTCGGGCAGGTGCGGGTTCTCGAACCGGGCGATGATCGCGGCCACGTAGGCGCGGTGCACCTCGGGGTCGAGCTCGTGGCGGCGGACGAGCAGGTCACTCGTCTCCGCGAGGACCGCCTCGAGCGCCGAGCGCACCGCCGGGATCGCGACGGCGTCCGAGATCTTGTCCGCGCCGGCGAGGAACCCCTGGTACGCGACGGTGGCGTGGCCGGTGTTCACCGTGAAGAGCTTGCGCTCGATCGAGGCGGCGAGCCCGTCGACGTAGTGCGCGCCGGGGATCTCCGGCTCGGCACCGGAGAACGGCGTGCGGTCGATGGCCCACTCGAAGTAGGTCTCGACGGTGACGTCCAGGCCGGCACCCTCGGGCTGGGCCGGCACGATGCGGTCGACCGCGGTGTTCGCGAACACGGCCTTGGCGAGCACGGCCTCGCGCTCCTCGGCGGGCAGGGCGGCCTCGATGAACTCGCGCAGCCGGTCCGTGGCGTTGATCGCGTTCTCGCAGGCCATCACCGCGACGGGGCCGGCGGAGGCGTCGCGCGCCTGCAGCCCCTTCGCGATCACGGGGGCGATGAACTTGAGGACGTTCGGGCCCACGGCGCACGTCACGACGGCGGCGGTCCCGATCTCGGCGACGACGCCCGCTTCGTCCTGCGCGCTGTTCAGCGCGCGGAAGCCCGTGACCTCGTGGTCCTGGGCGCCGGCGCCGACCTCGTGCACGGTGTACGCGTCGGCGGCGGCCAGCGCGTCGATGAGCGGCGCGGCGACGTCGGCGAAGACGACCTCGTACCCGGCCTGGTGCAGCAGGAGCCCGACGAAGCCGCGCCCGATGTTGCCGGCGCCGAAGTGGACGGCGGTGCTCACTCGTTGACCTCGCCGAGGATCGCGAGGATCGCGCCGGCGTCCGGCGCGTCGGTCAGCGCCTGCACCTGGTCCTCGTCGGAGAAGACGATGGCGATCTTGGACAGGATGTCGAGGTGCTCGTTGTTCACGCCGGCGATGCCGACCACGAAGCGCACGTCGTTGCCGTCCCAGTCGATCGGGGTGGCGTAGCGGACGAAGGACAGCGCGGAGGCCTTGATGGCGTCCTTGGCGTCGTTCGTGCCGTGCGGGATGGCGAGGGAGTTCCCCATGTAGGTCGAGACGCTCTTCTCACGCTCGAGCATCGCCGGGTAGTAGTCGGCGGTGACCGCGCCGGCGTCCTGGAGGATCGCCGCAGCCTCCTTCATCGCCTCCGACTTGGTCGGCGCGGTGTCCTCGGTGTGGACGCGGATCTGGCTCTCCTGCAGGACGGGCATCGGTTCTCCTTGTTCGTGGTGGGCGCGGAAGAGGGGACGGTCGCCCGTCCCCTCCCCCATCGTGCTCTTGCCTTACTGGTTCTTCAGCTGGTCGACGACCTGGTCGTACTGCGGTGCGTTCATGAAGTTACCGACCGAGACGTGCTGCGCGTTCGGGTTCTTCTGCTTCGCGCGCGGGGTCAGCTCCTCCTGGGTGATGATGAGGTCCTCGTCACCCGAGAGGTTCGCGATCGCCTTGTTCGAGACCGACACGTTCTCGATCCCGGCCTTCTTGATCTTGTTGCGGAGGACGCTGGCGCCCATCGCACTCGAGCCCATGCCGGCGTCGCAGGCGAACACGACGTTCTCGACGCGGGTCGCCGTGGCGGTGCCGGAACCGACACCACCGAAGGCGGCCTCGGTCTCCTCCTCGTTGCGCGGGGCGTTGTTGCCGAGCAGGCCCGAGGTGGCGCTGTTGACGTCGCGGCCCTTGTTGGCCTGGAGCTTCGCCATGGCGGCGCTCATGTCACCGGCGTTGCCGGCGGCGAGGTCGCGCTTACGGGTGGCGATCAGGAAGAACGAGGCCACCGCGAAGGACACGGCTGCCGAGAGGACCACCGAGAGGATGACGCCGAGGAAGCTGTCCTTCGCCGTCGCACCGAGCACCGCGAAGATCGAACCCGGGGAGGCCGGGGCGACGAGGCCGGAGTGGAAGGCGACGTTCGTCGCGACGCCGGTCGCACCACCGAGGATGACGGCGATGAACAGGACCGGCTTCTGCAGCACGTACGGGAAGTAGATCTCGTGGATGCCACCGAGGAACTGGATGATGATCGCGCCCGGAGCGGTCGAGCGGGCGATGCCGACACCGAAGAAGGTGAAGGCGAGGAGGATGCCGAGACCGGGGCCGGGGTTCGCCTCGAGGAGGAACAGGATCGACTTGCCGGACTCCTGGACCTGCTGCGCACCGAGCTGGTCGAGCACACCGTGGTTGATCGCGTTGTTCAGGAAGAAGACCTTGGCCGGCTCGATGATGACGCTGGCGAGCGGCAGGAGCGAGTGCTGGACGAGGAAGTTCACCGCGTCGCCGAGGCCCTCGGCGATGAGCTTGAACAGCGGGGCGAGCCAGAAGAACCCGACCATCGCGAGGGCGAAGCCGAGGATGCCGGCCGCGTAGTTGTTCACGAGCATCTCGAAGCCCGGCTTGATCTTGCCGTCCCAGATCTTGTCGACCTGCTTGATGAGGTACGCGCCGAGCGGCCCGCAGATCATCGCGCCGAGGATCATCGTGGTGCCGCTGGCGCCGACGATGACACCCATGGTCATGATCGAACCGACGACTGCGCCGCGGGTCTCGTAGACCATGCGGCCGCCCTGGATCGCGATCGCGAGCGGGATCAGGTAGGTGAGGATCGGGCCGACGAGACCCGGGTTGGCGACGCCGGCGGTCTCACCGAAGCCACCGAGGACACCGACTGGCGTCCACCCGGTCTCGATGAAGAAGGCCGTGATGATGCCCCACGCGATGAAGATCGCGATGTTGGGCATGACCATGCCGGAGAGGAACGTGCCGAACTTCTGTACGGCGACGCGCGCCCCGCCCCGCTGAGCGGGGGCGTCGGGCGCTGCAACGGACGACGTTGTCATGTGCGGTGACTTTCTGTTGGGAGGGTGCTGCAGGGACGGGGGTGGAACGGGCGGGTCAGACGGCGTGTGCCGCGGCTGCGGCGGACTTGGCGGCCGCCGCCGTGCTCGCGGCGAGTGCTGCCTTCGCCATCGCGCGGGCCTGCTCGAGCGTGTGCTGGCCGAGTTCGGCACGCACGTCGGCGAGGGCCGCGGGGGTCATCGAGAGGGTGGTGGCGCCGAGGCCGACGAGCACGACGGCGAGCAGCGGGTCGGCCGCGGCCTCGCCGCAGATGCCCACGGCCTTGCCCGCGTCGGCGCCGGCGGCACCGAGCTGGGCGACGAGGCGCAGGACGGCGGGGTGCCAGGGGTCCTGGTAGTGCGCGACGGTGCCGAGCATGCGGTCGGCGGCCATCGTGTACTGGGTCAGGTCGTTCGTGCCGATGGACACGAAGTCGGCGGACTGGAACACCTGCTCGGCCATGAGCGCGAGCGACGGCACCTCGGCCATCACACCGGCCGTGCGGATGCCCAGCTCACGGGCCAGGTCGACGAAGTACTCGGTCTCCTCGGCGTCGGCGACCATCGGCGCCATCACCCACAGGTCCGCCTCGGTGGCCGCGTCGGCCTGCGCGAGGGCGGTCAGCTGGTCGCGGAGGACCTGCTCGTGGTTCCGCAGGGCCCGGAGCCCGCGACGGCCGAGCGCCGGGTTCTCCTCGTCCTTGTCGGTGAGGAACGGCAGCGGCTTGTCGGCGCCGGCGTCGAGCGCCCGGACGACGACCTTCTTCCCCGGGAACGCCTCGAGGAGCTGCTCGTAGGAGCGCTGCTGGTCGGCGACGGTCGGGGCGGTCGGGGCGTCGAGGAAGAGGAACTCGGTGCGGAACAGGCCGACGCCCTCGGCGCCGAGCTCCACGGCCGCGGCGGCGTCCGCCGGGCTGCCGAGGTTCGCCAGGAGCGGCACGGGGTGGCCGTCCGCGAGGGCCCCGGCGGTGAGCGGGGCGGTGGCGGCGGCACGGCGGTCGGCGATGCGCTGGTCGACCTCGGCGACGAGCGCGTCGGACGGGTCGGTGACGACGGTGCCGGCGGCGGCGTCGACGACGACGTGCTGGCCCTCGGCGAGGTCGTCCGCGCCGGTGACGCCGACGATCGCGGTGATGCCCTTGGCGCGCGCCAGGATCGCGGTGTGCGAGGTCGGGCCGCCGTCGCGGGTGACGAGGGCGAGGACCTTCTCGAGGTCGAGGAGTGCGGTGTCGGCCGGCGCGAGGTCGCGGGCGACGAGCACGAAGGGGGTGTCCGACTCCGGGACGCCCGGGGCGGGGACGCCGCGGAGCTTGGCGACGATGCGCTGTGCGACGTCGTCGAGGTCGGCGGCGCGCTCACCCATGTAGCCGCCCATGCCGACGAGCAGGTCGCGGAACTGCGCGAACGCCTCGTACACGGCGCGCTCGGGGTTCGTGCCGCCGTCGATGCGGGTGTGCACGTCGTCGAGCAGCGTCGGGTCCTGGGCCATGAGCGCCTGCGCCTCGAGCACGGCCTGCGCGTCGCCGCCCGCGAGCTGCCCGCGCTTCGTGAGGTCCTCCGCCACCGCGGCGAGCGCGGTGTGCACGGCCTGCTTCGCGTCGTCGGCCGACCCGTCGAGCGGAGCGGTCGAGGGTTCCCCGAGCGGGTCCGCCATCCGGAGCACCGGGCCGTGGGCGACGCCGCGGCCGACGCCGGTTCCGAGCAGATCGGACATGGGGAGACTCCTTCATCTCACGCGCAGCAGCGGTGGGTGGTTCGGGGTGGGACGACGCGCGCGGCGAGCGGATGCCGATGCGGTCTCATGCACTGTACATCGCCCCACGTTGACAAACAAACACATCCGGGGATAAAAATGCAGAAACAGATGCCCGTTTGCGTCTGCCGCACCGTCGCGAGCGCTCCCTCCCGCGCCGGGCATGCCCGAGCGAGTCCGTTCCGCTCCGAATCCCCCGAGGTCCGATGTACGCACCAGAACGCCACCAGCGCATCGTCGAGCGGGCTCGCGCGCACGGCCGGGTCGACGTGAAGGACCTCGCCGAGTCGCTCGAGGTCACGCCCGAGACGATCCGCCGCGACCTGACGAGTCTCGAGCGTCGCGGGCTCGTCCGGCGGGCGCACGGTGGCGCGATCCCCGTCGAGCGGATCACCCTGCACCCGGGCGTCGGCGACCGCGGCGGGATCAACCAGACCGAGAAGATGGTCATCGCCGAGGCGGCGCTCGAGGAACTGCCCGAGAACGGCTCGGTGATGATCGACGCCGGCACCTCGACGATCTGTCTCGCGGAACTCCTGCCGACCGACCGCGGCCTGACCGTCGTCACGCACTCCCTCCCCGTGGCGATGGCCGTCGCCAACCGGCCCGGGATCGACCTGCACCTGCTCGGCGGGAACATCCGCAGCGACTCGCTGGCCGGTGTCGGCACGTGGACCCACCAGCTCATCGGCATGGTCAGCGTCGACGTGGCCTTCGTCAGCATCAACGGGATCACGCCCGAACGCGGGCTGACGACGCACAACATGGCCGAGGCAGCCGTGAAGAGCGCCATGATCAAGTCGGCCCGCCGGAGCATCCTGCTCGCCGACCACACCAAGTTCGGTCGTGAGGAGTTCGGCCGCGTCGCACCCCTCGCGGCGATCGACACGATCATCACCGACCCCGGCGTGAACCTCGACCTCGTGCGCGAGGTCGAGGCCGCCGGCACCGAGGTCTTCTGGCCCGGTCGCGACTGACCGACGCCAGGGTCCCGCCCCCCCCGCGCTCGCTAGCATGAGCGTTCCACCCATCGACAGGAGTCCATCGATGTCCGCAGCCACCCGCCCCGTCACCCTCGCCAGCGCGTCCGGTCTGCACGCCCG
>JASCOJ010000173.1 GCA_029959645.1 Microbacteriaceae bacterium PS02332 | reverse complement strand
GGGGGGGCCGGGGGGGGGGGGGGCCGGCGGGCGGGGGGCCGGGGGGGGGCCCCCCCCGGGCCCGCCCGTCCGTCAGGGTGCTGGCGTCAGACGTCGCGGCGTCGCGTCACGACGAACGCGATCGCGTTCACGACGACGACCTCCGCGAGGAGCACACCGCCACCGCTCCAGCCGTTCAGCGTGACACCGCCGCTGCCACCGGCCGGGAGCTCGCTGCCGGACGCGTACTGGTACAGCTGCGAGCCGGCCGCGTCGGGCAGGAACGCCGTCAGGTCGCTGATCCACTGCGTGTTCGTGATCGATCCGAACAGCGCCAGCACGATCGGCAGCACGAGCAGGATGCCGAGCGTGATCGCGATGCCGCCGGCACTCGAGCGCACGAGCAGCCCGATGCCGAACGCCAGGAGCGCCAGCAGCGTGACGTCGAGCGAGGAGCCGAGCAGCGGCATGAAGACCGCCGGGTCGGCGAGGTCGGGGCGCAGGCCCTTCGCGGACTGCAGGGCGGTGGAGAGGAACACCCCGATCCAGGTCGACACGACGCTCACGACGAAGGTCGACAGCGCCAGGACGGTCGCCTTCGCGAGGAGCACGCCGATGCGGCCCGGGTCGGCGGTGAAGGTCGACCGGATCTGACCGGTGCTGTACTCGCCCGTGATGATGAGGACGCCGAGCACCCCGACCACGAGGGCCGAGAGGTACACGCTGACCGTGTTCATGCTGACGATCGTCGAGTTCGCCTGGTCACCCGTGAGGTCCTGACCCGGTTCGGCGAGGGCACCGACGAGGGCCGCGATGCCGATGGTCAGCAGGACGATGATCCCGAAGCACCAGAACGTGGACCGGATGCTGCGGAACTTCACCCACTCGCTGGCGACCAGACGGCCCGCGCCGAGGTGGACGTCGGACATCGGGGCGGGCCCGGGCTGTCGGTGCTGGGGGACGGTCTGCGGTGCGCTCATCGGTCGCCCTCCGATCGGTACTCGACGTCGTCGCGGGTCAGGGCCATGTAGGCCTCCTCGAGGCTCGCGCCGGTCGGGGTGAGCTCGTGCAGGACGACCCCGGCCTGTGCGGCGATCGCGCCCACGGTCGGTGCGTCCGGGCCGACGACGAGGAACGAACCGTCCTCGCGCGGGGTCACCGACGCTGCGGGGCCGATGGCGGCGAAGAGCTGGTCGGGCATGGGGGTGCGGACGACGACACGCGTGCCGACCCCGCCGCCCTGACCCGGGCCGCCGGCGATGAACTCCGCGATCGGCGCGTCGGCGAGGACCTTCCCCCGGCCGAGGACGACGACGCGGTCGGCCATCTGCGCCATCTCGCTCATCAGGTGGCTGGACAGGAACACCGTGCGGCCCTCGGCGGCCATGCGTCGGGCGAGCTGCCGGACCCAGAGCACCCCGTCCGGGTCGAGGCCGTTCACCGGCTCGTCGAGGATCAGGGTCGCCGGGTCGCCGAGGAGGGCCGCGGCGATGCCGAGCCGCTGCCCCATGCCGAGCGAGAACCCACCGACGCGCTTCCGCGCGACCGACTCCAGGCCCGTCATCTCGATCACCTCGTGCACCCGCGACTTCGGGATGCCGTGCGTCGCGGCGAGCGCGAGCAGGTGGTTGTACGCGCTGCGACCGGAGTGCACGGCCTTGGCCTCGAGCAGCGCACCGACCTGCCGGAGCGGGTCGCGGAAGGACCGGTACGGCTGCCCGTTCACGGTCGCCCGCCCGGAGGTCGGCTCGTCGAGCCCCATGATCATGCGCATGGTCGTGGACTTCCCGGCGCCGTTCGGCCCGAGGAAGCCGGTCACGCTGCCCGGGTGGACGACGAAGGAGACATCGTCGACCGCGAGCTTCGGACCGTAGCGTTTTGAGAGGTGCTGGACTTCGATCATCGAGGCCAAGCTAGGGGACCGACGTCCCGCGCTGCGTCCCCCGCGAGGGGGAGATGTGCACCGGTCCGTCCACCCCCGGGCGGACGGACCAGGTCAACCCCCGAGGGCGATCTGCACCACGGCGACGACCACGAGCACGCCGATCGGCACGCCGGCGATGAGGAGCCCGGCGGTCCACTGGCTGCTCCGCATCGTGCGGGGGGCGCCGGAGCCCTGCGCGACCTGCGTCGCGGCGACGAGCTCCGGGGCCGCGGCCGGGGGTGCCGGCTCGGGCGCGGGCCGGTCGTCCGGGCTGGCGGGGACCTCGACGACCAGGCGGGACGGGTCCACCGGGTCCGGCAGGTGGGAGAAGCGGTTCGTCATCGTGACCTCCTCGGAGTCGTCAGCATGCCACGGCGGACCGTGCCGCGGAAGGGTGCCGGGCTCGGGTCCGTCGGTCAGGACGCCGGGGCGAGTTCCGCGGCCAGCGACCGGTTCCGCTCCGCGATCAGGCGCTGGAGGTGCCGGCGGAGCACCAGCGCCTCGGCGATCCGACCGAGCACGCCGAGCGGCGCCCGGAACACGATCTCGTCGACCATCCGCGTCCCGCCGGGCACGGCCGCGAAGGTGTGCTCGTGCCGGAACCGGGCGAACGGGCCCCGCACCTGTTCGTCGACGAACCGGTGCGGAGCCTCCAGGGCCGTCACCCGGCTCGTCATCCGCCAGACGACGCCGAAGTGGCGGGCGCGCCACGTCACGGACTCGCCGAGCCCGATGGTGCCGGACGTCGTGCCAGCGACCGCCTGCTCGCCCGTGGCCGCCATCGACCGCAGGTGCGCGCCGATGTCGAGCGACAGCGCGAAGGCACGGTCCGGACTGGTCGGCAGGTCGGTGACGAGCCGGATGGTGACGGTCATGCCACGATCCTGGCGCACGGGCGGCAGGATGGTCGCGTGACCGACGCCGCCCTCCGTCCCCTCGACCGTGCCGGGAGGCTCGTGCCGGGCCTCGCGCTCGCCGCTGCGATCGCGGTGGTCGCCACCGTCGTCGGCCGGTTCGTGCCCGTGGTCGGTGCGCCGGTGGTCGGGGTCGTGCTCGGCGCGGTGCTCGGGACCGTCCGGCGGCCGGCGGCCGTCCTGCGTCCGGGCATCACGACCGCGAGCAAGACCGTGCTGCAGGTCGCGGTCGTCCTGCTCGGCGCGCAGCTCTCGCTCGCGCAGGTCGCGACCGTGGGGGCGTCGTCGCTGCCGGTGATGCTCGGCACGCTGGTGATCTGCCTGGTGGCCGCGTGGGGGATCGGTCGCGCGCTCGGCGTGGTCGGGGACCTCCGGACCCTGATCGGGGTCGGCACCGGGATCTGTGGGGCGTCGGCGATCGCAGCGGTGACGCCCGTCATCGGCGCCGCGTCGGTCGAGGTCGCGTACGCGGTCTCCACGATCTTCCTGTTCAACGTCGCCGCGGTGGTCGTCTTCCCGTTCGTCGGGCACGCCCTCGGGATGAGCCAGGAGGCGTTCGGCCTCTTCGCCGGCACCGCCGTCAACGACACCTCCTCCGTCGTCGCGGCGGCGAGTTCGTACGGGGCGGCCGCAGCGCACACCGCCGTGGTGGTGAAGCTCGTCCGGACGCTCATGATCATCCCGGTCGTGCTCGGCCTGGCGTGGCTCGTCGCACGGCGGCAGGAGGTCCTGGACGCGCGCGCCGCCGCTGCCGCCGACGGTGGGTCCGACGTGACCCCGGCGGCGGCGCGGCCGTGGACGGTGGGCCGCGTGGCACGCCTCGTGCCGTGGTTCCTCGTCGGGTTCCTCGTGCTCGCCGCCGTGAACTCCACCGGGGTCCTGCCCGGACCCGTGCACCCGGCCGTGGCCGCGGCCGCCGCGTTCCTCATCACCGTGGCGCTCAGCGCGATCGGCCTGTCCACCGACCTCGCCGGCTTCCGACGGGCGGGGGTCCGGCCCCTCGTGCTCGGTGGCGCGCTCTGGGTCGTGGTGTCGCTGTCGAGCCTCGGCCTGCAGGCGCTCACCGGTGCGTTGTGAACGCGCGGTAGCGTCGGGGGATGCCCGGACAGCCGCTCGACACCCTGCCCTTCCCCGTCGTCGACGGCCACAACGACCTGCCGTGGGAGCGCCGCGAGACCCATGCCTCATCGGTCGAGGGCGTCGACACGGAGCGGGACTCGCTGCACACCGACCTACCGAAGCTCCGCGCCGGCGGGGTCATGGGGCAGTTCTGGTCGGTGTTCGTGCCGGTCGACGACCCGGACCCCGTGCGGACGACCTTCCAGCAGGTCGACCTCGTGCACCGGCTCGTCGAGCGCTACCCCGACGACCTCGCGCTGGCCCGCACCGCCGACGAGGTCCGTGCAGCGGTCGCCTCGGGCCGGATCGCGTCCCTGCTCGGGGCCGAGGGCGGCCACTCCATCGGCGACGACCTCGCCGTCCTCCGCGACCTCGCCCGGCTCGGCGTCCGGTACATGACGCTCACCCACAACGAGGACACGCCCTGGGCGGACTCGGCGACCGGTGCGCGGGTGCACGGCGGGCTGACCGACCGCGGGCGCGAGGTCGTCGCCGAGATGGAGCGGATCGGCATGCTCGTCGACCTCTCGCACACCGCGCCGAGCACGATGCGCGACGCCCTCGACGTCGCCACCCAGCCGGTCGTGTTCAGCCACTCGTCCACGGTGGCGGTCGCCGACCACCCGCGGAACGTCCCCGACGACGTGCTCGCCCGCCTCGCCGACAACGGCGGTGTGGTGATGGTCACCTTCGTGCCGAAGTTCGTCTCCCGGGCGTGGGCGGACTGGGAGGAGGCCGGCTCCGTCGGGACGCCCCCGCCCGTGACGGTGTCCGACGTGGCCGACCACGTCGAGCACGCGCGGGACGTCGCGGGCGTGGCCCACATCGGCCTCGGCGGCGACTACGACGGCACCCCGGTGCTGCCGCCGGACCTGCGCGACGTGTCCCGCTACCCGGTGCTCGCGGACGAGCTGCGCCGCCGCGGCTGGGGTGACGCCGACCTCCGGGCGCTGGCGAGCGGCAACGTGCTGCGCGTGCTCGCGGCGTCGGACGAGCGCTTCGCCCGGGCCCGAGACTCGCGCTGAGCGACAAGTCTCGGTGTCCCGACCACGAGATTCGTCGCCTGGACCGAGACTCGGGTCGGTGCGCGTGCGGACCGGTCGCTAGGATCGCGAGCGCACCGCGCCTCCACGGGAGGGGCCGCGGCAACCGACGTGAGGACGGAACCGATGAGCGGCACCATCTACGACGACATCTCCCAGGCGTTCGGGAACACCCCGCTGGTCCGGCTGAACCGGTTGCCGCAGGAGGGTGGTGCCGAGGTCCTCGCCAAGCTCGAGTTCTACAACCCCGGTGCGAGCGTCAAGGACCGCCTCGGCGTCGCGATCATCGACGCGGCCGAGGAGTCCGGCGAGCTGCTGCCGGGCGGCACCATCGTCGAGGGGTCGTCGGGCAACACCGGCATCGCCCTCGCCCTCGTGGGTGCGGCCCGCGGCTACCGGGTCGTCATCGCGATGCCGGAGACGATGAGCGTCGAGCGCCGCGCCGTCATGCGCGCGTACGGCGCCGAGATCGTCCTGACCCCCGGCTCCGAGGGGATGAAGGGCGCGGTCGCCCGTGCCGGCCAGATCGTCGACGAGACGCCCGGCGCGATCCTCGCCCACCAGTTCGAGACCGCTGCGAACGCCGCGATCCACCGTCGGACCACGGCGCAGGAGATCCTCCGCGACACCGAGGAGCACGTCGACGTCTTCGTGGCCGGTGTCGGCACGGGCGGCACCATCACGGGCGTCGGTCAGGTGCTCAAGGAGCGCGTGCCGGGCGTGCAGATCGTCGCCGTCGAACCCGCGGACTCGCCGCTCCTCACCGAGGGGAAGGCCGGACCGCACAAGATCGCCGGCATCGGCGCGAACTTCATCCCGGAGCTGCTGGACCGGTCCGTCATCGACGAGGTGTTCGACGTCGAGCTCGACGACGCACTCCGGGTCGCCCGGGCACTGGCGACCGAGGAGGGCATCCTCGCGGGCATCTCGTCGGGCGCGATCATCCACGCGGCGCTCGAGATCGCGGCACGGCCGGAGAACGCCGGCAAGCGGATCGTCGCGATCGTGTGCGACACCGGCGAGCGGTACCTGTCGACGGTGCTGTTCGAGGGACTCACTGCGTGAGCGGAAGGCCCGTCCGCGGCGTGCTGCGCACGGTCCGGGAGGCCCTCGCAGCAGCGCGCCGCGGTGACCCCGCCGCCCGGGGGGCCCGGGAGAACGCGGTCGTGTACTCGGGGCTGCACGCGCT
>JASCOJ010000172.1 GCA_029959645.1 Microbacteriaceae bacterium PS02332 | reverse complement strand
GTGCCGGCCGGCACCGCGCCTCCCGTCCGTCGGCACCCGCGTCAGCGGGTCGGGACGTTCCGTTCCGGGTACCCCACGTAGAGCTGCTGCGGGCGCCCGATCTTGTTCAGCGGGTCGTTGTTCAGCTCGCGCCACTGCGCGATCCAGCCCGGGAGACGACCGATGGCGAACAGCACCGTGAACATCCGCGGCGGGAAGCCCATCGCCTTGTAGATGATGCCGGTGTAGAAGTCGACGTTCGGGTAGAGCTTCCGGCTGACGAAGTACTCGTCCTCGAGCGCGATCTGCTCGAGCTCCTTCGCGATGTCGAGCAGGTCGTCCTGCACACCGAGGGCTTCGAGGACCTCGTCGGCGGACTCCTTCACGAGCTTCGCGCGCGGGTCGTAGTTCTTGTACACGCGGTGCCCGAAGCCCATGAGCTTCACGCCGCGCTCCTTGTTCTTCACCCGCTCGACGAAACGCGTGACGGGCTCGCCGGAGTCCTTGATCTGCTGGAGCATCTCGAGCACGGCCTCGTTCGCGCCGCCGTGCAGCGGCCCGTAGAGGGCGTTGATGCCGGCGGAGATCGACGCGAACATGTTCGCCTTCGTCGAGCCGACGAGCCGCACGGTCGACGTCGACGCGTTCTGCTCGTGGTCCTCGTGCAGGATGAGCAGCCGGTCGAGGGCCTTCGACAGCACCGGGTTCGGCTGGTACGGCTCGGCCATCGTGCCGAAGTTCAGCCGCAGGAAGTTGTCGACGAAGGACAGGTTGTTGTCCGGGTACAGGAACGCCTGGCCGATCGCCTTCTTGTGCGCGTACGCGGCGATGACCGGCAGCTTCGCGAGGAGCCGGACGGTCTGGAGTTCGACCTTCTCCGGGTCGTCGACGTCCATGTCGTCCTCGTAGTAGGTCGAGAGGGCGCTCACCGCGCTGGACAGCACCGACATCGGGTGCGCCGAGTGCGGCAGGGCGTCGAACAGGCGGCGGAGGTCCTCGTGCAGCAGCGTGTGCCGCCGGATCCGGCTGTCGAACGCCTCGAGCTCGGTCGGCGTCGGGAGCTCGCCGTAGATGAGGAGCCAGGCCACCTCGAGGAACGTGCAGTTCGCCGCGACCTGGTCGATCGGGTACCCGCGGTACCGCAGGATGCCCTGGTCGCCGTCGATGTACGTGATCGCGCTCTTCGTCGCGCCGGTGTTCACGAAGCCGTAGTCGAGCGTGTTCAGCCCGGTCTGCTTCTTCAGCGTCGAGATGTCGATCGTGGACGCACCGTCGACGCTCTGCAGGATCGGGAACTCCGCGGTGCCGCCCGGCCACGACAAGGTCGCGGTGCCACCCTGCTCCCCCGGCTCGCCAGCGGCAGGGCTGACGGGGACAGGGGTCGTGGGCGGTGTGGCCGTCGTCTGAGCGTCGTTGGCAGTGTCAGTCACGGCATCAGCCTAATCGTGGCACCTGTCGCTCGTGCACACACGAGACCCGTCGGATTGAGAGGTTCACCCGATTGCGCGGATCGGCGGGAGCGTCCTGTCAGCCGGCGGCGACGCGGCCGGCGCTGGCGAGTCGTTGCGCCGCGGCGGCGATGCGGTCGTCGCTCGCGGTCAGGGCGATCCGCACGTGTTCGGCGCCGGTCGGCCCGTAGAACGTGCCCGGGGCGACGAGCATGCCCCGCTCGGCGAGCCACGCGACGGTGTCGAGCGCCGGCTCGGAGCGGGTCGCCCAGAGGTACAACCCCGCCCCGCTGGCGTCGATGCAGAACCCGGCACTTTCGAGCGCGGTCCGCAGCACCGTCCGACGCGTGCGGTAGCGGGCCTTCTGCTGCTGCACGTGGGTCTCGTCCTCGAGGGCGACGATCATCGCCTGTTGGACGGGCAACGGCGGCATGAGCCCGGCGTGCTTCCGCACCGCGAGGACGTCGGCGAGCACCCGGGCGTCGCCGGCGGCGAACGCTGCCCGGTACCCGGCGAGGTTCGACTGCTTCGACAGCGAGTAGACGCTGAGCACGCCGTCGAACGAGTCGCCGACGACGCGGGGGTCGAGGATGGTCGGGGTCGGCGTGGTGTCGTACGGGGCGTCCCAGCCGAGTTCGGCGTAGCACTCGTCGCCGACGATGACGGCGCCGAGTTCCCGGGCGCGGACGACGGCGGCACGGAGCTGCTCGACCGTGAGCACGCGGCCGTCTGGGTTGCCGGGCGAGTTCAGCCAGACGAGCTTCGTGGTCTCCGGCCAGGCGGCGGGGTCGTCCGCGGCGAGGGCGTCGGCGCCGACGAGCGCGGCACCGAGCTCGTACGTCGGGTAGGCGACCTCGGGGAACACGACGGTGTCGCCGCGGCCGATGCCGAGCCAGAGCGCCAGCCCGGCGATGAACTCCTTCGAGCCGATCGTCGGGAGCACGTGCTCCGGGCGGAGCGTCACGCCCTGCCGACGGCCGTACCAGGCGGCGATGGCCTCGCGGAGCGCCGGGGTCCCGGCGACCTGCGGGTAGGCGTGCGCGTCGGTGGCCTCCGCCAGCGCACGGCGGATGACCTCGGGCGTCGGGTCGACCGGGCTGCCGACACTGAGGTCGACGATCCCGCCCTCGTACGCCGCGGCCTGCTCCTTGTACGGGACCAGCTGGTCCCAGGGGAAGTCGGGGAGGTCGAGCGCCACCGGGTCAGGCCCCGGCGGGGTTCGCCGCGACGACGGGGTGGTCCTTGTGGATCACGCCCACCTTGGCAGCGCCACCGGGCGACCCGATCTCGTCGAAGAACTCGACGTTGGCCTTGTAGTAGTCGGCCCACTGCTCGGGGAGGTCGTCCTCGTAGTAGATGGCCTCGACCGGGCAGACCGGCTCGCACGCACCACAGTCGACGCACTCGTCCGGGTGGATGTAGAGCGACCGGTCACCCTCGTAGATGCAGTCCACCGGGCATTCGTCGATGCACGCGCGGTCCTTCACGTCGACACAGGGCTGGGCGATCACGTACGTCACGGTCGGGGTGCTCCCTTCGAACTGAGCGGTTCCGAGTCTAGTGGTGCGGTCCTGTGACTCCCGATCCCGCCGCGGCCGTGGTCGTCGCCGTCGCGCCGTCCGCCCCGGTGGTGGTCGGCGTGCGGAGCGCCCGGACGGCCGCGAGGTCGGGCCACGCGAGGGTGAGCATCGCGATGACGGCGGGCCCGAACGTCCAGACGTACCCGGCGGCGTTGCCCAGCACGAGCGGCGAGGACTTCCCCCCGACGGCGACGAGGACCTGCGTGGCGACGAGGACGCCGAGCCCGACGGCCGCGACGAGCACGCGGGAGCGGTACAGCAGGCGGACGCCGACGACGAGCCCGAGCACGACGAGCGTGGTCAGCACGAGGCCGATCGGCGCGGTGACCCAGGCCCCGATCGCGATCGTCTGCTGGTGCGTGACCGTGCCGAGGCCGCCGGCGAGCAGGCCCACCACGGCCGCGACCACGACGGCGGCCGCCTTGCCCGGGCCGGACATCTCGGCGAAGGTCTGCGGGGCCGGGGCGACCGGCGGGTCGTCGTGCCGGAACACCTCGACCGCGGGCACCTGGTGCCGGACGCCGTGCGGCATCACGTACGACAGCGCGGTCGGGTCCGACGGGTCCGCAGGGTCGACGGTGACCTGGCTGCGGTACTGCTCGAGGGCGGCACGGACGCGGGCGCGGACCGGGAGCACGTCGACCCGGACGTCGTCGGCTCGGAGCCCGTCCTGGACGTCGGACGCCGACACGATCGCGGTGAACCGGACCTCCTCGGCCCGGGCGGCGTACCGGGCGGCCTCGTGCACCCGGACGTGGTCGGGGTGCCCGTAGCCGCCGTCGTCGCCGTAGCTGACGACCGCGTCGGCCCCGGTCGACCGGATCGCGGCCCGCACGTCGTCGACGACCTCGCCGAGGTCGGCCGCGGTGAGCGAGTCGGCCGGGGCGTCCTCGGCGGCGACCGCACGGCCGTCGGCCCCCCAGCGCATCCCGGAGTCGGTGTACCGCCGCTCCGGCAGGTCGGTCGGGCGGGCGCCGGCACCGCCGAGCCAGCGGTGCGCCGGGCCGCCGAGCGCGGCGAGGGCCGCGGCGATCTCGGTCTCCCGGTGCTGCGCGACCCGGCCCGCGTCCCCGGCGAGCGGCGCGAGCTCGGCCGTGAGCATCTCACCGCGCTCCCCACGGGTGGCGGTGAGGACGGTCACCGCGGCGCCGTGCGCGAGCAGGGTCGCGATCGTGCCCCCGGTCGCGAGCGTCTCGTCGTCGGGGTGCGCGTGCACGAACAGGACGCGTTCGGGGCGGGAGACGGGTGCCTTCGACATCGTCCCCAAGCGTACGGGACCGCCCGGTCAGCGAGCCGTCACGATGTAGGTCGCGGTGACCCCGGCGTCGGTCGTCGAGAAGGTCAGGACGACGCGGTGGTCGTCGCTCCGGAAGAGGCCGAACGCGCTCCCGGCGTCCGCCCGGCCGGCCGACTCGGTGAACCCGGCGTCGGTCAGGCGCTGGGACGCGGTCGTGAAGGCCTCGACGGAGGCCGCGCGGACCTGCACGACCCACCCGGACCCGGCGGGACCGGCTCCCCCGCCGAGCACCGTGCCGTCGACGAGCGGGACGGCCGCCGAGGGGAAGCCGTCCGGCACCTTCCCGTCACTCGTGACGTGCGCGCCCTCGAGGGCCGTGTCGAGCGCGCCGTCGATGCCGCCGGCGACCTTCGCCATGCCGTCCTGGATCGCGGCGCCGTCGATGCCCTGCACGGTGCTGGTCACACTCGACGCGACGGAGGACCCGACGGCGCTGGCCTGCTCCACTGACTGTGCGGAGCAGCCGCTGAGCCCGGCGAGCGCGATGCCCGCGGCGACGGCGGCGGTGACGGAGGTGCGGAGGGTCGTGCGCATGCCGTCACCGTAACCGACCGGGCGGAACAGCCGGGGTGGGTTGCCTGGGAAGTCGCCGCCGAGCCGCCGGACCGCCGGTCTGCCGACCCGTCGGGCCGGCAGCAGCCCGCGTCAGGACAGGTAGGCGCGGGTGGCCGCGACGAAGGCGTCGACCCCGACGGGGATCGACGGCTCGGCGAGCGGTGCGTAGAACGGCGAGTGGTTGCTCGGGACGTCCGCGCCCGTGCGGAACAGCTCGGGGTCGGTGATGCCGGTGAACCAGTACACGATCGGCACGCCGGCCGCGGTGGCGAGCTGCCCGACGTCCTCGGACGCCATCGCGAGCCCGGACTCGAGGTCCACCGCGCCGGGCACGACGGCACGGACCGCCTCGAGCACGTGCGCGGCCTGCTCGGGGTCGTTCACCAGGACGTCGGCACCGGGGGCGCGCTCGATCGTCGGGGTCGCGAGCCCGCCGGCCTCGCTCTCGGCGTGCACGATGCGCTCGATCGCGGCGATGATCCGCGCGCGGGTCTCCTCGTTGCGGGCCCGCGTGGAGATCTCGATCACGGCCTGGTCGGGGATGATGTTCGCCCGGGTACCGGCGTGGAAGGAGCCCACGGTGACGACCCCGGCATCGCTCGGCGCGACCTCGCGGGAGACCACCGTCTGCAGTCGCACGACGGCCGACGCCGCGGTGACCACCGGGTCGAGCGAGGCCTGCGGCGCCGACCCGTGCGCGCCACGGCCGTTGAAGGTCACGGTCATCCGGTCGCTCGACGCCATCACGGCGCCCTTGCCGATCGCGATGACCCCGAGCGGCGCAGGGGCCGAGTGCTGCCCGAGGACGACGACCGGCGCCGGGAAGCGCTCGACGAGCCCGTCCTCGATCATCGCGCGGGCGCCGGAGATGACCTCCTCCGCGGGCTGGAAGACGGCGACGACGGTGCCGTGCCATGCGTCGCGGGTGGCGACGAGCCGCTCGAGGGCTCCGAGCAGCCAGGTGACGTGCATGTCGTGCCCGCAGGCGTGCATCGTCGGACCCTCGACGCCCGACTCGTCGGTGCCGCGGTGCGTGCTCGCGTACGGCAGGCCGGTGCGCTCCTGCACGGGCAGCCCGTCCATGTCGGCGCGGAGCCACACGACCGGGCCGTCGCCGTTCTCGAGCACGCCGACGACGCCGGTCCCGCCGACCCCCGTCGTGACGGCGATGCCGCCGATCTCCGCCAGACGGTCGGCGACGACGCCCGCGGTGCGGTGCTCCTGGAAGCCGAGCTCCGGGTGGGCGTGCAGGTCCTGGTAGATGGCGAGGAGGTCGAGAGTCACCCTCCCACCGTAACCCCCGCTCCGGGCACGACCGGCACGGACGCCGACGGCCCCGCCCCCCCGCCGCGGGGGCCCGGGCCGCGGG
>JASCOJ010000171.1 GCA_029959645.1 Microbacteriaceae bacterium PS02332 | reverse complement strand
TTAACCCCACCGGCCCCCGGGGCCCCCCCCCGCCCCCCCCGCCCCCCCCCCCCCCCCCCCCCCCCCCCCCCCCCGGGGGGGGGGGGGGCCCCCCCCCCCCCCCCCCCCCCCCCCCCGGCCCCTCACCCGCACCACCCACTCCCCGGAAGGGAAGCCCGACGATGGCGTCCAGTCCTCCGATCGCGCCGCTCCGCGGCCGCGTCCCCCGCCCCCGCCGCCGCGACGACGGCGCGATCATGCCCGCCTCCGGGCGCGGCAGCTACTGGTTCTACCTGCTCCCCGGGTTCGTCCTGCTGGCCGCGATCATCCTCGTGCCGCTCGGCTGGAACGTGTACCTGTCGTTCACGAACTACCGCGGCATCCTGCCCCCGCAGTTCACCGGGCTCGACAACTGGCGCCGGCTGATGGCGGACGGCCAGTTCTGGATCTCGTTCCGGAACAGCATCGTGATGATCCTCGCGATGGTGATCGTGCCGACCAGCCTGGGGCTCGTCCTCGCCGCCGCCCTGTTCGACGTGATCGGCAAGAAGTTCGGCGGGAAGCTCGCCAGCTTCCTCCGGGCCACGTACTACCTGCCGCAGATCCTGCCGGCCGTCATCGCCGCGATCGTCATCGGCTGGATCCTCCGCCCGGAGAACGGCGCGCTCAACGCGGTGCTCGGTGCGGTCGGGCTGAGCGGCCTGCAGCACAACTGGCTCGGCAGCCCGGACACCGCGCTGCTGTCCGTCGCGGTCGTGCTCGTCTGGGTGCAGATCGGGTACCCGGTCGTCGTGTTCATGGCCGCCCTGCAGCGCGTCGACCCCGAGCTCTACGAAGCCGCGGAACTCGACGGCGCGAACTGGTTCCAGCGCTTCCGCTCGATCACCGTGCACATCATCCGGCCGGAGATCTTCGTCGTCGTGCTCACGTGCACGATCGCGGCGCTCAAGGTGTTCGGTCCGGTCTACGCCCTGACCGGCGGTGGCCCCGGCAACGCGACGATCGTGCCGAGCTACTACTCGTACAGCCAGTTCTTCCAGGCGCAGCAGGTCGGCTACGGCGCGACCATCGCCACCGCCCTCACCGTCGTGATCGTCATCGTCGCGATCGGCTTCATCGCCGCCCAGAACCGGGCCGAGCGCAAGGAGGAAGCACGATGACCGTGTCCGCACCCGACACCAGGGCGACCGTGACTCCAGACGCAGGGCGGGCCTCCCGGCCGGCGGCGGGGCCACGCAAGCGACCTGGTGAAGGCGGGATCAAGCGGCCCGCCGACTGGGTCGTCCTCGCCGGCGGGATCGTCATCGCGGTGCTCATCGCCGCGCCGTTCCTGCTCATCCTGCTCAACTCGTTCAAGACGCCCGCGGACTACGCGGCCGGCGGCCCGCTCGCCTGGCCGACGCAGCTGTCGTTCGACGGCATCACGACGTTCTGGAACCGGGTCGACTTCCCGCTGAAGCTCTGGAACAGCGTGTTCATCAGCGGCATGGTCGCGCTGCTCGCGGTGCTCATCTCGATCCTCAACGCCTTCGCGATCGGCATCGGCCGGGTCCGCTACCGGAGCTGGATCGTCGTGCTGTTCATGCTCGCGAACATGCTGCCGCAGGAGGTGCTGCTCTACCCGCTCTACATGATGTTCAAGGGCATCGGGCTGTACGACAACGTGTGGAGCGTCATCATCGTCTTCACGGTGATCCAGTCCGCATTCGGGACGTACCTGCTCTCCAGCGTGTACGGCACGTTCCCGAAGGAGATCCTCGAGGCCGCGGCGCTCGACGGCGCCGGTCGCTGGCGGGTCCTCTGGCGGGTCATCGTCCCGATCAGCCGCCCGACCCTGTCGGTCCTGCTCATCTTCTTCTTCATCTGGACGTGGAACGAGTTCCTCATCCCGCTGACCTTCCTGGTCAGCAACGACAACCAGACGGTCCCGGTCGCGATCTCCCTCCTCCAGGGCGACCGGCTCATGGACGTCACCACGACGAGTGCGTCGGCCCTGCTCGGGCTCATCCCGACGCTCGTGTTCTTCCTCATCTTCCAGCGCACCCTCGCGCGCGGCATCACGGCAGGAGCGGTCAAGTAATGAAGTTCACCGACGGGTTCTGGCAGGTCAGGCCCGGAGTCACCCCCGTGTACGCCGCCGAGGCGTACGACATCGACGCACGGCAGACGCCCGACGGCGACCGCCTGGTCGTCACGGCGCCGACGAAGGTCATAGCGTCACGGGGCGACACCCTCAACCGTCCGACGCTCACCGTCTCGCTGTCGAGTCCGATGGCGGGCGTCGTCACCGTCCGGGTCGAGCACCACCGCGGCCGCCGGCCCGGGTCCTCCTTCGACCTGGTCGGTCAGGAGGCCGGGCACGGGTCCGCCGCGGTGGCTGACGGTGTCGGGACCCTCACCTCCGGCGACCTGTCGGCCGTCGTCACCCCCGGCGCACCGTGGGACCTCCGGTTCACGGCGACGGATCCCGACGGCACCCGGCGGGTGCTCACCGGCTCCGGGCACAAGTCGCTCGGACACGTCACGCTCGCCCCCGGGGCCGAGGTCTCCCGCGGGGTCGTCGGCAACGCCCGGGTGCAGGGCGCGGACGCCCCGACCTCGGACACGTTCGTGCACGCCCAGCTCGACCTCGGCGTCGGGGAGCTCGTGTACGGGCTCGGGGAGCGGTTCGGCCCCCTCGTCAAGAACGGGCAGACCGTCGACATCTGGAACGCCGACGGCGGCACGTCGAGCGAGCAGGCGTACAAGAACGTCCCGTTCTACCTGACGAACCACGGCTACGGCGTGCTCGTCGACCACCCGGGCCACGTCTCGTTCGAGGTCGGGTCGGAGGCCGTCGAGCGCGTGCAGTTCTCGGTGCCGGGGGAGTCCCTCGTGTTCCACGTCATCGGCGGCGGGACGCCCGAGGCCGTGCTCGAGCGCTACACCCAGCTCACCGGGCGGCCGGCGCACGTGCCCGCGTGGTCGTACGGTCTGTGGCTGTCGACCTCGTTCACGACCGACTACGACGAGGCGACCGTGACCTCGTTCGTCGACGAGATGGCCGCACGCCAGCTGCCGGTATCGGTCTTCCACTTCGACTGCTTCTGGATGCGCGAGTTCGCCTGGTGCGACTTCGAGTGGGACCCCCGGGTGTTCCCCGACCCCACCGGCATGCTCGGACGCCTGCACGACAAGGACCTGCGGGTCTGCGTGTGGATCAACCCCTACATCGGCCAGGCGTCGGCGCTGTTCGACGAGGCGGTCGAGGGCGGCTACCTCGTGATGAACCCCGATGGCAGCGTGTGGCAGTGGGACCTCTGGCAGGCCGGCATGGGCCTGGTCGACTTCACGAACCCGGACGCCACCGCCTGGTACCAGTCGAAGCTCCGCGCACTCGTAGACCAGGGCGTCGACTGCTTCAAGACCGACTTCGGCGAGCGCATCCCCCTCGACGTCGTCTACGCCGACGGCAGCGACCCCGAGCGGATGCACAACTGGTACACGCAGCTGTACAACCGGGCGGTGTTCGAGGTGCTCGAGGAGACCCGCGGGAAGGGTGACGCCGTCCTGTTCGCCCGCTCCGCGACGGCCGGCGGGCAGCAGATGCCCGTGCACTGGGGTGGGGACAACACGTCGTCGTTCCCGTCGATGGCCGAGACCCTCCGTGGGGGACTCTCGCTCGCCCTGTCCGGCTTCGGGTTCTGGTCGCACGACATCGGCGGCTTCGAGGGCACCCCGGACCCGGCCGTGTTCAAGCGCTGGGTGCAGTTCGGGCTCCTGTCGTCGCACAGTCGATTCCACGGCAGCAGCTCGTACCGGGTGCCGTGGGCGTTCGACGAGGAAGCGGTCGACGTCACACGGGCCTTCACCGAGCTGAAGCTCCGGCTCATGCCGTACCTCTACGCGGCCGGGCTCGAGGCGTCGGCACGGGGGATCCCCGTCATGCGCCCGATGCCTCTGGCGTTCCCCGACGACCCGACCGCGTCGTACTGCGACCGGCAGTACCTGCTCGGCGCCGACCTGCTCGTCGCGCCGGTGTTCAGCGCCTCCGGTGACGTCGAGTACTGGCTCCCCGCGGGCTCGTGGACGAACTGGTTCACCGGCGAGGTCGTCCCCGGCGGGGTCTGGCGGCGGGAGCAGCACGGGTTCGACACCCTGCCGCTGTGGGTCCGGGAGGGGGCGGTCCTGCCGCTGTCCACCCGCACCGACCGCCCGGACCACGACTACCACGAGGCGCTGGAGTTCCGGGCGTTCCCGGGTGCGGGCGGCGCCGGTTCCCGCGACGTCACGGTCACCGCTCCCGACGGCCGTGCCGTGTCGTACGCGGTGTCCTTCGACGCGGAGGGGCGCACCACCGTCGCCTGACCCGTCCCGACCAGCCGCGCGGACGATCTGGCATCGTCGACGTGTGCGACCGTCGACGATCCTCCTCACCCTCCTCACCGTGGTGTCCGGGGTGGCGACCGTCGTCCTCGCGGTGCTGGTCGGCCCCGGCGACGAACCCGGCTTCGTCCAGGTGCTCCGCCTGGGCGGCCTGGTCACCGTCGGCTTCGGAGGCGCCCTCGTCATCACGGTCACCAACCGTCGGCGACGTGACCGGTTGCGGGCCGAGACCGAGGCGGACCCGGACACCGTGTTCGTCGAGGCGCACGCCAGGGACTGGTCCGCCGCCGAGCTGCAGACGTGGAGCGCCGGGCTCCCGGTCCGCTTCCCCTGCGACCTCGGGTTCGACCGGGACGGCATGACCGCCCGGACCCGCCGCGGCGGACACCGGGTCCTCGTCGCCACCGCGCGGGAGGTCCTCGGCTTCGACGTGTTCGACGAACCGACGCCGCTCGGCAGCACGAGCCGGTGGGGGATCGCGATCCACCTGGCACCGCGGGCAGCCGGGCCCGCGACGCTGCACCTGTGGCTCATCGACGGGCAACCGAACCAGGACGAGTACGCGATGCGGCGCACGATCGCCAGGATCGAGACGGCGCTCGGTCGCTGACGCCCGGCTCCGCGCGGGTGCGCCACGGTCGCGAGGAGCCGGAGGGGGCGCACTACGCTGACAGGACCCGCGACGGAACGGAGCGCACATGTCGGAGGCGAGCACGGCCTCCCGTCCGGTGCGCACCACGGACGTCGTCCGGCGCCGCAACCTCGCCCGCGTCCTCCGGCTCGTCCACGAGGGCGGCCCGATGCCGCGTTCCGCGCTCACGCGTGAGACCGGGCTGAACCGCTCGACCGTCGCCGCACTCGTCGGCGAGCTCGTCGACCTCGGCCTCGTCGTGGAGGGGGACGCGCCGCCCGCCACCGGCGTGGGCCGCCCCAGCCCGACCGTGTCGGCGTCGGCGGACGTCGTCGCCCTCGCGATCGTGCCCGAGATCGACGCCGTGACCCTCGCCGTCATCGGGCTCGACGGCACCGAACACGACCGGCGCACGGTCCGGACCTCGTCCGTGTCGACCCCGGAGGAGGCCCTCGCCATCGCCAGCGCGCTCGTCGTGGACGCCGACACCGCCCAGCGCGCCGCCGGGCGTCGGGTCGTCGGCGTCGCCGTGTCGGTGCCGGGCATCGTCCGCGTCGGTGACGGCGTCGTCCGGTACGCGCCGCACCTCGCCTGGCGGGACGAGGCCTTCGCCGCCCCGCTCGCCGCCCGGACCGGCCTGACCGTGCTCGCGGCCAACGACGCGAACCTCGGCGTCACCGCCGAGTTCCTGTACGGCGCGGGACGCGGCGCGACCGACGTCGTCTACGTCAACGGCGGCGCGAGCGGCATCGGTGGCGGCATCATCACCGGCAGCCGTCCCCTCGCCGGCGCTGCCGGGTACGCGGGCGAGCTCGGCCACACCTTCGTCGCGGCGAACGGCATCCGGTGCCACTGCGGTGCCGTCGGGTGCCTGGAGACCGAGGCGTCACAGGCGGCGCTGCTCGACGCCGCGGGGCTCGGGATCGACGAGGCCGACCGGCTCGGCGATGTGCTCGCGGCCACGCCCGGGCCCGGGCTCGCCGCCGTCGTCGACCGGCAGGTCACGGCGCTCGCCGTGGCCGTCCGCAACGTCGTGCACACCGTCAACCCCGACGTCGTCGTGCTCGGCGGGTTCCTCGGCACGCTCCTGCGGCACGTCGGCACCCGGCTCGAGGACGCCGTCCGGGCGCAGACGATGACCGCCATGGGCGAGGACCTGCGGATCGTCCCGGCGGAACTCGTCGGCAGCGTGCTGTTCCGCGGCGCCGCCGAGCTGGCGTTCGCGGACCTGCTCGCGGACCCGTCTGCGCGCTGACCGGCCCGGATGCGCGGGGCCGTGGTGCGGCGTCGTGCCGGAGTGGAGGGGGGCGGCCCGCCCCCGGGGGGGGCGCGGCGGGGGGGCCCCGCGCCCCCCCCCG
>JASCOJ010000170.1 GCA_029959645.1 Microbacteriaceae bacterium PS02332 | reverse complement strand
AGTCCGCGCGAGGCATGGGAAACACGGTGAGCGCAGCAATGATGAGGCGGGCGCTGCCGATGTCGCGTCCTTTAACCAGGGATGGGATCTCATCTACCGGCGTCGCCGGTTCCGGCTCGAACTGACGGCCGTTGAGTGCGGCGTCTGCGCGCTCGAGTCGAGTGAGGAGGACCGTGCGGACGTCGATGTCGGGTCGAACCTGGAGGCCGCGCAGGGACCAGCGGAGCATCACGGAGCGCTCGATCCGGCGGCGCAGCGGCCGAATGCGTTCCCGCGCCTGGTCCCGGCGGCCGGTCACGGCAAGATCCCGTACGCGGAGCGTCCGGGCTGCCACGGCATCCCATCCGGCGACGGCGAGTATCTGGGCGGCCTGGTCGAGCGCGGAGGCCGCGCCGCTCTGTGGCTCCCCCCGCTTGTGGTCGTCGACATCGATCACCGAGGCGGAGGCGTCGGTGATGGTGTCGCCGGTGAGCGTCACGTCCAGGATCACGCCAGCTGGCCAGACCGGCAGGATCGGACCGAGTCGCCGGTGCAGCACGTCCATCTCCAGCCCGTCCCGATCATCCGCCCCGTCGGCGAGTGGGTAGCCGCCCGGACCGCTCATCGACATGTGATCCATCGACATGTGGTCGTGACCGCCCATGGGCATGTCGTGTTCATGCATCGATTCGTCGGTGTCGTCCGGGTGCTCGTCGTTGGGATGTTCGTGGTCGGGGCCGTCCTCGGCGAGGTGCCGGCCATCGATCCCATCCTCGCGAGCGGCGGAGCGCTGTGCACGTCGGTCCGTGAGTGAGTCCTGCGCGGTCGTGAAGACGGTGCCGATTTCGTCGGGGCTGGTCAGTGCCGCCCGGTGCTTCGGGTAGGGCATCTGATCCCACACGCGGTCGATGACCGTCCGCATCTCTGGTCCGGGGGTTCCGCACACGAGCAGGACGTCGCTTTCGGCCGGGTGGGTGGCCAGGACATGACCGGCGGACGCAGCCGCTGCTTCCAGTGCAATCCGGGCTGCACCGTTGCCGGGCACCTCGACGAGGAGCACATGCAGCGGTCGGCGGCGATCCGTGGTCACACCCATCGGAACGCTCCTTCCCGCCAGGCCCAGACGACACCCGCCAGGAGAACCCCGAGGAAGACGAACATCTCGATGACCGCCTCTGCACCCATCTGCGCGACAACGACAGCCCACGGGTACATGAAGAGCATTTCCACGTCGAACGCGAGGAACACCAGCGTCATTGGGTACCAGCGGGTGTGGAAGCGCGAGAGCGCGTGTTCCTGGAGATCCCACCCGGACCCGAACGGCAGCACGTCTTTGCGAATCGGAGCGACCGCTGTCGCTCGAGACAGCAGCATCAGGGCGGCGATGCCGAGCAGTGCGACGCCGAGCACGATGCCGATGGTGATGTACCCGGACATTCGATCTCCTTCCCGAGCTGCTATACCCCGGAGGGGTAATGCGGGTGAGTGTAGGCGGGCGGCGGGCTCGGTGTCCGCCGGTCAGCGAGGCTGGAACGTGCGCAGGCGCAGGCTGTTGCTGACAACGAACACCGAGGAAAGGGCCATCGCGGCGCCGGCGATCATTGGGTTCAGCAGGCCGGCCATCGCGAGCGGGATCGCGGCGACGTTGTAGGCGAAGGCCCAGAACAGGTTCACCTTGATCGTGCCGAGGGTGCGGCGGGCGAGCGCGATCGCGTCCGCCGCGGCGCTCAGGTCCGCTCGGATGAGGGTGATGTCGGCGGCTTCCATGGCCGCGTCGGTGCCGCTACCCATCGCGATCCCGAGATCAGCGGCGGCGAGAGCGGCGGCGTCGTTGACGCCGTCGCCGATCATCGCCACGGACCGGCCCTGCTGCTGCAGCCGGGTGACGGTCCGGTACTTGTCTTCGGGTCGCACCTCGGCTTCGACGTCGTCGATGCCAACCTCCGCTGCGACGGTCCGGGCGACGTCTTCAGCGTCGCCGGTGAGCATGATCGTGCGCAGCCCCATGTCGTGCAGGCGACGGATCGCGTCCGGGCTGGTCGGCGCGATGGTGTCCGCGACGCTGATGACGCCGCGGGCTGCGCCGTCCCATGCGACAACGACCGCGGTCGCGCCGCCCTGTTCCGCGGTCCGGACCGCGTCCGTGACCGCTTCGGGGATGGTGATGGCCCACTGGTCGGTCAACCAGGCGGGTCGGCCGACGAGCACGAGGGTGTCGTCGACGACGGCTTGGACGCCGAGCCCGGCGGTGGACTGGAACGTGTCCGCGGTGGGGTGGTCGGTGGCGGCTGCGGTGATGGCGCGGGCGATGGGGTGTTCGGATCCTGCTTCCGCGGCGGCGGCGAGGGCGAGGACTCGGGTGTCGGTTTCCCCGCCGACGGCGGTGACCTGGTGGACGCTCATCTTGCCGGTGGTGACGGTGCCGGTCTTGTCGAGCACGACGGTGTCGATCCGGCGGGTGGCCTCGAGGACCTGGGGGCCGCGGATGAGGATCCCGAGCTGGGAGCCACGTCCGGTGCCGACGAGCAGCGCGGTCGGAGTTGCCAGCCCCAGGGCGCACGGGCAGGCGATCACCAGGGTCGCAACGGCGGCGGTGAACGCGGCTTGCACGTCGCCGGTGAGCAGCAGCCACCCGATGAGGGTCAGCACCGCCAGGCCCATGACGATCGGGACGAACACGGCGGAAACCCGGTCGGCGAGGCGCTGCACCTCGGCCTTGCCGGTCTGCGCGGACACGACGAGCCGGCCGATGCGGGCAAGCTCCGTGTCCTGGCCGACGCGGGTGGCTTCGACGATGAGTCGGCCGCCGACGTTCACGGTCGCGCCGGTGACGGTGTCGCCGGTGCCAACCTCGACGGGGACCGCTTCACCGGTCATCACGCTGGTGTCGATCGCGCTCGTGCCATCGGTGATGGTTCCGTCGGTGGCGATGCGTTCACCGGGACGGACCACGAACCGGTCCCCGACCTGCAGTGCTGCGGTCGGCACCTCAGTTTCGACACCGTCTCGGAGCACCCGGGCAGTCGGTGCACCCAAGGCGAGGAGCGCCTGCAGGGCGGCGCCGGAGCGGTCCTTCGCGCGGGCCTCGAAGTATCGGCCGGCGAGGAGGAACACCGTCACCGCGGCGGCGACTTCGAAGTACGGCTCCGGAGCCGCGCCCGGGTGTGGGAACCAGGAGAACGCCATCTGCATCCCGATGTGCCCGGCGCCGCCGAACACGAGCGCCCAGACGGACCACACGGTCGCGGCGGCGACGCCGACGCTGACGAGGGTGTCCATCGTCGCGGCCCCATGCCGGGCGTTGATCGCGGCAGCACGATGGAACGGCCACGCACCCCACACAGCGACCGGCAGCGCCAGCACCAGAACGGCCCACTGCCATCCCGGGAACTGCAGTACCGGGACCATCGACAGCGCCACCACCGGCACGGCGAGCACCGTGGACACGATCAGGCGCCGCCGCAGCGGCGCGAGCTCGTCGGTGTCCGCACCGGGCGGTTCGGGCAGGTGCGCACCGTACCCGGCCGCTTCAACGGTGCGGATCGCGTCGTCGACAGCGAGGTCCGCAGGCAACGTGACGGAGGCGCTTTCGGTGGCGTAGTTCACGCTCGCGGTCACGCCGGGCAGCTTGTTCAGCTTCCGCTCGATCCGGTTCGCGCACGACGCGCACGTCATCCCCTCGATCGTCAGCTCAACCGCCGGGGTGCTGGTCGTGGTCATGATGCGACCAACGTGTAGCCGGCCTCCTCCACAGCGGCGGAGACTTCCTCCTGCGGCAGGTCGCGAGTGCTGGTCACCCGAGCGGTGGAGACACCGCCAACGTTGAGGTCGATCGTCACGTCCGTGACGCCCGGCACGGCGACGAGTTCCTCGTTGACACTCATCACGCAGTGCCCGCACGTCATGCCCGTAATGCCGTACGTGTTCGTCAGCTGCTCGCTCATCGTGGTGATCCCTTCGTCGTCCAAATTCGTCAGGTACCCTAG
Organism: Microbacteriaceae bacterium PS02332; assembly: GCA_029959645.1. Classification (GTDB taxonomy): domain Bacteria; phylum Actinomycetota; class Actinomycetes; order Actinomycetales; family Microbacteriaceae; genus Curtobacterium. The sequence continues at coordinate 2,467 of JASCOJ010000170.1, read as the reverse complement.
GGGGGTACCGTAGCGAGTGTAACGCCGGTCGAGCGGATGTGTTCCCGATCCGCCGAACCGGCAACCGGAAAGAGGACGTGATGGCGACCAAGACTGATCGGCGAGAAGAGGCGCGGCGAAAAGCCGCTGATCGCAGAGCGGAGCAGCAGCGCAGCCGCACCCGCCGGTGGTGGCTACTGGGCGCCGCCGTGGTCATCGTCCTCGCCGCAGTCACCACGATCACGGTCACCGCCCTGACCCGCGGTAACGACACGGCGCCGACAGCGTCCGGGGTGACGGCGGCACCGCCGTGGCCGGCCCCCGCGGATGCGGCGGCGCGGGCAAAGGCTGCCGGGCTCGAGGTGGCGGGGATGGAAGGCGCGGCGCTGCACACCCATCAGCATCTGTCCGTATCGGTGGACGCGAAGCCGGTGGCGGTGCCGGCGAATATCGGCGTCGACGTGCAGCGGGGCGGCATGTCTGCACTCCACACCCACGACACCTCCGGCATCGTGCATGTCGAGTCCGCGAAGGTGCAGCCGTTCACCCTCGGACAGCTCTTCACCGAGTGGAACGTGACCCTGCGAGACGGGCAGGTCGGCGGGTACGTCGACGGGAGGAACGACCGGCACGTCGCCGTGTTCGTCAACGGCACCCGCACCACCACGCCGCTGCCGGATTTGGAACTGCAGGACCAGCAGGACATCGCGATCGTCATCACCCGTGGGTCCGGTACGCCGATCGCGCCGGCCCCGTTCGATTGGTCGACGGCGTCATGAGCGCCGCTACCGTAAACGGTGAACCCCGAGGAGCGTCCATGACCGACACCACCGCACCCGCAGCAGAGCACCACCACGGGTACATCACCGCGAAGGACGACTACCTCAAACGGTTGCGCCGCATCGAGGGGCAGGCCCGCGGCCTGCAGCGGATGGTCGATGAGGAGCAGTACTGCATCGACATCCTCACCCAGGTGTCCGCGATGACGAAGGCGCTGCAATCCGTCGCGCTCGGCCTGCTGGATGACCACCTCGCGCACTGCGTCACCGACGCCGTCGCCGAAGGCGGCGACGCTGCCGCGGTGAAGCTCAAGGAAGCTTCCGACGCGATCGCCCGCCTCGTGCGCGCCTAACCACCCCCTGCCCACCAGACGGGGCGGTTGTTCTCTCAGCGCTCGTCCTGCACCATAGAACCCGCACCCCGACCAGCCATCAGTACGGATCCGCATGCTCACCACCGCGAACACCACGCGCCGCCGCCTGCTGCTGCAGGCCACGGCGGTTCTGGCGTTGCTGCTGCTGGTCGGATTCACGGTCCTGATGCACAGCATGCTCGGCCACGCCACCACCGGCGATCACCCCATGACCGCCACGTCGAGCATGACGGCCGAGCACACCCACAGCGACGCCGCCGGACACGATGCCCACGCTGCCGCGCCGGCTGGCGCGGTGATGAGCGTGCTCAGTGATGCCGGCTGCGACGGCGGCCTGTGCGCGCTGATGTGCTCCCTGATGGGGATGGCGTGCGCGCTGACGATCGCCCTATTCGCGTGGGCGCTGCTGCGCACCCGGAACGGCGGGGTCCTCTACGTCCTCGCACGCCTCCTCGCCCTCGGGGACCGTGTCGCACGCCGCGTCGCGGCACCCAAGCCGCCATCACTGACGGCGCTGCAGATCATCCGTATCTGATCCATCCCCGGCGGGAGCGCTCCCTTCGGACGCTCCTGCATGCCCAGAACACGGGCAGGTATTCGCCTGCCCGGAACCCCTGACGCATTCACGGGAACGGATCCATGAACACCACCATCACGCGCACCCTCGCGGCCGCCGCCGCACTCACCATCGGCCTCACCCTCGCCGGCTGCTCCACCAACAACGCCGGCTCATCGGACAGCTCCTCCTCGTCGTCCTCGTCGGCGGCGTCGGCGCACAACGACCAGGACGTCATGTTCGCGCAACAGATGCTGCCGCACCACAAGCAGGCCGTTGAGATGAGCGACATGCTCCTCGCCAAGGGCTCCGACGTGGACGCTGACGTCGTCACCCTCGCCAAGCAGATCAAGGCGGAACAGGGGCCGGAGATCACGTCCCTGACCAGCTGGCTGAAGCAGTGGGGTGAGCCCACCGAAGCCTCCAGCATGTCCGGGATGGACCACTCCTCGATGTCGGGAATGATGTCCGACTCCGACATGGACGCCCTCGACAGCGCCTCCCCGGCGGACGCCGGGAAGCTGTTCCTGCAGCAGATGGTCGAACACCACACCAGCGCCGTCGACATGGCGGGGACCGAAGTCGACAAGGGCAAGAACACCGACGCGGTCGCGATGGCGAAGTCGATCGTGTCGAGCCAGACCGAGCAGATCAACCAGATGAAGGACATGCTCGCGTCGATGTGACCCCGGCCGTGGGGCGCGGCGGGGGGCCCCCCCCCCCCCCCCGCCCCCCCGGGGCCGGCCCCCCGGTGGCGGGGTGGGGGGGGTGTGTGTTTA
>JASCOJ010000016.1 GCA_029959645.1 Microbacteriaceae bacterium PS02332 | reverse complement strand
GGGGGGGGGGGGGGGGCCCGGCGCCCCCCCCCCCCCCCCCCCCCCCCCCCCACCGCGAGGACCGCGGTGTAGCGCGCGACGGCGGTGTCGAGGCGGGCGCCCGCGCCCGGGGGCACCGGTACCGTCGTGGTCGACGACCGTGGGAGGTCGGCCGCGACGGCGGTCGCTCCGTCCGCCAGTCGCATCGCGCGCGACGACGCCGAACCCTGCCACTGACCGACGACGATGAAGTGCATCCTGTCAGTCTGTCACTCTGGCCGCCGGGACCGGCGTCGTCCGGGGAGTCGCGGTGCGACGGGTCAGATCGAGGAGGAGCCGCCGTTCTTCAGGGCGGCGAGCCGGGCCTCCACCTCGGCGTCCTTGCCGACGTCCTCGAGGCTCTCGAACTGCGCGTCGAGGCTGGACGCCTGCAGCTCCTGCTGGCCGATGACCTTCGCCTCCTCGCGGCGGACCTTCTCCTCGAACCGGGCGAGGTCGCTCGTCGGGTCGGTGATGTCGATGCCGCTCATGGCGTCGTTGACCTTGGTCTGCGCCTCCGCGGTCTTGGCACGGGCGACGAGGCTGTCCCGCTTCGACTTCAGCTCGTCGAGCTTCTGCTCCATGCCGGCGAGGCCCTGCTTGAGCTTCTCGACCTGCTCGTTCTGTGTGGCGAGGGGGGCCGCGTTGTCCTTGACCTCCTGCTCGGCCGCGATCTGCTTGCCGATCGCGATCTTGGCGAGGTTGTCGAACTTGTCCGCGTCGCTGGCCTTGCCCTCGGCACGGTACTTGTCGGCAGCCGCGGACGCGTTCGCGGCCTTCTGGCCCCACTCCTGCGCGGCGCGGACGTCCTCCTCGTTGTCCTGCTCGAGCAGGCGGAGGTTCCCGATGGTCTGCGCGATCGCGCTCTTGGCGTCCGCGATGCTGTTCGAGTAGTCGCGGACGAGCTGGTCGAGCATCAGCTGCGGGTCCTCGGCGTTGTCGATGAGCTGGTTGATGTTCGCCCGGACCAGCGAGGAGATGCGGCCGAAGATGGTCTGCTTTGCCATTGCTGTTTCCCTTTCGTGGTGCTGCTGATGGTCGTTGTCGTGGATCAGAACCGGCCGCCGCCGGAGAAGCCGCCTCCGCCGCCGCCGCCGCCGCCGAAGCCGCCGCCCCCGCCGCCGAACCCGCCGCCGCCGTACCCGCCGCCGCCGAAGCTCCCGCCGCCGTAGCTCCCGCCGCGGCCGCCGAGGAGACCGCCGAGCACGAGCCCGGTGACGAGTCCGCCGAGCTGCGGGCCGCCGGCGCTGCCGCCGCCCTGCCCGGGCCAACCGCCCATGTCGTCGTTCGCGGCGTCGACGGCGGCCGCGGCGTACTGCTCGGAGGCCCGGGCGGCCTGCAGCGCGCGCTGCGGGTCGGTCGTGCTGTGGTGCACGGCGTCGTCGAAGGCCCGCTCCGCCTCGGACAGTCGGGTGCGCGCGGTCGCGCCGACGCCGCCGCGGTGCAGCGACACGTAGTCCCGGGCCTGGCTGATCCGGGTGCGGGCGTCGCGGAGGGCGGCGTCGAGCGCGTCGGCGGCACGGCGGCGCTGGTCGTCGGCGCTCCGGGCGACGGCGAGGGCCGAGTCGATCTCGGTGTTCACGCGGGTGAGGGCGTCGACGGCGCCGATCGGGTCGCGGGGGTCGGTGCCGTCCCGCAGGACGCTCTGCGCCCGGGCCACCGCGGCGGCGAGGTCGGGGCCGCCCGCGGACAGCGTCCGGGCGGCGGCGACGTCGCCCTCGATGTCCGCCCGCATCGCCTCGACGCGGGCGCCGGCGTCGGCCGCGGCCCGTTCCGCCGCACCGACCGTGCCGGTGAGCTGCTGCACCTGGGCGAGGGCGTGCTGGCCGTCGCGCACGGCGATGACGGCCGCGCCCCGGTCTCCGCCGTCGAGTGCGGTCCGCGCCGCGGTCGAGCGTTCGGTGGCGTAGGTCAGGACCTGCCGGGCCTGGTCCACGGCGTCCCCGACGACGGCGACGGTGCGCCCGGTGTACCCGGCGCGGAGCCGGTCGAGCACGGCCGCGGCCTCGGTGACGGCCGCCGGTGCTGCGGCGACGCCCTGGGCGAGTGCTGCTGCGGCCGGTTCGACCCCGTCCTCGAGGGCACGCAGCTGGTCGAACGCGGTGGTCTGCGCCTCGACGGCGGCGTGGGCGCGCTCGCACGTCGCGATGATCTGGTTCGCCCAGTCCGCGCGCTGCTGCGGGCTGTCCGGGACCTCGTCGTCGAGCTGCTGCTGGAGGGCGAACGCCGACCGGACCTCGCGCTGGGCGGTGGCCACGGTCTCGGCGAACGGTGCCGCGGCCTCCTCGCCGAACTGCGCGGTGGCGAACCCGACCTCCTGCTCCGCGGTCCGTAGTTCGTCGTCGATGGTGACGAGCGCGCCGCCAGCCCGGCGTTCGAGGTCGGCGAGGGCCTGTTCCTGCGCGTGCGCGGCAGCGGCGCGACGGCGGCGGTTCCGCGCGCGGATGACGAGCACGGCGACGACCGCGGCGAGGACGGCGACACCGAGCGCGATCCACAGGCCCGTGAGGTCGGCGGGCTGCTGGGACTGCGTCAGCCCGTCGGCGAACGCGGTCACGGCCCCGCCCCAGTCCTCCTGCTTGAGGTGGGGGAGCAGGTCGTCCTGCACGGCCCGTTCCACGTCACCGGACGTGAGGGACGTCTCGTTCGTCTGCTGCACGTCGTAGTCGCGGGCCTGCACGGCGACCGACACGAGGATGCTGTCGGACTCGATCTGGCTCGTCCGCATGGTGGCGGCGCCCCACGCGGTGTGGTCGCTCGGGTCCGAGAACGACGGCACGAAGACGACGTAGAGCTGTGTCCGGGTCTCCTGGTAGAGGCGGTCGACGGCCTCTTCGACGCGGGTCTGCTGCGCCGGCGTGAGGGCGTCGGCGTCGTCGACCACGTAGGCGCTGCCGAGGTCGACCGGGGCGTCCGCGTGTGCGACCGCTGCCGGTGCGGCGATGAGGAACACCGCGGCCAGGGCCGCGGCGATCCGTGCGCCGATCCGCCCCCGACGACCGCCGCGACCAGGCGTGGACGTGGGGATCGGCGTCGTCGTCGTGGGGGTGACCATCGGGTCGATCCCGTCCGTGCGCATCCGTTCTCCGTCCGTCGTGCCACGGCGTCCGTGGGGTGCTCTGGTTGCGTGCACGGCGCGACCCGGGGGCGCCGTCGCCCGGAGTCTACCCAGACGCCTGCGGGTGTCCTCAGGGCCGGGACGGTGTGCGGTGGCGATCCGGGCCGCCGGAGGTGTCGGGGACGGCGTGTACCCCGGCACGGACCATCCGTTCCGCGTGCCGGTGCGGCTCCGCTGGGTGGTTGTCCCCCGACACGGGGGTAGCATCGGAACACGTCACCGAGGAAGGGGAGCAGCAATGGAGCGAGCATCCACCGCAGAGGTCGTCCCGCTGGAGGACGGCTACCACCGCGTCTCCACACCGGCGAGCGGGGTGATCGGGTTCGTCCGGGAGGACGACGGACGGTACGAGGTCCTCCGTGGCCGCGTCCGCCAGGCCACCCGGTCCGAGGGCAAGTACGCGACGCTGAACGTCGCGCTCATCGCCCTCACCCACGCCTGATCGGTCGGGTCGTCGTCACCTCCCGTCGCACCGCTGCGCCGGGAGGTGTCGTGCGTCCCCGGGGCGTCACGGTCCGGGTGCTGCCCGCCGGCGCGTCCCGCGCGTCCGACCGGGAGGCCCTGGTCGCGTTCGTCGCGGAGGTCACCGGCAGCGACCCCGGCCTGGTCCGCGTCGACCGCCGCTGCCCGGACTGCGGCGCTCCTGACCACGGTCGACCGGAGGCGTCGGTCGCCGGCGTCCCGGTCGGCGCCGGCCTCGCCCGGACGTCGGGCGTCACCGTCCTCGCGGTCGGACCGGCTCCGCTCGGCGTCGACGTCGAGCGGCCGTCACGGGTGGCGGCGGCACCCCTCGACGTGTTCAGCGTCGGCGAGCGGGACCGTGCCACGGGGGACGTCCCGGTCACGCCTCCGCCCGGACGGCGCGTCCGGCCGTCGGCGGTCGACCCGGTGTCGGTCCACCTGACGGCGTGCTGGGCGGTGAAGGAGGCGGTGCTCAAGCGGGACGGGCGCGGGCTCCGGGTCGACCCCTCGGCGGTCGAGGCGGTCCTGCGCCCGCTGAGCACGGGCCGGTCGGTGGGCGACCGTGGGCCGGGTGTCGGGGACGACGGTCCGGGCGTCGGCGTCCCGGTGCCGTCCGCCGGTGATCACGCCCGGTTCGCCGGTGCGGACCAGGCGGTCGTCGTCCTCCGGGTCGACGAGGACCTCGTGCTCGCGGTGGCCGCGGGTGGCGCTGCGGTCCGGGTGCAGGACCACCGGGTGCGTGCCGGCCTCGGCGGCCCCCGGGGGCCGCGCTAGGGCAGGTCCGGGACCCCGGGCTCGTCGATCCACGGCCCGAGGACGAGCCGGACCGCGTCCGTGCCGGTGCCGGCGGCCGCGGCGAACGCGGCGACGACGTCGGGCGTCGTGACGGTCCCGTGCCGGTGCCGGGTGGTGACGTCCCGGAGCCCGGTGGTGAAGGCGGCGTCGCCGATCGTCCGCCGCAGGGCGTGCAGGGCGAGTGCGCCGCGCTTGTAGACCCGGTCGTCGAACATGTCCCGCGCGCCCGGGTCGGCGACGACGAGGTCCTGCGGCTGGGTGAGGAGCCCGGCGTGGTGGGCCCGGGCGAGCTCGTCCGCGGAGGCGCTCCCGGAGTGCTCGGACCAGAGCCACTCGGCGTAGCAGGCGAACCCCTCGTGCAACCAGATGTCGCGCCACCGGCCGAGGGTGACCGAGTTGCCGAACCACTGGTGGGCGAGTTCGTGGGCGATGAGCCGGTCGGTGCCGTGCGCGCCGTCGACGTGGTTCCGTCCGAACACCGCGAGGCCGTGCGCCTCGAGCGGGATCTCCAGTTCGTCGTCGGTCACGACCACGCCGTACGCGGCGAACGGGTACGGGCCGAAGCGGTCGACGAACAGGGCGATCATCTCCGGGACCCGGCCGAAGTCGGTCCGCACGGCGGTGGTCAGGTCTGCCGGGTGGTGCACCGCGACGGGGACCGCCGCACCCCGGAGTGCCGTCGTCCGGTAGCGCCCGATCTGCACGGTGGCGAGGTACGTCGCCATCGGTTCGGTGACCGCGTACGTCCACCGGGTACCGCGGCCCGTCCGCTCACGACCGAGCAGCGCACCGTTCGCGACGACCTCGTAGCCGGCCTCGCAGGTGAGCTCGATCCGGTAGGTGGCCTTGTCGTCGGGCCGGTCGTTGCACGGGAACCAGGACGGGGCACCGACGGGCTGACTGGCGACGATGAGGCCGTCGGCCAGTTCCTCCCACCCGAGCGTGCCCCAGGGGCTCCGCACCGGGCGCGGGGTGCCCCGGTAGCGGACGTGCACGGCGAACTCCGCACCGGCGGCGATCGGTGTGGCCGGGGTGACGGTCGTCTTGTGCGTGCCGACCGCGACCTTCTTCGCGCGCACCCCGTCGACGTCGACCCGGTCGACGGAGAGCCCGTGCAGGTCGAGCACGACCCGGTCGAGGGTCTCCGCCGCCCGGGCGGTGACGGTGGCGGTCGCGTCGAGCCGGTTCGTCGCGACCCGGTAGTCCAGCCGCAGGTCGACGTGGAGGCTCGACCAGCGTCGGTCGCCGCTGTGCGGGGTGTACGGGTCGGCGGCTGGGTCGGTCTGCTTCACGGTGCCGGTCAGTCTGCCACGGAGCCGCGCCAAGGCGGGTGCTCCCACGGACTGATCGGGTTGCCGGCCCAGAGCGTCCCGGCGGGGACCTGCTCGCCGCGCATCACGAGCGAGGCGGGCCCGACGGTCGCGCCGCGCCCGATGCCGGCTGCGGGCAGGACCACGCCGTGCGGGCCGAGGGTCGCGCCGACGTCGAGGGTGACGCGGTCGAGCTGCATCACCCGGTCGTGGAACAGGTGCGTCTGCACGACGGTCCCGCGGGCGACCGTCGCGCCGTCGCCGATCGTGACGAGGTCGGCCTCCGGCAGCCAGTACGTCTCGCACCAGACCCCGCGGCCGATCGTCGCCCCGAGGCTCCGCAACCACGCGGTCAGTGCGGGGGTGCCGATGGCCTGCTCGGCGAACCACGGCCGGGCGACGGTCTCGACGAACGTGTCCTGCACCTCGTTCCGCCAGACGAACGAGGACCACAGCGGGTGCTCGGTGGCGGTGATCCGACCGACGAACACCCACTTCGCGAGCGTCGACACGGCGGCCGCGACGGCTCCGGCCGCGATCAGGACGGGACCGGCGAGCAGGACCGTCCACCCGATGCCGACCGCCGCCCAGAGGGCCAGGAGGCCCGTGGTGACGCCGAGCGCGATGCCCGCGGACACCATCGGGGCGAGCAGCCGCAGCAGCTCCCACGCACCGCGGGCGACCTTCAGCCGGGTCGGCGGGCGGAAGGTGCGCTCCTCGTCGAACTGCGTCGCCGCCCGGCGGAGGCGGACCGGGGGACTCCCGAGCCACGACGAGCCGCGCTTCGCCTTCTTCGGCACGGCGGAGAGCACGGCGACGAGCGCCTCGCGCGGGACCGACCGCCCGGCCCCGGTCATGCCGCTGTTGCCGAGGAACGCCCGACGGCCGACCTTCGACCGGCCGATCGTCACACGACCGCCGCCGAGCTCGTACGTCGCGACCATGGTGTCGTCGGCGAGGAACGCACCGGACGCGATCTGGGTCAGCGCGGGGATGAGCAGCACGGTGGAGATCTCGGTGTCCCGACCCACCCGCGCCCCGAGCAGCCGCAGCCACAGCGGCGTGACGAGGCTCGCGTAGAGCGGGAACAGCAGGGTGCGTGCCGCGTCGAGGACCCGCTCGGTGGTCCACGCCTGCCAGCCGACGCGGGACCGCACCGGGTGCCGACCGGCGCTGAGCCCGGACCCGAGCAGCCGGACCACGGCGACCACGAGCCCGGCGTACACGACACCGGCGACGACCGTCGCCAAGGGGACCGCGAGCAGCGCCGGACCGAGGGCAGCGCCGATCGAGGCCGGGCGACCGACCACGGCCGCCAGCACCGCCACGCCGGCGGCCACCCCGACGACGGGCAGCCCGGCGACCGCGACCGACCCGGCCCCGTACGCGAGGAGCCACCGCTTCGGGGCGGCGGGGCGGGCCTCCCGGCCGTGTCGAGCCGACCCCGTACGCGCCGCGGGGGACCCGGCCCACCGTTCCCCGGCGGGCACGACCCCGGCGACGGCGGAGCCGGCCTCGACCTCGGCACCCGGGCCCACCCGTGCCCCCGGCATGAGGGTCGACCGGCTGTGCACGACCGCGTCCGCACCCACGTGCACACGCCCGAGCCGGAAGACGTCGCCGTCGACCCAGTGCCCGGTGAGGTCGACCTCGGGCTCGATCGACGCCCGCTTGCCGACCGTGAGCATCCCCGTCACCGGCGGCAGCGTGTGCAGGTCGACGTCCCGCCCGACCGTCGCACCGAGCGCCCGTGCGTAGTAGCTGATCCACGGCGCACCCGCGGTGGAGGGCCCGTCCACCGCCTCGGCGACCCGCTCCGCGAGCCACACCCGCACGTGCACCGACCCACCGCGCGGGTGGTCGCCCGGCCGGACCCCGGCCAGCAGCAGCCGGGCGGCGACGACCGTGATCGTCATCTTCCCCGCGGGGGAGACGAACAGCAGCAGGGCGAGCACGAGGACCGGCCACGGCATCACCGGCAGGAACGGCATCGTCGTGGCGTGCAGGACCGCGGCGACCAGCGCCGTCCAGCTCAGCACCCGTACCCCTCGGAGCACCTGCAGGGGCAGCCCGAGCAGGGTCAGGAGCAGCCCCGTCCGCGGCGGCACCGGTGCGACGTCCCGGGTCACGGCGGCCACCGGACCGGAGGCGTCGAGCGCGCCCGCGAGCGCACCGATGCGCGGATGGTCGTACACGTCCGCCACCGTGGTGGTCGGGTACCGCTCCCGGATCGCCGACACCAGCTGCGCCGCCGTGAGCGAGCCACCCCCGGCGGCGAAGAAGTCGTCGTCGACGCCGGTGACCGGCACCCCGAGGACCGCCGACCACCGTTCGGCGATCCACGCCACCGTCGGCGGCAGGTCCGTGCCGGTCGCGCCCGCCAGCGGCCAGGGGAGCGCCGCCCGGTCCACCTTGCCGGAGGTCCGCGTCGGCAGGACGTCCACCACCGCCAGGAGCGGCACGAGCGCGGCCGGCAGCTCCTCCCGCAGCCGGGCGGTCGCGGCCACGGTGTCCAGTGTCACTCCGGCGACCGGCGCGACGTAGCCCACGAGCACCTGGTTGCCCGCCGGCGTCCGCTGCACCACCGCAGCGCCGCCCGCGACACCCTCCAGCGCCTGGAGCGCCGCATCGACCTCACCGAGCTCGATGCGCCGCCCACCGAGCTTCACCTGGTCGTCCGCACGACCCTGGAACACGAGCCCCTCGGGGTCGTACCGCACCAGGTCCCCGCTCCGGTACGCCCGCTCCCACCCGAGCTGCGGGAACGGCGCGTACTTCTCGGCGTCCTTCGCCGGGTCGAGGTAGCGGCCGAGCCCCACCCCGCCGATGACGAGCTCGCCCACCGCACCCGGCGCGACCCGCTCCCCGGCGGCGTCGACCACCGCCAGGTCCCACCCGTCGAGCGGCAACCCGATCCGCACCGGCGTGCTCCCGTCGAGGAGGGCACCGCACGCCACCACGGTCGCCTCCGTCGGCCCGTACGTGTTCCAGACCTCACGGTCCCGGGAGGCGATGCGCGCCGCGAGTTCCGGCGGGCACGCCTCACCACCGAAGACGACGAGCCGCACGGACTCGAGCGCGTCGTCCGGCCACAGCGCCGCCAGCGTGGGGACGGTCGACACGACCGTGATCCCGTGCGCGATGAGCCACGGACCGAGGTCCACGCCGCTCTTCACCAACGACCGCGGCGCCGGCACCAGACACGCACCGTGCCCCCAGGCGAGCCACATCTCCTCGCACGACGCGTCGAACGCGACGCTGAGCCCTGCGAGCACCCGGTCCCCGGGGCCGATCGGCGCCGACCGCAGGAACATCCGCGCCTCGGCGTCCACGAACGCCGCCGCGGACCGGTGCGTGACGGCGACGCCCTTCGGCACCCCCGTCGAGCCCGACGTGAAGATCACCCAGGCGTCGTCGTCGACGGTCGGGGGCTCGGCGCTCGCCGCGGGGTCGGTGACGGGCATCGCGGTGCCGTCGCGGTCGCGGAGGACACCACCGGCACCGATGACCCCGACGACGTCGGCCTCGCCGAACACCAGGGCGGCGCGTTCCTCCGGGTCGTCGGCGTCGACGGGCACGTAGGCGGCACCGGCGGCGAGGACGGCGAGGATCGACACCGAGAGGTCGCGGCCGCCCGAGGGGATCCGGATGCCGACCCGGTCACCCCGACGGACGCCGTGGCGCGCGAGGTCGTCGGCGCGGTCGTGCACGAGGGCGAGCAGCGCCCGGGAGTCGAGCGCGCCTTCGGGGCTCTCCAGCGCGAGCGCGTCGGGGTGGGCCGCGGCGGTCGCCGTGAGGACGTCGAGCAGGGTGCGCGGCGCGGCCGCCTGGTCACCCCGCGCGAGCTCCGGCTGTTCGGTGGTCGTCACGCCGCGCGATCCTAGGCCCCCCACGTGTCGCGGAGGAGAACACCGGTCGGCCGGGCAACACGCGCCACCACCCCTCGCCGGAGTCTGCACGGGGAGGCGAGGTCACCGCCGGAGTCTGCACGGGGAGGCGAGGTCACCGCCGGAGTCCGCACGGGGAGGCGAGGTCACCGCCGGAGTCCGCACGGGGGAACGGTCGGCGAAGCCGACATCGCGCGCTGCCGACCGAGCGCAGCGAGGACGACAGCTTGCGCGGAGATGTACCTGCTGGCGCGGGAGATGTCACAGTGCCCCCAGGAGGATTCGAACCTCCGCCCCTGCCTCCGGAGGGCAGTGCTCTATCCCCTGAGCTATGGGGGCCCGGGGTGTCACCAACCGTAGCAGGTCTCCGACCCCCTCCCGCACGCCTCCGGCCTACGGCGTCGCGGCGGCGGACGGTGCCGGTGCGGAGGCGCCCGGCGCGACCGCGTGCCGGACCGCGTCGACGACGGGTTGTGCCGTCCCGGGTTCGGTGAACAGGGTCGACGTCGTGGTGATCCAGTACGGGTCGGGGAACGCGTCCGCGCGGCCGGTGCCGTCCCGCAGCGCGAAGTACCCCTCGACCGTGTAGGTCGGCACCGAGCCGCCCTGTTCGAACAGCGTGTCCTTCAGCGCCGTGCGCGTCGTCGCCGGCAGGTGCGCGACCGCGACGGTGATCGTCTGGCCGTCGTCGGCCCGCCACGTGCAGACCCGCCCGCGCTGTGCGGCGACCTGGGCCGCGGCGGACCCCTTCGCCGGCCGCGCGCTCCGGTCGAGCGAGAAGGACTGCCCGTAGACGGCGAACGTCGACGCCGGCACGAGTTCGGCACAGGTCTGGTCGACCCGCTCGCCGACGACGCCGGCGCGGGCGGAGGGGCTGGCGGTCGGCGCGGGGCCACCGCCGGAGCAGGCGGCGAGCACGAGCACCGCGGGGACGGCGATCGCGGCGGTCCTGATCGCCCGGAGGCTGCGGGTGGTCATGACGGACCATGATGGTGCATCGCCCCGGGAGGGGTCCGGGCGGCACCTGAGCGGCCCGGTAGACTCGTGCGCCGTGACCCCTGCCGAACTCTCCGCCGCGTACCTGTCGATCCTCACCGGGATCGTCGAGCGACGAGGCGCCGCCGACACCGTCTCCGTGCAGGAGTCGCACGTCGCCCTGGAGCGCCCGAAGAACCGGGCCCACGGCGACTGGGCGTCGAACGCGGCCATGCAGCTCGCGAAGCGCCTCGGGACGAACCCCCGTGAGCTCGCGACCGAGATCGCCGGCGAGCTGACCGAACTCGACGGCGTGGCCTCGGTCGACGTCGCCGGCCCGGGGTTCATCAACATCACGCTCGACGCGGCGGCGGCCGGCGAGGTCGCCCGCACCGTCGTCGAGCAGGGTGAGGCGTTCGGCCACGGCGACCTCTACGACGGCGTGCGCATCGACCTCGAGTTCGTGTCCGCGAACCCGACCGGGCCCATCCACATGGGCGGCGTCCGGTGGGCCGCGGTCGGCGACAGCCTCGCCCGCGTCTTCCAGGCGCAGGGCGGTCTCGTCACCCGCGAGTACTACTTCAACGACCACGGCGCGCAGATCGACCGCTTCGCCCGGTCCCTGGTCGCCAGCGCGCTGGGGGAGCCCACCCCGGACGACGGCTACGGCGGCGCCTACATCGCGGAGATCGCCGCGCGGGTCATCGCGACCCTGCCGGCGACGACCGACGTGCGCGACCTGCCCCGCGACGAAGCGCAGGAGCTGTTCCGGCGCGAGGGCGTCGACTTCATGTTCGCCGACATCAAGGCGTCGCTGCACGACTTCGGCGTCGACTTCGACGTGTACTTCCACGAGAACGAGCTCCACGAGTCGAAGGCCGTCGAGCGCGCCATCGAACGACTCCGCGCGAACGGCCACATGTACGAGGCCGAGGGGGCCCAGTGGCTCCGGACGACCGACTTCGGTGACGACCGCGACCGCGTGGTCATCAAGTCGGACGGGGAGCCCGCCTACATCGCCGGCGACCTGGCGTACTACCTCGACAAGCGCGAGCGCGGGTTCGAGCGGAACCTCATCATGCTCGGCGCGGACCACCACGGCTACGTCGGTCGGATGATGGCGATGTGCGCGGCGTTCGGCGACGAGCCGGGCACGAACCTCGAGATCCTCATCGGGCAGATGGTCAACCTGCTCAAGGACGGCGAGCCGATGCGCATGTCGAAGCGCGCCGGCACGATCGTCACGATGGAGGACCTCGTCGACGCCGTGGGTGTCGACGCCGGGCGGTACTCGCTCGTGCGGTTCGCCAGCGACACCGCGATCGACATCGACCTCGACCTGCTGACGAAGCGGACGAACGACAACCCCGTCTTCACCGTGCAGTACGCCCACGCCCGTACGCAGTCGGTGGCCCGCAACGCCGCCGCCTCCGGCGTGGACCGGTCGGCGTTCGACGCGTCGCTCCTGACCCACGACACCGAGGGCGCCCTGCTCGGGGCGATCGCCGAGTACCCGCGGGTGGTCCGGCAGGCGGCGGAGCTCCGCGAGCCGCACCGCATCGCGCGGTACATCGAGCAGCTCGCCGGGCTGTACCACCGCTGGTACGACGCCTGCCGCGTGACCCCGCTCGGCGACGAGGCCGTCACCGACCTGCACCGCACCCGCCTCTGGGTGAACGACGCCACCGGGCAGGTCGTCCGCAACGGCCTCGGGCTGCTCGGTGTGAGCGCGCCCGAGCGCATGTAGTGGGCGTCCGGGCAGGTTCTCGGCCGCGGCTGGCAGGGTCGTCGACATGACCTCGGCGAGCAGCGCACCCCGGAAGCACCGCGGCCGGACGGTCGCGATCGTGCTCGTCGTCCTCGTGGTGGTCCTCGCCGTCGTCGTGGTCGTCGCCGAGTTCGTCCTGCGCGGGGTCGTCGACCGGATGATCGCGCAGCAGGTCGAGCAGTCGCTGCCCGACGGCACCACGGGCACCGTCGAGGCGCACGCCGACGGGGTCGTGATCCCGCAGCTCCTGCGCGGCACCCTCGACGACGTGGCGATCTCCTCGCGCCGGCTCACCGTCGACGGCGTCCCGCTCGCCGCGGACGTCACCGTGCACGACGTCCCGGTCGACGGCAAGGGCTCCGTGCGGAACGTGGACGGCACCGTCCGCCTCGCCTCCGACGCGGTGTCGGACCTGTCGAAGTACTCGCCGCTGTTCGAGCGTCTGCGGCTCATCGCCGGCGGCGTCGAGCTGCGCGGGAAGACGGCGGTGCTCGGCTACCAGATCCAGTACGCCGCCGACGGCCGTGTCGCCGTCCGCTCCGACGGACGCGGTCTCACCATCACCCCGAAGACCGTCCGGATCGTGAACTCCTCGCTCGGGCTCGACCTCGACCGCATCCCCGGGGTCTCAGGAGTCGCCGTGCCGGTGTGCACCGCGCGGTTCCTGCCGGAGCAGCTCCGGGTGCGCGCCCTGCGGATCACGCCGTCGGCGGCGACCGTCCGCATCACGGCGGACGCCCTGCCGCTCAGCGAGTCGGGCCTCCGGACCGTCGGCCGCTGCTGAGCCGTCCACGACCGGCGTCACATGGCCTGGGAGGCTGCGCCCGCCCCGGTAGGATCGGCTCCCGTGAGCGAGAACCCCCTTGCCCCGCCGCGGCTGCGGTTCCCGACGGACGCCTCGGCGCTGGTCGACCGGATCTGGCCGTCCTCGGCCACGCGCACCGATGACGGAGCCCTCGTCGTGGGCGGCATGACCGCGGACGACCTGGTCCAGCAGTACGGCACGCCCCTCTACGTCGTCGACGAGCGGGACGTCCAGGCCCGCGCGGTCCGGGTCCGCACCGCCTTCACCGACGCGTTCGAGCGCATCGGGACGCGGGCGCACGTCTACTACGCGGCGAAGGCGTTCTTCACGACCCACGTCGCCGGGTGGATGGCCGCCGCCGACCTCCGGCTCGACGTCTGCACCGCGGGGGAGCTCGCGGTCGCCCTGGCCGCCGGTGTCGACCCGGCACGGACGGGCTTCCACGGCAACGACAAGTCGGACGCCGAGATCGCGCAGTGCGTCCGCGTCGGCGTCGGCACGATCGTGCTCGACAGCCACGAGGAGATCGGTCGCGTCGCCCGGGCGGCGGCGGAGGCCGGCACCGTGCAGCGGGTGCGCATCCGGATCAACAGCGGCGTGCACGCCTCGACGCACGAGTACCTGGCGACGGCGCGCGAGGACCAGAAGTTCGGCATCCCGCTGTCCGAGGCCGTGCAGGCCGCCGAGGCGGTCCGTGCCGAGCCGTCGCTGGCCTTCGTCGGGCTGCACTCGCACATCGGCTCGCAGATCTTCGAGGAGTCCGGGTTCCGCGAGGCCGCCCGACGCCTCATGGACGTGCACGCCACGCTCGTCGCCACCGGGCCGGTCCCGGAGCTCAACCTCGGCGGCGGCTGGGGCATCGACTACACCGAGGCCGACGCGGCCTTCGCACCCGAGGACGTCGCCGAGGCGCTGGCCACGATCGTCGCCGAGGCGTGCGCCGAGCGGGACATCCCGGTGCCGGAGATCGCGGTCGAGCCCGGGCGGTACATCGTCGGCCCGGCCGGCATCACGCTCTACCGTGTGGGCACGATCAAGCCCGTCGCGCTCGAGACCGACGAGGGAGCCACGGCCACCCGGACGTACGTGTCGGTGGACGGCGGCATGAGCGACAACGCGCGGCCGGCCCTCTACGGCGCGGAGTACACCGCCCGGCTGGCCCGCACGTCGGACGCCACGGCCGTGCTGACCCGTGTGGTCGGCAAGCACTGTGAGAGCGGTGACGTCGTCGTGCACGACGAGTACCTGCCCGGCGACGTGCAGCGCGGCGACCTGCTGGCCGTCGCCGCGACCGGGGCCTACTGCTGGAGCCTGTCGAGCAACTACAACCACGTCGGTCGACCGCCGGTCGTCGCGGTGGCCGACGGCACTGCCCGTATCCTCGTGCGGGGCGAGACGATCGACGACCTCCTCGCCCGCGACACGGGTGTGGCACCGGTGTCCGGCGCCGCCCGCTGACCCCGACACCGGAGAGACACGCACCACATGATCGAGTACCGCAACGTCCGCGTCGCCCTGCTGGGGGCCGGCTCCGTCGGGTCCCAGGTCGCGCGACTCCTGCTCGAGCACGGTCCGGAGCTCGCCTCACGCGCGGGTGCCGGCCTCGAGCTCGTCGGGATCGCCGTCCGGGACACCGAGGCCGAGCGGGACGTCGACCTGCCGCGCGAGCTGTTCACGACGGATGCCGCGTCGCTCATCCTCGGGGCCGACATCGTGGTCGAGCTGATCGGCGGCATCGAGCCAGCCCGCACCCTGGTGTTGCAAGCCCTGCAGTCCGGCGCCGACGTCGTCACCGGCAACAAGGCGCTGCTCGCCACGCACGGCCCGGAGCTCTTCGCCGCGGCCGAGCAGGTCGGCGCGCAGCTCTACTACGAGGCCGCGGTCGCCGGGGCCATCCCGATCATCCGTCCGCTGCACGACTCGCTCGCGGGCGACCGCATCGAGCGGATCATGGGCATCGTCAACGGCACGACGAACTTCATCCTCGACCTGATGGACCGCGAGGGCGCGACGTTCGCCGACGCGCTCGCGACCGCGACGGAGCTCGGGTACGCCGAGGCCGACCCGACCGCCGACATCGAGGGCTACGACGCGGCGCAGAAGGCCGCGATCCTGGCGTCGCTCGCGTTCCACACCTCGGTCCCGCTCGCCGCCGTGCACCGCGAGGGCATCACCGGCGTGACGATCGAGCAGGTCCGCGCGGCGCGCAAGGCCGGGTACGTCGTGAAGATCCTCGCGACGTGCGAGCGCCTGACCGACACGGACGGCCGCGAGGGCGTCAGCGCCCGCGTGTACCCGGCGCTCGTCCCCGAGTCGCACCCGCTCGCGAGCGTGCACGGCGCGAAGAACGCCGTCTTCGTCGAGGCCGAGGCCGCCGGCGACCTCATGTTCTACGGCGCGGGCGCCGGCGGGGTCGAGACGGCCTCCGCGGTCCTCGGCGACCTGGTCTCGGCCGCACGTCGCCACGTCATCGGCGGCCCCGGCGTCGCCGAGTCGACGCAGTCCGCCCTGCCGGTCTTCCCGATCGGCACCGTCCGGACCCGGTACCAGATCGCCCTGCACGTGTCGGACGCCCCCGGGGTGCTCTCGACCGTCGCCGGGGTGCTCGCGGCGCACGGCGTCAGCGTCGAGACCGTCGAGCAGACCACCACGGGTGCGGCCGAGGGGACGGCGACGCTCGTCATCGGGACGCACCTGGCCCGTGAGGCCGACCTCGCCGACACCGTCGTCGCCCTCCGCGGCGAGGACGTCGTCCTCGACGTGACCAGCGTCCTGCGGGTCGTCGGCGTCTGACGCGACCAGCGCCTCCAGGACGACACGACCGACCCGACCGACCCGCACCACCCCGACGAACACCACCACCGATCCACCGGACAGAGAGAGCAGCCTGATGGCCCACCAGTGGCAGGGAGTCCTGCGCGAGTACGCCGACCGTCTCGACGTGACCGAGGCGACGCCGATCGTCACCCTGGGCGAGGGCGGGACCCCGCTCATCCCGGCGCGCCGCCTCTCGGAGCGCACCGGTGCCCAGGTCTACGTCAAGTACGAGGGCATGAACCCGACCGGCTCCTTCAAGGACCGCGGCATGACGATGGCGATCTCGAAGGCCGTCGAGCACGGGGCGAAGGCGGTCATCTGCGCCTCGACCGGCAACACGAGCGCGTCGGCCGCCGCGTACGCCACGCACGCCGGCATCACCGCCGCGGTGCTCGTGCCCGAGGGCAAGATCGCGATGGGCAAGCTCAGCCAGGCGGTGGCGCACGACGCCCAGCTGCTGCAGGTGCAGGGCAACTTCGACGACTGCCTCGACATCGCCCGCGACCTCGCGGCGAACTACCCGGTGCACCTGGTCAACTCGGTCAACAACGACCGCATCGAGGGCCAGAAGACGGCCGCGTTCGAGGTCGTCGACGTCCTCGGCGACGCCCCCGACTTCCACTTCCTGCCGGTCGGCAACGCCGGCAACTACACCGCGTACTCCCGTGGCTACCGCGAGGACGTCGCGTCCGGCCGGTCCACGAAGATGCCGCGCATGTTCGGGTTCCAGGCGGCGGGCTCGGCCCCGATCGTCCGCGGCGAGGTCGTCCGTCACCCCGACACGATCGCGTCCGCGATCCGCATCGGCAACCCGGCGTCGTGGAAGTACGCGTTGGAGGCCCGGGACGAGACCGACGGCTACTTCGGCGCGATCACCGACGAGGCGATCCTCGCCGCGCACCGCATCCTCTCCGCCGAGGTCGGCGTGTTCGTCGAGCCCGCGTCGGCGATCGGCGTCGCCGGGCTGCTCGAGCGTTCCGACGCCGGCGTCGTGCCGAAGGGCGCCACCGTGGTCATCACGGTCACGGGCCACGGCCTCAAGGACCCGCAGTGGGCGCTCCGCACCCAGGACGGTGGCGAGGTCACGCCGACGAGCGTGCCGGTCGACACCGCCGCGATCGCGGGCGTCCTCGGACTGGCCAGCGCGCGGTGAGCGCCGACCGCTCGTCCGGACCGGGGGAGGGCATGACCGCCCACAGCGCTGTACCGGCCGGACGGGCGGTCCGCGTGCGCGTCCCGGCGACGTCGGCGAACCTCGGCCCCGGGTTCGACTCGCTCGGTCTCGCACTCTCCCTCTACGACGAGGTCGACGTGCGCACCCGCAGCGAGCCCGGCGCCACGGTGACGATCGACGGGGTCGGCGCGGGCGAGGTCCCGACCGACGACACCAACCTGGTCGTCCGGGCCGTCCGCCGCGGCTTCGAGCACGCCGGGGTGCCGCAGCCCGGGCTCGAACTGCACGCGACGAACGCGATCCCGCACGGTCGCGGGATGGGGTCCTCGGCGGCGGCGATCGTCGCCGGGCTGATGGCCGCCCGCGGGCTGCTCGCCGGCGTGGTCGACCTCGACGCCGCGACGCTCCTCGCCCTCGCCACCGAGATGGAGGGCCACCCGGACAACGTCGCACCCGCGCTCTTCGGCGGACTCACCATCGCCTGGATGACCGCGGACGGTCCGGCGGTGAAGCGCCTGCTCGTGCACCGCGGTGTCTCCCCGGTCGTCTTCGTGCCGACGTCGACGCTCTCGACGAAGCTCGCGCGCTCCCTGCAGCCGATGACGGTGCCGCACGAGGACGCCGCGTTCAACGTCTCCCGGTCCGCGCTCCTCGTCGCCGCGCTCATCCAGAGCCCGGAACTGCTCCTCGCCGCGACCGAGGACCGGCTGCACCAGGCCTACCGCGCGAAGGCGATGCCGGAGACCGACGCGCTCATCGGCCTGCTCCGTCAGCACGGTCTCGCCGCCGTCGTCTCGGGGGCCGGTCCGAGCCTCCTCGTCATGGGCAGCGACCCCGCACAGCGGCTGACGGCGGCCGACCTCGTCGCACGACACGCCGAGTCGACGTGGCGCCCGCTCATGCTGGCCGTCGATCTGGGTGGTGCTACAGTGAAGCCGCACCCGACGCTCGGAACCGAACTCGCGGAGGCGTCGACCACTCCCGGTCGACCGCCGCGCTGATCCGGCGCGTGGGGCATCTTCTCCAGATCACCGGTTCCCGGTCCGCTGTCTGAACGGCGGTCACCGCACTTCCCTGCGACGGGACCGGTGGAAACTCTCCGCGTTCTGCGGTCGGAAGGAAACACGAGATCTTGACCGACGTCACCAACTCCACTGCGGTGGAGATCCCCAGCGACCTGCGCGCACTCCGTCTCCCGGAGCTCCAGCGCATCGCCTCCTCGCTCGGCATCACCGGGCTGTCGAAGCTCCGCAAGGGCGACCTGATCGCCTCCATCGAGGACAAGCGTCCGGAGGCGGCCCCGGCCGACACCGCGACGACCCTCGACGGCGCCGGCGTGGGCACCGTCCCGGACGAGGCCCCGGCCGCGCCGCAGGAGACCGCTGCCGAGCCGGCCGCCGCCGAGCCCGCCGCCGCACCGGTCGCCGACGAGGCGCCGAGCCGTGGCCGTCGGTCGCGCCGCGTCACCTCCGGCGGGACCGTCACCGCGACGGCCGAGCCGACGAGCGCCGCCGAGCACAC
The DNA here is from genome assembly GCA_029959645.1 of Microbacteriaceae bacterium PS02332. GTDB lineage: Bacteria > Actinomycetota > Actinomycetes > Actinomycetales > Microbacteriaceae > Curtobacterium. The sequence goes on along the minus strand of JASCOJ010000016.1, from coordinate 14,279 downwards.
GAACGCCGGCCACACCGGCACCGAGGACCTGCTCGCGGGCCTCGACCAGGTGCGTGCCGAGAAGGACGCGCAGGAGGCCGCCCAGACCGGGCAGCGTCGCGGTCGCGGCCGTGGCCGCCAGGCGCAGCAGGCCGAGACGGAGCAGGGCGACGGCCAGCAGGCCGACGCCCAGCAGCAGGACGGTGCGGAGGCCCGAGGCGGCGACACCGACGTCGCCGACGCTCCGGAGTCGGTCGACACCACCGCCGGCGACGGCCAGGACGACGCGCAGGGCGAGGGCGAGAACGGCCCGCGTCGCGGTCGTCGCAGCCGTGGTCGTGGTCGCGGTCGCGGCCAGAACGGCGAGCAGGCGGAGCAGCAGCAGGGCCAGCCGGCGAACGGCCAGGCGGGCGAGCAGCAGGACGCCGACAAGGCCGAGCCGAAGCAGGGCCAGCAGAACGGCCAGCGCGGCGGGCAGCAGCAGAACGGGCAGCAGCAGGACGGCGAGCAGAAGCAGGGCCAGAAGCAGAACGGCCAGCAGAAGCAGCCGGACCAGCAGCGTGCCGACCAGCAGCGTGCCGCGGAGCAGCGTGCCGCCGCCGAGCAGGAGGCCGAGAACGGCCGCACCCGCCGGCAGCGTGACCGCAAGCGCGGCCGCGGCGGCCAGAACGACGAGCTCGAGCCCGAGATCACCGAGGACGACGTCCTCATCCCGATCGCCGGCATCCTCGACGTCCTCGACAACTACGCCTTCGTGCGCACGACCGGGTACCTCCCGGGCCCGAGCGACGTGTACGTGTCGCTCGGCCAGGTGAAGAAGTACCACCTGCGCAAGGGCGACGCCGTCGTCGGTGCGATCAAGCAGCCGCGCGACAACGAGCAGCAGAGCCGCCAGAAGTACAACGCCCTCGTGAAGATCGACACCGTCAACGGGCAGACCGCCGACGAGGCCGCCGCACGGGTCGACTTCCAGGACCTCACGCCGCTGTACCCGAACGAGCGGCTGCGCCTCGAGACCGAGCCCGCCAAGGTCTCCACGCGGATCATCGACCTCGTGTCGCCGATCGGCAAGGGCCAGCGCGGCCTCATCGTCTCGCCGCCCAAGGCCGGCAAGACCGTCGTGCTGCAGGCCATCGCCGACGCGGTCGCGAAGAACAACCCCGAGGCGCACCTCATGGTCGTCCTCGTGGACGAGCGGCCCGAAGAGGTCACCGACATGCAGCGCTCGGTGAAGGGCGAGGTCATCGCCTCGACCTTCGACCGTCCCGCCGAGGACCACACCACGGTCGCCGAGCTCGCGATCGAGCGTGCCAAGCGCCTCGTCGAGCTGGGCCACGACGTCGTCGTGCTGCTCGACTCGATCACCCGCCTGGGCCGTGCGTACAACCTGTCGACCCCGCCGTCGGGCCGCGTGCTCTCCGGTGGCGTCGACGCGGCCGCGCTGTACCCGGTGAAGCGGTTCTTCGGTGCCGCGCGCAACATCGAGAACGGCGGCTCGCTCACCATCCTCGCCACGGCGCTCGTCGAGACCGGGTCGAAGATGGACGAGGTGATCTTCGAGGAGTTCAAGGGCACCGGCAACATGGAGCTCCGCCTCAACCGGCACCTCGCCGACAAGCGGATCTTCCCGGCGGTCGACATCAACGCGTCGGGCACCCGTCGCGAGGAGCAGCTGCTCTCCGCCGACGAGGTCACCATCACGTGGCGGCTGCGTCGCGCCCTCGCCGGGCTCGACACGCAGCAGGCGCTCGACGTCGTGCTCCGGAACCTCAAGGAGACGCAGTCGAACGTCGAGTTCCTGGTCCAGATCCAGAAGTCGGTGCCGGCGACCAACGGTCACCACGGCAACGGCCACCAGGAGTAACGCGTGTTCGAGTCGGTGGCTGGGCTGCTGGCGGAACACGAGGAACTGACGCAGCAGCTGTCGGACCCCGCGCTCCACGCCGATGCGGCCCGGGCGAAGAAGGTCAACCGGCGCTACGCCGAGCTGAGCCAGATCAAGAACGCGTACGAGACCTGGCAGGCGGCGGGGGACGACCTCGCCGCCGCCCGGGAACTCGCCCGCGAGGACGAGGCGTTCGCGGACGAGGTCCCCGGGCTCGAGGAGCAGCTGGCCGAGCGCCAGGAGCGCCTCCGTCGGCTCCTCATCCCGCGCGACCCCGACGACGGCCGTGACGTCATCATGGAGATCAAGGGCGGTGAGGGCGGCGAGGAGTCGGCGCTCTTCGCGGCCGACCTGCTGCGCATGTACTCGCACTACGCCGAGGGCAAGGGCTGGAAGGTCGAACTCCTCGAGCGCACCGAGAGCGACCTCGGCGGGTACAAGGACGTCCAGGTCGCGATCAAGTCGAACACGACCGACCCGTCGCAGGGCGTCTGGGCGCACCTGAAGTACGAGGGCGGCGTGCACCGCGTGCAGCGCGTGCCGCAGACCGAGTCGCAGGGGCGCATCCACACCTCCACCACCGGCGTGCTCGTCTTCCCCGAGGTCGACGAGCCGGAGGAGGTCGCGATCAACCAGAGCGACCTCCGGATCGACGTGTACCGCTCGTCCGGTCCCGGCGGCCAGTCGGTGAACACCACGGACTCCGCGGTCCGCATCACCCACCTGCCCACGGGCATCACGGTGGCGATGCAGAACGAGAAGTCCCAGCTGCAGAACCGTGAGGCCGGCATGCGCGTCCTGCGTGCGCGCATCCTCGCCCGCCAGCAGGAGGAGCGCGACGCGGTCGCGTCGGACGCCCGGAAGTCGCAGATCCGCGGGATGGACCGGTCGGAGCGGATCCGCACCTACAACTTCCCGGAGAACCGGATCGCCGACCACCGTACCGGGTACAAGGCGTACGACCTCGACCGCGTCATGAACGGCGCGCTCGAGCCCGTCATCCAGTCCGCCATCAGTGCGGACGAAGAGGCGCGACTGGCCGCCATCGGCGACCAGGACGCGTGAGCCGGGAGGCCCGCATCGCCGCCGACACGCCGCTCCCGGCGGCACCCGTCCCGGCAGCACCCGTCCCGTTCGGCGCGGACCGCCTCCTCCGGGCGGCGGCCGCGGCGCGCGGGGCCGCCGGGGTGCCGCCGCCGCAGGGGGCCGCGGCACTGCTGCTCGCCTGGGCGACGGACACCTCGCGCGGCGCGGTGCAGGCCCGGGCGATGACCGGGGGAGCGATCGCCGCGGACCACGTCGAGCGCTTCCGGCACGCGGTGGCGCGACGCGTCACCCGCGAGCCGCTCCAGCACGTCACGGGTGAGGCACACTTCCGCGCGCTCACCCTCGCGGTCGGCCCCGGGGTCTTCGTGCCCCGGCCGGAGACCGAGTCGGTCGTGCAGTTCGCGATCGACGCGCTCCGGGCGACGGCGGTCCCGGAACCGGTGGCAGTCGACCTCGGCGCGGGCAGCGGCGCGATCGCGATCGCGATGGACACCGAGGTGCCGAACGCCCTCGTGGTCGCCGTCGAGCGGTCGCCCGAGGCCCTGCCGTGGACGCGGCGCAACGTCGCGCAGCACGGCGGCACGGTGCGGCTCGTCGAGGGCGACCTCGCCGACGCGCTCCCGGAGCTCGACGGCCGGGTGTCGGTCGTCGTGTCGAACCCGCCCTACGTGCCGGACGACGCCGTGCCGATCGACCCCGAGGTGCGGGACCACGACCCGGCGCTGGCGCTCTACGGCGGCCCCGACGGCCTCGACGCCGTGCGGGCGCTCACCGAGACCGCGTGGCGCCTCCTCGTGCCGGGCGGCCTCGTCGTTGTCGAGCACGCGGAGCAGCAGGGTGCCGACGTCCGCGCGGTGCTGGCGGCGCGGGGCTTCCGCACGCCGGAGACCCACGTCGACCTGACCGGGCGCGACCGCACGACCACCGCGACCCGCGCGTAGACGCCGGGTCGGGCCTCCCGGTCGCCGGTTACGCGACCGACGCGCCCGCGTGCGCCGCGACGAACGTGCGGACCGCGACGCGCAGGTCGGTGTCCGGCTCGACGAGCACCGCGGTGATCCCCACGCTGCGGGCACCCGCGACGTTCTCCGGCATGTCGTCGGCGAAGAACGTGCGCTCGGGCAGGACGCCGTGGTGCTCGAGCACCGCGCGGAACACCGCCGGGTCGGGCTTCCGTGCCCCGAACGCGCTCGTCGTGTCGAGGTGCTCGCCGAAGAGCGGCGGCAGCGACGGCGCCCACTCGGGGATCCACCGTCCGGCGAGCGGGCCGTTGTTCGTCAGCAGCGCGACACGCCCGTGCTGGGCGGCGATCCGGACCGCCTCGATGCGGTCCGGGAGCTCCGTCATCGCCGCGCCGCGCACCCGGGCCCACTCGGCCTCGGGGACGTCGCAGTCCATCGCGTCCCGGAACGCCGCGAGGTAGGCGTCGCCGTCCGCGAAGTGTCCCGCCTCGGCGCGCGTCTCGTGCCCGGCGTCCCACCACCGCCGCCGGAGTTCGGCGAAGGCGTGGCCGGTGATCTCGGTCAGACCCGCCATGCGGGTCATCCAGTCGTACCGGACGAGCACGTCGTCCATGTCGAAGAGGAACAGGAGCGGGGGCGCGGGGGTCTGGTTCACGATGGCCCCCATCCTCGCGCACTATCATCGTGCAGGTCATGGCAACCCGATACGACTGTTCCGATCCGGACGGGCTCCTGACCGGGATGCGGCTCGCACGTGCCGCCCTCGGGCGCGGGGAGCTCGTCGTCGTCCCGACCGACACCGTGTACGGCGTCGCCGCGGACGCCTTCAGCGCGCAGGCCGTCCAGCGGCTCCTCGACGCGAAGGGCCGGACACGGCAGTCCCCGCCCCCCGTGTTGATCCCGGGGATCGCGACGCTCGACGCGCTCGCGAGCGACGTCCCGCAGCAGGTCCGTGACCTCGTGGACGCGTTCTGGCCCGGCGGCCTGACGGTGATCCTGCACGCGCAGCCGTCCCTGGACTGGGACCTCGGGGAGACCCGGGGCACGGTCGCCCTCCGGATGCCGGACTCGCGCATCGCACTCGAGCTCCTGCAGGAGGTCGGGCCGCTCGCGGTCTCCTCGGCGAACACGACGGGCGACCCGGCGGCCATGGACGTCGACGCTGCCGAGGCCATGCTCGGCGACAGCGTCGCGGTGTACCTCGACGGCGGCGTCCTCGACCCGCACGACGGCGCCGCGGCCTCCACCGGGTCGACGATCGTCGACGCCACCGGCCTGAGCACGGGGGAGGGCCTGCGCATCGTGCGGCACGGCGTGATCCCCGACGACGAGATCGCCCGGGTCGTCGGGGACGACCTCGTCACGTGAAGTTCTACCTCCTCGCCGGGGTGATCTCGGCGGTGGTGAGCTTCGGCGGCAGCTGGCTGGTCTGGAAACTCGGGCTGCGCTACAAGTGGTACCCGAAGGTCCGCGAGCGGGACGTGCACCGCACCCCGACGCCGCGCCTCGGCGGGATCGCGATGTACGTGGGGGTGATCGTCTCCCTGCTCTGCGCGTGGTTCCTCTTCCCGGCGATCGCGGGGCAGGACTACTTCCGGCTCGTCTTCGCCGAACCCCAGCGGGTGCTCGCCGTGCTGGCCGGGGCGACGATCATCGTGGTGCTCGGTGTCGCGGACGACATCTGGGACCTCGACTGGATGACGAAGCTCGCGGGGCAGATCATCGCCGCCGGGATCCTCGCGTGGCAGGGCGTGGCGATCGTGTCGCTGCCGATCGGCAACACGCTCGGCGTCGGGTCGAGCTACATGAGCCTCATCTTCACCGTGTTGGCGGTGGTGCTCGTGATGAACGCGGTGAACTTCATCGACGGGCTCGACGGCCTGGTTGCGGGGGTCGCCATCATCGCTGGTGGCGTCTTCTTCCTCTACACGTTCTTCATCAACCGTGTGGTCGTCGAGACCGAGTTCTTCTTCAACCTGCCGTCGCTGCTGACCGCGGTGCTCGTCGGGGCGTGTGCCGGCTTCCTCATGCTGAACTGGCACCCGGCGAAGCTGTTCATGGGAGATGCCGGCGCCCTGCTCGTCGGGTTCCTCATGGCGACGAGCGCGGTCTCGATCACCGGCAACATCGACCCGGCGGCGGTCCGCACCCGCACGGACCTGCTCCCGGCGTTCATCCCGATCCTGCTGCCGTTCGCGATCCTCGTGGTCCCGATCCTCGACTTCGGGCTCGCCGTCATCCGCCGCGTCAGCGCCGGCAAGTCCCCGTTCTCAGCCGACCGCAAACACCTGCACCACCGACTGCTCGACATGGGGCACTCGCACTTCCACGCCGTGCTGATCTTCTACGCGTGGACCGCGACGGTCGCCTTCGGCTGTCTGCTGTTCCTCTTCGTGCACTGGTGGTGGGTCGCGGCCTTCGTCGCCGTGGGCTTCACGGTGTGCGCGATCGTGACGTTCGCCCCGCTCGGTCGCAAGCGCGTGGAGATCGCGGCCCAGATCGCGGCGGGCCGTCGCGGTGCCGGCCCGGACGCCAGCCTCGACCCGCTCGACCGGGCCGCCGCGCAGCACACCGCGCCGGGCACACCGCACCGGACGCGACCCGACCAGCCGACCCGACCCCGACCCACCCCAGGAGACCCCTCGTGACCACCCCGAACGGCCTCGACCACGTCCGGCCGGTGTTCCGCCGCATCCTCCTCCAGGGGGCGGTGCTCGCCGTCGCCCTCGCCGTGGTCGGCGGGGTCGTCGGGCTGCTGGTCGCCGGCGGCCCCGGACTCGCCGGTGGGCTCATCGGCGCCGTGATGAGCGTCGTGTTCTGCGGGCTCACGGCCGTCAGCGTCCTGCTCGCCATCCGGTTCTCCCACGGGCAGATGATCTCCGGTGCCTTCTTCGGGACGATCATGGGCACGTTCCTCGTGAAGTTCGTGCTGTTCATCGTGGTGCTCGTGTCCCTCAAGGACCGCGACTGGGTCAGCACACCGGTCCTCGCCGTCGCGATCATCGTCGGCGTGGTCGGCTCGCTGGTCATCGACGTCAGCGTCATCGCCCGCAGCCGCGTCCCGATCGGGGTGTCCCTGCCCGGGGACGGCGCTGACGACGGTGCTCACGGGGCCGCCCGGACGGACGCTGAGAAGCGCGGCCCGCGGGCCTGAGAGCCCGAGAAGCCGCGCACACCTGATACGCTTCTCGGAGCCCGCTACCGGAGCACGAGCTCGGTCGGGTGAGCCTCCACTTCAGTCCACCATCGCGTGCCATGCGTGCGCGCGCCGACACAGGAGACAGCGCTGCTATCCCACGCTCTTCCCCTGTCCCTCACCGCCGCGGTTGATGCCGTGGCGGCGGGGAGCAGCAAGGCCGCCGAGTTCCATGGTCCGTCGATCAACGAGTTCTTCCCGGACCCGATCTTCTTCGCCGGTACCCCCTTCGAGATGGACCGCATCGTCCTCATCCGCTTCTTCGCGGTGGCGGTGCTCCTCGTGTTCGCCTTCGCCGGCACCCGTGCCCTGAAGCTGGTCCCGAACCGGGGCCAGGCGTTCATCGAGTACGCGTTCGACGTGGTCCGACGCAACACCTTCGACAACCTGGGCGAGAAGGACGGCAAGCGCTTCCTGCCGCTCCTCGCGACGATCTTCTTCGGTGTCCTGTTCATGAACCTGACGGGGCTCATCCCGTTCATGAACATCGCCGGCACCAGTCGCATCGCGATGCCGATGATCCTCGCGATCGTCGCCTACCTCGCCTTCATCTACGCGGGTCTCCGCAAGCACCCGGGCACGTTCCTCCGGAACTCGCTCTTCCCGCCCGGGGTGCCGTGGCCGCTCTACATCATCGTGACGCCGATCGAGCTCGTCTCGACCTTCGTGCTCCGGCCCATCACGCTGACGCTCCGACTCCTCATGAACATGGTCGTCGGCCACCTGCTGCTGGTGCTGTTCTTCTCGGCCACGTGGTTCTTCTTCTTCGACACGCACAACCTGCTCGCGCTGTTCGGCGTCGGCACGCTGGCGTTCGGGATCGCCTTCAGCTTCTTCGAGATCCTCGTCGCGCTGCTCCAGGCGTACGTCTTCATGCTCCTCACCGCCGTCTACATCCAGCTGGCGCTGGCTGACGAGCACTGATCCCTCACTGACCCCTCCGGGGCCGGCAACCGCTGGGCCCGCACCTCGAAAGGAAAACACGTGGACGCAACGACCGTTCTCGCGGAGATCAACGGCAACATCGCGACGGTTGGCTACGGCCTCGCTGCGATCGGCCCGGCCATCGGCGTCGGCATCGTCGTCGGCAAGACGATCGAGTCCGTGGCCCGCCAGCCCGAGCTCCAGGGCCGTCTGACGACCCTCATGTACATCGGTATCGCCTTCACCGAGGCCCTGGCCTTCATCGGCATCGCCACGTACTTCATCTTCACCAACTAAGGTCCCTCGATGCTCAACGCACTCATCATCGCGGCGGCGGAGGAGCCCCACAACCCGCTGATCCCGCCGTGGTACGACATCCTGTGGTCCGCGGTCGCCTTCGTCATCATCTTCATCGTGATGTGGCGCGTCGTCACGCCGCGCATCACGAAGATGCTCGATGAGCGCACGGAGGCCATCGAGGGCGGCATCAAGAAGGCCGAAGCCGCTCAGCAGCAGGCCGCAGCGGCGCTCGACGAGTACAACAAGCAGCTGGCGGACGCGCGTGCCGAGGCATCCCGCATCCGCGAGCAGGCCCGTGCGGACGCGACCGCCATCGGCAACGAGGTGCGCGAGCAGGCCTCGGCCGACGCCGCGCGCATCACCGCCAACGCCCAGGCGCAGATCGAGGCCGAGCGCCAGAGCGCGCTCCAGTCGCTCCGCGCCGAGGTCGGCACCCTCGCGCTGGACCTCGCGTCCGGCGTGATCGGTGAGTCGCTCTCGGACGACGCCAAGGCCAACGCCGTCGTCGACCGCTTCCTCGCCGACCTCGAGTCGTCGCGGAACGCCGAGCCGACGCAGGCCGGGACGGAGTACTGAGCATGCGCAGCGCGACCCGTGAAGCACTGCGGTCCACGAGGGCGGTGCTCGCCGACCTCGGCGGTGCCGCCGACCTGGCCACCGGTGCCGAGATCCTCGCCGCAGGGCGTGCGATCGCCGGTGCGCAGCAGCTGCTGGTCCTCCTGGCGGACCCGACGGCCGACGCGGTCGGCAAGAAGGTCCTCATCGACCGCGTCTTCGCCGGTCGGTCCGAGGCCACACGTGCGGTGCTGACCGCCGTCGCCGGGTCGCGCTGGTCCTCCTCGCAGGACCTGCTCGCCGGCATCGAGGACGCCGGTGTCCGGACGGTCGCTGCGACCGCGGACCCCGGCACCCCGATCGAGGCGGAGCTGTTCGCCTTCGAGACGGCCGTCCGGTCGGACGCTGGCCTCGAGCTCGCGCTCGGGACCAAGCTCGGCAGCCCCGACCAGAAGGGGCAGCTCGTCGAGCGCCTCATGGCCGGTAAGGCGTCCGCGCAGACGATCCAGATCCTGTCGAGCCTGGTGCAGCAGCCGCGAGGCCGCCGCATCGGCGAGCTGGTCCGGGACGCGTCGCGGATCGTCGCGGAGCAGTCCGGCAAGCTCGTCGCGATCGTGACCACCGCAGCCCCGCTCTCCGACGGTCAGGCGGCTCGCGTCGCCCGTGGCGTCGCCGAGCGGTACGGCCGGGACATCACCGTCAACCAGGTCGTCGACCCCGCGGTCGTCGGCGGGGTCCGGGTGCAGGTCGGGGGCGACGTCATCGACGGCACCGTGGCCACGCGCCTGGCGGACCTCCGGCTGCAGCTCGCTCGCTGAGCGTACGGTCGGACTCGCCCCACCCAAGTCCACAACGGGAACTGCCCCGCCCGGCAGCATCACCCTCTCGGAGCCGAAGGGCCCCGGAAACACACAAGGAAAATCCCATGGCAGACATCACCATCAGCCCCGATGAGATCCGTGATGCCCTGAAGGACTTCGTCTCGAACTACGAGCCGACGAAGGCCTCCACGGCCGAGGTCGGGCACGTCACCGACGCCGGTGACGGCATCGCCCACGTCGAAGGCCTCCCCGGCGTCATGGCCAACGAGCTGATCCGTTTCGAAGACGGCACGCTCGGCCTCGCCCAGAACCTCGACGAGGACTCGATCGGCGCCATCGTGCTCGGCGAGTTCTCCGGTGTCGAGGAGGGCCAGGAAGTCACCCGCACGGGCGAGGTCCTCTCCGCCCCGGTCGGCGACGCGTTCCTCGGCCGGGTCGTCGACCCGCTCGGCGCCCCGATCGACGGTCTCGGCGAGATCGCCGCCGAGGGTCGTCGTGCCCTCGAGCTGCAGGCGCCGGGCGTCATGTCCCGCAAGTCGGTCCACGAGCCGATGCAGACCGGCATCAAGGCCATCGACGCGATGATCCCCGTCGGCCGCGGCCAGCGTCAGCTGATCATCGGCGACCGCCAGACCGGCAAGACGGCGATCGCGATCGACACGATCATCAACCAGAAGGCCAACTGGGAATCGGGCGACGAGGACAAGCAGGTCCGCTGCATCTACGTCGCCATCGGTCAGAAGGGCTCCACGATCGCCTCCGTCAAGGGCGCGCTCGAGGACGCCGGCGCGATGGAGTACACCACCATCGTCGCCGCCCCCGCCTCCGACCCGGCCGGCTTCAAGTACCTCGCCCCGTACACCGGTTCGGCCATCGGCCAGCACTGGATGTACCAGGGCAAGCACGTCCTCATCGTGTTCGACGACCTGTCGAAGCAGGCCGAGGCCTACCGTGCGGTGTCGCTCCTCCTGCGTCGTCCGCCGGGGCGCGAGGCCTACCCGGGTGACGTCTTCTACCTGCACTCCCGTCTGCTGGAGCGTTGCGCGAAGCTGTCCGACGAGCTCGGCGCCGGGTCGATGACGGGCCTCCCGATCATCGAGACCAAGGCGAACGACGTCTCGGCGTACATCCCGACCAACGTGATCTCGATCACCGACGGCCAGATCTTCCTGCAGTCGGACCTCTTCAACGCGAACCAGCGTCCGGCCGTCGACGTGGGCATCTCGGTGTCCCGCGTCGGTGGTGACGCCCAGGTGAAGTCGATCAAGAAGGTCTCCGGCACGCTGAAGCTCGAACTGGCGCAGTACCGCTCGCTCGAGGCGTTCGCGATGTTCGCGTCCGACCTCGACCAGGCGTCGCGTCGTCAGCTCGACCGCGGTGCCCGCCTGACCGAGCTGCTGAAGCAGCCGCAGTACTCGCCGTACCCGGTGGAGGAGCAGGTCGTCTCGATCTGGGCCGGCACCAACGGCAAGCTCGACACGGTCCCCGTGCCGGACGTGCTGCGCTTCGAGTCCGAGCTGCTCGACCACCTGCGTCGCAACTCCGACGTGCTCACGACCCTGCGCGAGACGAACCAGCTCAGTGACGACACCGTCGCCGAGATGTCGAAGCAGATCGACGAGTTCACCAAGAGCTTCCAGACGAGCGACGGCAAGACCCTCGGGTCCGAGCAGTTCGACTCGGCGGACGCCGAGGACGTCGACCAGGAGCAGATCGTCAAGGGTCGTCGCTAGATGGCAGCCCAGGTCCGGGTCTACCGTCAGCGGATCAAGTCCGCGAAGACCACGAAGAAGGTCACGCGCGCCATGGAGCTGATCTCGGCGTCGCGGATCCAGAAGGCGCAGGCCCGCATGGCTGCGTCCGGCCCGTACTCGCGTGCGGTGACCCGGGCCGTGTCGGCCGTTGCGACGTTCTCGAACGTCGACCACGTGTTGACGACCGAGCCGGCGACGTCGACCCGTGCGGCCGTCGTGTTGTTCACGTCCGACCGCGGTCTGAACGGTGCGTTCAGCACGAACGTCCTCAAGCAGGGCGAGGAGCTCGCCTCCCTGCTCCGCAGCGAGGGCAAGGACGTCGTCTACTACCTGGTCGGCCGCAAGTCCGTCGGGTACTTCGCGTTCCGCGAGCGTGCGTCCGAGCAGCAGTGGGTCGGCAACACCGACCAGCCGGAGTTCGCGACGGCCAAGGAGATCGGCGACGCCGTCGTGGCGAAGTTCCTGCAGGACACCGCGGAGGGCGGCGTGGACGAGATCCACATCGTTTTCAACCGGTTCCTCAGCCTCGCCACGCAGGAGCCGCAGGTCGTGCGCCTGCTGCCGCTCGAGGTCGTCGACGGTGTCGACGAGCCCGTCGGCAACGACCCGCTGCCGCTCTACGAGTTCGAGCCGGACGCCGACGCGGTGCTCGACTCGCTGCTCCCGGTCTACATCGAGAGCCGCATCTTCAACGCCATGCTCCAGTCGGCTGCTTCCGAGCACGCTGCCCGGCAGAAGGCCATGAAGGCAGCCAGTGACAACGCGGACTCGCTGATCCGTGACTTCACCCGTCTCGCGAACAACGCGCGACAGGCGGAGATCACGCAGCAGATCTCCGAGATCGTCGGCGGCGCCGACGCCCTCTCGACGAAGAAGAAGTAGTCCGCGTCGCTCGCGGACAGAACCCACCAGGAAGGCACCAGCCATGACCGACACCGCAACTCCCGCGGTCGAGACGTCGTCGGCGCCCGGTGTCGGCCGGATCGCCCGTGTCACGGGTCCCGTCGTCGACATCGAGTTCCCGCACGACGCCATCCCGGAGATGTACAACCTCCTGTTCACGACCATCACCATCGGTGACTCGTCGCAGGAGATCGGCCTCGAGGTCGCGCAGCACCTCGGCGACGACCTCGTCCGTGCCATCTCCCTGAAGCCGACCGACGGCCTCGTCCGCGGTCAGGAGGTCCGTGACTCGGGCGCTCCGATCTCGGTCCCCGTCGGCGACGTCACCAAGGGCAAGGTCTTCGACGTGCTGGGGAACATCCTCAACACCGACGAGAAGGTGGAGATCACCGAGCGCTGGCCGATCCACCGCAAGGCCCCGGCCTTCGACCAGCTCGAGTCGAAGACCACCATGTTCGAGACCGGCATCAAGTCGATCGACCTCCTCACCCCGTACGTGCAGGGTGGCAAGATCGGCCTCTTCGGTGGTGCGGGCGTCGGCAAGACCGTCCTCATCCAGGAGATGATCCAGCGCGTCGCGCAGGACCACGGTGGTGTGTCCGTGTTCGCCGGTGTCGGCGAGCGCACCCGTGAGGGCAACGACCTCATCGGTGAGATGGAGGAGGCGGGGGTCTTCGACAAGACGGCCCTCGTGTTCGGCCAGATGGACGAGCCGCCGGGGACGCGCCTCCGGGTCGCCCTGTCGGCGCTGACGATGGCGGAGTACTTCCGCGACGTGCAGAAGCAGGACGTCCTGCTCTTCATCGACAACATCTTCCGCTTCACGCAGGCCGGCTCCGAGGTCTCGACGCTGCTCGGCCGCATGCCGTCCGCGGTGGGCTACCAGCCGAACCTCGCCGACGAGATGGGTGTGCTCCAGGAGCGCATCACCTCGACGCGTGGTCACTCGATCACCTCGCTGCAGGCGATCTACGTCCCGGCTGACGACTACACAGACCCGGCGCCGGCGACGACGTTCGCGCACCTCGACGCGACGACCGAGCTCTCCCGTGAGATCGCCTCCCAGGGCCTGTACCCGGCCATCGACCCGCTGACCTCGACGTCGCGGATCATGGACCCCCGGTACCTGGGCGCGGACCACTACGAGACCGCGACCCGCGTCAAGGCGATCCTGCAGAAGAACAAGGAACTGCAGGAGATCATCGCGATCCTCGGTGTCGACGAGCTCTCCGAAGAGGACAAGATCACCGTCGAGCGTGCTCGCCGGATTCAGCAGTTCCTCTCGCAGAACACGTACATGGCGAAGAAGTTCACGGGCGTCGAGGGATCGACCGTCCCGCTGAAGGACACGATCGAGTCCTTCCGCGCCATCGCCGACGGCGAGTTCGACCACGTCGCGACCCAGGCGTTCTTCAACGTCGGTGGCATCAACGACGTGGAAGAGAAGTGGTCGCAGATCCAGAAGGAGAACCGCTGACATGGCGGGTCTCAGCGTGAGCGTCGTCTCGGCCGACCGCGAGGTCTGGTCGGGCGACACCACCATGGTCGTCGCACGCACGACGGAGGGCCAGATCGGCATCCTCGCGGGGCACGAGCCGATGCTCGCGATCCTCGCGCAGGGTCAGGTCCGCATCACGCGGGCCGACGGGTCCACCGTCGCGGTGGACGCCGAGGACGGCTTCCTCTCGGTCGAGCACGACACGGTCACGATCGTGGCGCGGCAGGCCGCGCTGGCGTCCTGACCGGACTGACCGTCCTCCTCCCGCCGTCCGAGACAAAGCGGGAGGGCGGGGACCCGGAGCGCACCCTCGACCTGGGTGCACTCTCGTTCCCGGAACTGGCACCTGAGCGGGCCGCGGTGATCACCGCGGCCCGCTCCGTCAGTTCCGAGGAGGGGACCGCGCGGACCGCCCTCAAGCACGGCCCGAAGTCCGTGGCGGCGCGGCACCGCCA
>JASCOJ010000169.1 GCA_029959645.1 Microbacteriaceae bacterium PS02332 | reverse complement strand
CCGCCCCCCCCCCGCCGCCCGGGCCCGGGCCCCCGGCGCCGCCCCCGCCGCGCCCCCGCCCCCCCGCGCCGGGGCCGTTCTCCGGTGATCGCCGCCCGGGGATTCGAGCGCGGTCGCGGTCTACCCGTCGCGGCGCGCGCCCTGCGCCGCGTGCACCGTGAACACCGTCGGTTCGCGGTGCCCGGCCTCGGCGAAGGCGGCGGTGACGGCCGTGGCGATCCGCTCCCGGGCCTCCCGGTCGACGAGCGCGATCGCGGCACCACCGAAGCCGCCGCCCGTCATCCGGGCACCCACGGCGCCGTGCGCCATCGCGGTCTCGACCGCCAGGTCGAGCTCCGGCACGGAGATCTCGAAGTCGTCGCGCATCGAGGCGTGCGACGCGACGAGCAGGTCGCCGATCGCACGCGGCCCCTGCTCGCGGAGCGTGCGGACGGTGTCGAGGACGCGCTGGTCCTCGGTCACGATGTGGCGGACACGGCGGAAGGTCTCGTCGTCGAGCAGCTCCTGCGCGCGCGGCAGGTCGTCGACGCCGACGTCCCGGAGCGCCGGGACGCCCAGGACCTCGGCGCCGCGCTCGCACGACTCCCGCCGGGCCTTGTAGCCGCCGGTCGCGTGGGCGTGCTCGACGCGGGTGTCGATGACGAGGACCTCGAGGCCGTTCGTCTCGAGCGCGAGGTCCACGACCGCCGTGTCGAGGGTGCGGCAGTCGAGGAACACGACCGCGTCCTGCTCGCCGAGGAGCGACGCGGACTGGTCCATGATCCCGGTCGGGGCGCCGACGGCGTGGTTCTCGGAGTACTGGCCGACCCGGGCGAGGGCCTTCCGGTCGAGGCCGAGGTCCCACAGGTCGGTGAAGGCCAGCGCGATGCCGCACTCGATCGCCGCGCTCGACGACAGGCCCGCGCCGACCGGGACGTCCGAGTCGATGAAGACGTCGAAGCCGGTCCGTCCGTCGAGGGAGACGCCGGCCTGCTCGCGGAGCGCCCACGCGATGCCGAAGACGTACGCCGACCAGCCGTCCATCGCCTCGGGTGCGAGGTCGTCGAGGGACAGCGACACCGGGCCGCCCTCCTGGTCGAACGACGACGCGACGCGGAGGACGCGGTCCTCCCGCGGTGCGATGTCGGCCGTGGTGCGGCGGTCGATCGCGAAGGGCAGCACGTACCCGTCGTTGTAGTCGGTGTGCTCACCGATGAGGTTGACGCGGCCGGGGGCGGAGTACCGCACCGCCGGCTCGTACCCGTAGACCTGCTGGAACGTCATGCGCGCTCGATCCCTCCTCGGATGAACTCGGCCGCCTTCTCGGGCACGAGGTCCCCGATCCAGGCGCCCATGGCGGCTTCACTGCCGGCCAGGAACTTCAGCTTGTCGGCCGCGCGACGCGGGGACGTGATCTGCAGCATGAGCCGCACGGTGTCCCGGGCGACGTGCACCGGGGCCTGGTGCCAGGCGGCGATGTAGGGCGTCGGGTCGCCGTAGAGCTGGTCGAGCCCGCGCGTCAGCCGCAGGTGCATGACGGCGAGTTCGTCCTTCTCGGCCTCGGTGAGGCCGGCGAAGTCCGGCACGTGGCGGTGCGGCAGCAGGTGGACCTCGATCGGCCACCGGGCGGCGAACGGCACGAAGGCGGTGAAGTGCTCGCCCGCGAGGACGACCCGCTCCGACGCCCGCTCGTTCGCGAGGTGCTGCTCGAACAGGTCCGGCCCGAAGCGCTCGATCGACGCCAGGAGCCGCTGCGTGCGCGGGGTGACGTACGGGTAGGCGTAGATCTGCCCGTGCGGGTGGTGCAGTGTGACGCCGATCGCCTCGCCACGGTTCTCGAACGGGAACACCTGCTGGATGCCCGGCATCGCGGACAGCGCGGCGGTGCGGTCCGCCCAGGCCTCGACGACCGTGCGGGCCCGCGACTCCGAGATCGAGGCGAACGACCCGGCGGTCTCGGGGGAGAAGCAGACGACCTCGCACCGGCCGACGCTCCGCAGCTGGCGGTTCAACCCGACGTCGCTGAGGGACGCGATCGACTCGGGGGCGTCCTCGGCCTCGAGCAGCGGGCCGAACGACGGCGAGCGGTTCTCGAACACGGCGACGTCGTACCGGCTCGGGATCTCGGACGGGTTCTGCGCCGTCTGCGGCGCGAGCGGGTCCTGGTCGGCCGGCGGCAGGAACACCCGGTTCTGCCGGCTCGCGGCGATGGATACCCACTCGCCGGTCAACACGTCCTGGCGCATCCGCGCGGTCTCCGGCCGCGGGTCGAGCACCCGCTCGTCGATGCTCCGCTCGGCGGGGAGCGCCGAGTCGGCGTCGTCGAAGTAGAACAGGTCGCGGCCGTCCGCGAGCGTCGTCGCACGTTTCGTGATCACCGACCCAGCGTACTCGGACCCGAAGGGTTGCGAAAGCAACCGGAAGGAGACGAAACTGCTCGCTGTGACGACCGACGAGCCTCCCGTCCTGCCTGCGCTGCTGCGCCAGGACCGCATCGTCACGATCGTCGAGGGCGCCAGCGGCATGGTGCGGACCGCGGCGCTCGCCGCCGCCCTCGGCACCAGCGAGGTGACGGTCCGGCAGGACCTCGCCGCCCTCGACCAGGAGGCCCGGATCCGCCGGGTGCACGGCGGTGCGGTCCGCCTCGGGGCCGGCTCCCGCGAACGGCCCTTCGAGGAGACCGCGGTGGAGAACAGCACCGCGAAGGCCGCGATCGGCCGGGCCGCCGCCGAACTCGTCCGGTCCGGGCAGTGCATCGTGCTCGACGTCGGGACGACCCCGGCGGCCGTCGCCGAGGCGCTCGTCGCACGTGAGGACCTCGTCGACGTCACGGTTGTGACGAACTCCCTGACGACGGCCCTGGCGCTCGAACGGGCCGTCCCGCGCTTCACGGTGGTCGTCACGGGCGGCACGCTCCGCCCGCTGCAGCACTCACTCGTCGCACCCTTCAACGGCACCGTGCTGCCGATGCTGTCGGCGGACACGGTGTTCCTCGGCGGGACCGGCCTCGACGTCGAGCACGGGCTCACGAACGTCAACCTGCCCGAGACCGAGGCCAAGCGGATGCTCGCCGCGGCGGGCAGGCGTACCGTCGTGGTGGTCGACGGCTCGAAGTTCGGGCGCGCCGACATCGGCGTGGTGAGCACGCTGGAGGACGTCGACGTCGTCGTGACCGCCGGAGTCACCGCGGAGGCGCTCGGACCCGTCCGGGCCGCCGGGGTGACCGTGGTCGTCGCCGACGGAGCACGTCCGACCGGCCGCACACCGCGTGTGACCGACGCACCGGAGAGGAACGAGACCCCATGAGCGCAGCAGCCCCGACCGGCGGCCAGTACCACCTGCGGCACGCCGGACCCGACGGCGTCGTCGAGGCGGTCGTCACCGAGGTGGCCGCCGGCATCCGCGAGCTCCGCGTCGCCGGGTTCGACCTCACCGAGCCCTTCCCCGCGAGCGAGGCCCCGGCCGGCGCGAACGGCATCGTGCTCGTGCCGTGGCCGAACCGGGTCGCCGGTGGACGCTGGCAGCTCGACGGGGCGACGCAGCAGCTCGACGTCTCCGAGCCGAAGTACGGCAACGCCTCGCACGGGTTGCTCCGGTTCTCGCCGTACCGCGTGGTCGAGCAGACGGAGTCGTCGATCGAGCAGCAGGCGACGGTGCACCCGCAGCACGGATGGCCGTTCACCCTCGAGACCCGGGTGCACCACGAACTCGTCGACGACGGGATCCGGATCACCCACACCATCACGAACCGCTCGGGGCGGCCGGCGCCGTTCGCCGTCGGGGCGCACCCGTACCTGCGCGCCGGCGACACCCCCGCCGAGGACCTCGTCGTGCGGCTCGACGCAGCGACGGCCTTCACGGTCGACGAGCAGAAGATCCCGAACGGCACGCGTCCGGTCGAGGGCACCGACGTCGACCTCCGCCAGGGCCGCCGTGCGGGCGACTCGGACCTCGACACCGCCTACACCGACGTCGCCGCCGACGCGGACGGCGTCCGGCGCACGAGCCTGCACGGCCCGGAGGGCGACGGCGTCGAGCTGTGGCAGGACCCGTCGTTCGCCTACGTGCAGGTGTTCACCTCGCGGGAGTTCCCGCGTGGCGACGGCAAGGGCCTCGCGGTCGCCGTCGAGCCGATGACGGCGCCGGCCGACGCGCTGAACTCGGGCGAGGGTCTCCGCTGGCTCGAGGCCGACGAGACCTGGACCGGCTCCTGGGGGATCCGCCGGGTCTGGTCCTGACCGCGGCTGCCTGACCGGCACGGCCGCAGTGGGCCGCCCTGGCCGGTACGGCCGCGCGGGTCGCCCTGGCCCGCACGGCCCGGCGAGGTCGCGCTGGTCGGGTGAGGTCGCGGGTCAGGCCCGGCGCATGCGGAGCGCTTCGACCGCGAGCGACTCGCTCGGGTAGCGCCCGATCTCCTGCGCCCACGCCGGGTCGTCACCGCGCAGGGCGACGTAGTCGCTCTGCTGCCGGCACACGTACCCGAGGACGGCGGTCGCGGTCGCGACCTCGACGAAGTCGGTGCGGATGTGCCGGGTGCTGACCTGGGTGCTCCGGCGCAGGGTGTCGAGCAGGAACGCGTCGCTCATCCTCGTGTCGGTGGCGGCCGCGAGCTCGACGATGCGGCGCGCGTCACCGGTGGAGCTGGTCTGCGTGGCGTCGATGGGCTCGTTCACGGTGTGTACCCCGTTCGGTCTGGTGCGTGCGGTGCTGGCGTCCCGCGAGGAGCGGGGCCGAAAACGACCGTATCGCTGCCGAGCACTGCTTCCGCTGTGTGTTGCCCGATGTGGACGGTGAACCCGCGGGACATCTGCTGTGCAGGGCTTGTACCCCTCCGGGCGTCGCGTCACCGCGGCCCCGGCGCGCCGCTCCCGAGCAGGTCCCCGCAGGGGAGCGTCGTCAGCCAGGGCGCGTAGTCCGGTGCCTGCCGGACGACCACGGTCGGGCCTCCCGTCCGTTCGCAGGTCGCGCGGGCCTCGTCCACCTGCGAGGGGAGCGTCGGGCCGTCGGAGCGGGTGTTGTGCCCGGTGTCGTGGAAGCCGACGACGAGCGGCACCGCGACCGCGACGGCGAGGACGACGGCCAGCACGCGACGGACACGGCCCCGTCCCCACAGTGCGTCCGCGGTGACCACGAGCGCGACCAGCAGGAAGCCCGACGTCACGGTCACGTACCGGGTCGGGCTGAACCCGGCGACGTGGTCGGCGACCCCTGCGGTGAAGACGAAGCCCTCCGCCGGCGAGACGAGGAGCGACGCCGACCAGACGACCGCAGCTCCGAGGACGGTCCCGGGGACGAGCCAGCGGTGCGCCGTGCGCCCGAGGACGACCCCGGCGACCGCAGACGCCAGGCACACCGCGGCGAGCACGACGAACGGCCAGACGCCGACGTCGGACACGGCTCCGCCGACGGCGTCGAGGCGCGACGTCCACACGGCGGGGACCGGCACCGTGACGAACCCGACGACGACGTCCGCGAACGTCACCGGCGTGCTCCCGTAGGAGATCGCGGGACGGGGGAACAGCACGGTGGTGGCGAGCTGCGCTGCGGACGTCACGACGAAGGCCGCGCCCACCAGCCACTTCCGACGCTGCCGGATGCCGACGAGCAGCAGCGGTGCGAACAGGACCGCCTGCGGCTCGCTGAGGACGATCGCGACGACCACGACCGCCGAGCCCGCCGACGTCCACCAGCTCCGGGGCACGGAGACGAGGACGAACGGCAGGAGCAGCAGCAGGAAGGAGTGCAGGTTGTTCATCGTGCCGAGGGCCTCGCGCGGCGCCATCGGGATGAGCGGTGGCACCGCGGCGAGCAGGAACGGCGCGGTCCGGGTCCGGAGCAGCGTCCGCCCGTACGCCCAGAGGAGGGCGCTGACCCCGCCCACGACCGCGCACGACAGGGCGGTGACCGTCTGCGCGAGGTGCGCGGCGTCCGCCACCGAGTCGCTGAGGGCGGCGACCACGCGCGGCATGAACTGCAGGTAGCCCCCGAACGAGCGGAAGAGCGTGGCACCGAGGCCGAGCAGGGTCTCCTCGGAGACGAAGTCGCGGCCGTCCTCGGCCCACAGGCTGGCCTGCGCGACGGGGTCGATGCGGAACCACGCGGCGGTGGTCGCGAGGACGGCCACGGCCAGGGCCACGGCCACGAGGACGACGCGCAGGCGGGTGGTGTCCGTGGTTCGCATCGCCGTCCGCTCGTGCTGGTGCCGTGGGCCGCGTGGGCCCCGTGGGGCTCGAACCCACGACCCTCGGATTAAAAGTCCGGTGCTCTACCGACTGAGCTAGAGGCCCTCGTCTCCAGCGTAGTTCAGCTGCGACGACCGACGGGCATCCGCGACGGACACCGGCACCCTGCCGGTGTCACCGGCAGCGCCTACACTCGCCGGGTGCCTCGCGACCACCACCGTCCCGTCCAGTTCACCGACGCCGAGTTCGCCGCCATCCAGGGCGGTGAGGACCCGGCCGTGGTCAACCGTGTCGCGCACGAGACGGCGAACGCTCTCCTCCACCGGGTCCGGCAGGACCCGGACCCGGCGGTCGTCGGGCGCCTGGTCACCTACACGG
>JASCOJ010000168.1 GCA_029959645.1 Microbacteriaceae bacterium PS02332 | reverse complement strand
CATATCTCAGAGTGGGGTGGGGGGGGGTATTTTTTTAAATAATCCCCCCCCCCCCCCCCCCCCCCCCCCCCCCAGGTTCCAGAATTCTGCGACCTGGAGGCCCCTGACCGGGCGCTCCTGCGACCTCGACGACACGCACGCGGCAAGTCGTGCGACCTGGAGGCCGTGGACGGGGCGCTCCTGCGACCCCGACGTCCGGGATCGACGGCCGGGCGCAGCTGACCGGTCAGGACAGGTCGTCCGCCGCCGCCCCCGTCGTCGAAGCCCCCGTCGTCGTCGTCGGTGCAGCGTGCTCGGCGCGGTGTCGCTCGACCTCGTCCGTGACGGCCTTCCGTCGCTGCAGGACACGCAGCACGAGCAGGCCGAGCGCGCCCGCTGCGAACAGCGCGCCACCGAGCACGGCACCGGGGACGACGCTGTCCGTCCGGTCGTCGTTGCTGAGGCCGGCCGCCCCGAGCAGCAACGTCAGACCGATGAGGAGGAACACCATCACCGCAGACATGCCCCAGAGCGCCGGACTCCGGACGTCAACCCGCCGACGGCTGTGGAAGGACGCGGCAGCGAAGGTGCCCCACCCGATGGCGGCCGACGAGGACACACGGAACCAGTGCTCGAGCAGCGCGACGGCGCCGATCGTGATGACCACGCCCGTGATGACCCAGACCCACCAGCCGCCGGTCCCGTTCCCCCGCTGTCCCATGGCGCCCACGGTACCGACGACGGAGGGAAGGCGGACGCGCCGACGCGGGGAGGGCCTCCCGGCCGGTCCACGTGGTGGGGTTGCCCCATGACCAGCGAACTCGTTCCGTGGGTGGTCGCCGGGGGTCTCGCCGTCGTGGTGGTCGTCCTGGTGCTCCTCCTGCGGCGCCACCAGACCACCGCACGTGCCGAGCGCGACGCTGCCGAGCGGATCCGCCGCGACGAGCTCGCCCGGCTCGAGGCCGAGCACCGCGACGCGACCGCCCGGATCGAGGCGGACCGGGACGCGCAGGTCGCCACGGCCGAGGGAGCGCGGCGGGACGCCCTGACCGAGGCGGAGGAGAGCCGTGCGCTCGCCCGCACGGGCATGAAGTGGGAGGAGGCGTCCGAGCAGGCGGTCCTCCGGGCCTGCCGGGCCGCGGGCGTGAACGGCGTGCTCATGACGAACGTCGTGTTCGTGCCGGTCGGCGAGACCGAACAGAACTCGTGGCGGAAGTTCGTCGCGCAGGCGGACCACGTGCTCGTGTCGGACTCCGGCCGCGGCCTGGTCATCGAGAGCAAGCGCTGGAGCGGCATCGTGTTCGACGGACGTCGGCCGAGCGAGGTGCACCCGGCGTTCCGGAACCTCGTGGACGAGTCGTCCCTCGTGCCGCCGTTCGCCGTGCAGGTGCGGAGCCGTCAGGTGCTGGGGCACGAGCAGGAGGCCGAGCACTGGTGGCAGGTCCGGGTCGCGGCGAAGGGCGCGTCACCCGCGCAGCAGGTCCGGGTGCAGGCCCGTCGCCTCGCGAGGTTCGTCGACGAGCACACCGGCGTCGCCCGGACGTGGTTCGACACGTGCGTGTACTACTCGTCGCCGTCGGCCTCGACGTTCGTGCAGCCGGAGGACCGCAGCGGCACCGTGACGACGAGCATCGTGACGAACGACCACGAGCTGCAGTCGGCGCTCGCGGCGTGGGCGGCGAAGGACTCGGTGCCGAACCGCGCGCGTGCCGACGCGGGGGTGCGGGGCCTCGCCGGGCAGGGCGCGCACGCGATCACCGTGGGGGCGTACCGCCTGCCCGAGTAGGACGACCACGACGACGAACGCCCCGCCGACCGAGGTCGACGGGGCGTTCGTGGGTCCGGGAGGGGTCTTACGCGACCGGCCGGATGACCGAGGGGAGCATGACGTGCAGGCGGGCGGCGAGGCCGTTCTGGGCGTCCTCGAGCGAGCCGAAGTCGCCGACGACCAGGCCGAACGTGTCCGAGGCGACGTACCGGGCGTCGCGCTTCTCCACGGTGCCGCCGAAGTAGCCGCCGTAGTTGGCGATCCACTCGCCGTCGTCCTCCTGGGTCCAGGCGAGCTTGGCGCGGGCGGCACGGGTACCGGCGGCGGCCTCTGCTTCGAGGACGGCCATGACGTCGACCGTGTCGGTGTCGACGGTCACCTCGCGCTGGGTGGCGGTGTCGGTGCTGGTGATGCTCATGGCGCTGCTCTCCTGTCGCATTCGGGGTACGTCGTGCTGTGGTTGAACGCTACGACATCGCCCGACCCGATCCTGATCACACCGCCTGTATTCACGGGTTCAGCCCGGGATGTTCATCTGCGATCCGCGGAACTCCGGGCTTCACCGGGCGCGGAACGGGGTACAGGCATCCGAGTGGGGTACTCGCAGATCGGACGTTGTCCCCCGGTGCTCGACGACGGCGACGGCCGCCACGGCCCTCAGGAGACCGCGCGCAGCGCCTCGGCGATCCGGGTCAGCGCCACGTCGATCTCGTCCGCGACCCGGACGTGCGTCGCCTCGGACCGGCGGTAGGGGTCGTCCACGTCGTCGTCGGCCGGGTCCGCGGGAGGCGGGACCGACCCACGCAACCGTGCGACCCGTTCGACCAGGGCCTCCGGCGTCGTGACACCGTCGAGGTCGCCCGGCTCGAGGCCGTCGAGCACGCGCGCGAACTGCTTGATCGTGAAGGTCCGCCTGGAGGCCCGTGGTGCGAGCTGCACGACGGCCGCCCGGTGCGAGCGCTCCGCCGTCAGCACGAGGTCGGCCGCGCCGGCGATCTGCTCGGTCAGATAACGCGAGCCGTGCGTCGACGGGTCACCACCGAGGCGGACGGACTGCGCCGCCGCGGCGGCGTCCATCGCCGCGGCGTTGTCCGCGATGGTGCCCGCGGACTCGATGACGTAGGACGACGCGGCGGGGCCGAGCCGGGCCTCCAGGACCTGCACCCCGAGGGGTGAGCGGCAGATGTTGCCGCTGCAGACGAACAGGATGCGCACGGTCAGCCCTGCCCGATCAGGTCGTGGCGGACGACGATCGCGTCACGGCCGGGGCCGACGCCGATCGCGGAGATCCGGGCGCCGGACATGGCCTCGACCGCGAGGACGTAGTCCTGCGCGTTCTTCGGCAGGTCCTCGAACGACCGGGCGCCGGTGATGTCCTCGTTCCAGCCGGGGAACTCCTCGTAGATCGGCGTCGCGTGGTGGAAGTCGGACTGCGAGACCGGGACCTCGTCCGTCCGGACACCGTCGACGTCGTAGGCGACGCAGACCGGGATGGTCTCCAGGCCCGTGAGGACGTCGAGCTTCGTGAGCACGAAGTCGGTCACGCCGTTGATGCGCGCCGTGTACCGGGCGATCGGGGCGTCGTACCAGCCGCAGCGGCGCGGGCGTCCGGTCGTCGTGCCGAACTCGAAGCCGTTGGCACGGAGGAACTCCCCCGACTCGTCGAACAGCTCGGTCGGGAACGGTCCGGCGCCGACACGGGTCGTGTACGCCTTGACGATGCCGATGATGCGCTCGAGCTTGCCCGGGCCGATGCCGGATCCGGTCGCGGCGCCGCCGGCCGTGGCCGACGACGAGGTCACGAACGGGTAGGTGCCGTGGTCGACGTCGAGCATCGTGGCCTGCCCGGCCTCGAACAGGACGGTCTCCCCCCGCTCGAGCGCCTGGTGGATCTCGAGCGCGGTGTCGGCGACCATCGGGCGCAGGCGGTCGGCGAAGGACAGCAGCGACTCGACGACCTCTTCGGCGTCGATGGCCCGGCGGTTGAAGACCTTGACGAGCAGGTGGTTCTTCTGGTCGAGGGCCGCCTCGACCTTCTGCCGCAGGATGTTCTCGTCGAAGATGTCCTGGATGCGGATGCCGACGCGGTTGATCTTGTCGGCGTAGGTCGGGCCGATGCCACGGCCGGTGGTGCCGATCTGGCGCTTCCCGAGGAAGCGCTCGGTCACCTTGTCGATCGTGCGGTGGTAGTGCGTGATGACGTGGGCGTTCGCCGAGACGCGGAGCCGCGAGACGTCGACCCCGCGGGCCTTGAGGGCGTCGAGCTCCTGGAACAGGACCTCGATGTCGACGACGACGCCGTTGCCGATCACGGGGGTGACGCCCGGCGTGAGGATGCCGGAGGGCAGCAGGTGCAGCGCGTACTTCTCGCCGCCGACGACGACCGTGTGCCCGGCGTTGTTGCCGCCGTTGAACTTGACGACGTAGTCGATGCGGCTGCCGAGGAGGTCGGTGGCCTTCCCCTTGCCCTCGTCGCCCCACTGGGCGCCGATGATGACTGCTGCGGGCATCTGGTTCTCCTCACGTTGGCGGAGGACCTCACACGACCGTCGGGCCGGTGGTCCACCCGAGTCTATCGAGTGGACACCTCCGCGTCACCGCCGCGGCCCGGAGCGGTCCGCAGGGCTCCTCCACGGTCCGGATCAGCCAGGATGCGCATCGGACCCCACCGTGTCCCGCGGCGAGCCCCCGTGGTTCCGGGGATCGGGTCGCGACCGGCGTCCCCGATCGATCCGTTCCTGTACCGGGGAGTTTGTGACCGGCTATGTTACAAAAGCCGTCACTTCCCTGGGACGGCTTCTCAGTCGGCGTTCGCTGCCCCATCGGTGACGCGCGCCCGAACGAACGGAAACCCGTGACGAAGTCGTCATGGCGGAAGCTGCTGGTCGCACCGGCTGTTCTTTCGCTCGCGCTCGGAGGAGCGCTCTTCACCGCAACGTCCGCCAGCGCGGCACCCGGCAACCTCGTGGTGACCTCGCCCACCAGCGGCCAGACCACGCCCACGCGTGATGTCGTCTTCTCCGGGACCGCGGTCGCGGGATCGAAGATCGTCATCCGCGACACCGACCAGACCGGCGCCGTCCTCGAGACCGTCGGCAGCGTCCCCGCCAGCGGCGCCTGGTCGGTCGACCACGTGTACGCAGCCGACGCACCGGTCGCCCAGACCGCGTTCGTCGACGGCGTCGTCGGCGGCAGTGGCTTCAGCGACGCCAAGACGGTGGCCTTCAACCTGCCCGCCGCGGCGGCGCAGCTCACCGTGACCAGCCCGACCGAGGGCCAGTACCTCGCATCCCGCACCGTCACGGTGACCGGCACCGGCATCCCGACCGCGAACATCGCGCTCGTCCCCTCCGCCGGGAACCCCACCACGGGCATCCTCGTCGACGCGAGCGGCAACTGGACCGGGCAGGTCACCTTCCCGGGCAACGTCGACCGCGTGCAGTCGATCACGGTCAACCAGATCCAGGGCGGTGCCGGTCGCGGCAGCGTCAAGGTCGGCGTGAACCTCCCCGCGACGCAGACGCTCGTGGTCACCACGCCGAAGGACGGCACGACCACCGCCACGCGCACGGTCACGTTCTCCGGCACCGGCACCGCCGGCTCGCGCGTCTCGCTCACGAGCACCACGGGCGCCTTCCCCCTCGTGCAGGCCACGGTCGGAGCTGACAACGCCTGGAGCGTCAACGTCACCTTCGCCGCCACCGCAGCCACCGCGCAGTCCGTCCGCCTGACCCAGGTCACCAGCGGCGTCGGCACCGGCGACGTCACCGTCGCGTTCTCGCTGCCCGCGGTCACCACCACGCCGACCCCGACCCCGACCCCGACCGTCGCCACCCCGGTGATCACGTCGCCGAAGGACGGCGCGGAGCTGATCGGCTCGAAGGTCACCTTCACCGGCACCGGCACCCCGGGCAGCAACATCCTGCTCGTCGCCGCCCCCACCGACCAGGTGAACGCGAAGGCCCGCGCCGCCGCCGAGCCGAACGACCCGACCGACCCGATCGTCGTCGGTGCGGACGGCACCTGGACCGTCACCCTGGCCGCCGAGCCCGGCGACTACACCGCCGCCGCGCAGGCCTTCCTGCTCGACGCCAGCGGCGAGCCCGTCCTCGACGCCGCCGGCGACCCCGTGGTCTCCGCGCCGTCGACCCCGGTCGAGTTCACCCTCACGGCGGCCGTCGCCACCGGCACCACGCCGGTCGGCACCGGCACCGGCACCGGTTCGGCTCCGACGCGTGTCGTCACCGCGACGCCGACCGGTGAGCTCGCGTTCACCGGCGCCGACATCGCCCCCGCGGCGATCAGCGCCGGCCTGCTCGCCCTCGCCGGCACGGTCCTGACCGTGGTCCTGGCGCGTCGCCGCTCGCGCATGCTCTGATCCCCACCCTGCACGACGGACGCCCCTCCGACCACACCGGTCGGAGGGGCGTCCTGCGTCGTGCGTGGCCTGACCGAACCTGGACGTCCGTCCGGTCGGCTCCGAGCAGCGTCGCCCGGGTAGCCACCGACACCGCGTCCCGTTGCGGGGCGCCGACACGAAGGAGCACGTCATGAGCGACCTCACCGACAAGGCCAAGGACTTCGCGGACAGCGACAAGGGCGAGCAGGCCACCGACGCCGGTCTCGGCAAGGCGGCCGACGCCGCCGACAAGGCCACCGGCGGGAGCCACGGCGACCAGATCGACAAGGCCGAGCAGGCCGCCGACGACAAGATCGGCAACTAGTCGTCACCGCACCACAGAACGGACGGGGGGGCCCGGGGCACGGGGGGGCCCGGCGCCCGCGCCGGGGGGTGGGGGCCCCCCGCGGGGG
>JASCOJ010000167.1 GCA_029959645.1 Microbacteriaceae bacterium PS02332 | reverse complement strand
CCCCGCCGGCCGGGGCCCGCGGGCCCCCCGGCCCCCGGGCCCCCCCGGCCGGCCGGGTCAGCGTCGTACCGGTGACGCCGGGACGGCGTCGAGGGTGAACACCGGGATCGAGGACGTCACCGGTGCCGGCTCGACCGGCGGGAGGATGACGACGCCGGCGGCGGCGAGGCGCGCGGCCGTCTCCGCCGACGACACCGGCTCACCGACCGTGGCGTACTGCCCGATCGGCACCACCGAGTGCACGACCTGGTTGCCGTACACGTGCACGAGGTTGAACGACTGCGCGCCGTCGCGTCCCCGGGTGCCGCCGGCGAACTCGTTGAGGTCCTGCGTGTAACACGTGGCGCTGGCGACCGACACGGGGATGCCGGCGAAGACGGCGCTCGTCGAGTAGTGCAGGTGCCCGGCGATGATCGAGATCACGTCGCTGCCCTCCACGACCTCGGCGAGGGCCGCCTGGTCGCGGAGCTCCACGAGCACGGTGAGGTCCTGCACGCTCGGCACGGGCGGGTGGTGCATCGCGAGGACGGTGCCGTGCGGCGTCGGCTCGGACAGCACCTCCGCGAGCCAGTCGAGCTGCGCGGGGGAGACCTCGCCGTGGTGGTGGCCGGGGACGCTCGTGTCGAGGGTGATCACCCGGAGGCCGTTGACGTCGTACACGAAGTCCACGGGGCGGTCCGTCGGTTGCAGGCCGAACAACTCCTGGCGGAACGCGCCGCGCTCGTCGTGGTTGCCCATCGCCCAGATGACCTGGGCGCCGATGCGCTCGGCAGCCGGTTCGACGATACGGCGCACGCGGGCGTAGGCGCCCGGCTCGCCCTTGTCGGCGACGTCACCGGTGATGATGATCGCCTCCGGTCGGGCTCCGGACGCCTCGATCTCGTCGACGATCTGGCTGAGGCGTGCGGCGGAGTCGACGGCGCCGTAGAGATCGCCGTCGCCGGCGATGAGGTGGGTGTCGCTGAGGTGGAGCAGGAAGTGGTTCGGCCTGGGGTGTTCGGCCGTCCGGGCGTCCATCGGTCTCTCATTCCGTCGGAACGGGTGCGTGGTGCAACACGTTGCCACACCGTCCTGCACGATTCCACCAGCCGCCCGTGAAGAGCCCGTGAACTGGGGGCGGCGTCGAGGCGAACGCGAACACCCCCCGACCACGGAGTGGACGAGGGGTGTTCGCGTTCTTGCCGAGAAGTGTTACTTCGTTCCGGCACCGACCTGAGGCGCCTGGTGCGTGCCTTCCAGGTCCGGGCCGTGGTGCGCTGCGTGCGCCGCTTCGAGCTCGTGCTTCGAGACGGGCTCGATGCGGTCCTCGAAGAAGAAGCGCGACGCGCGGGCGCGGATCTTCTGCACGGCGGTGATGCGGCCCCGGGCGTCCGGGCGGATCATCAGCGGCTTGTACTCCTCGAACTGCAGCAGACGCCAGCGCTCGTACTCGTCGAGCTGCTCGTGCACCTCGATGTACTCGCCGTGCGGCAGTCGGACGATGCGGCCCGACTCGTAGCCGTGCAGGACGATCTCGCGGTCCTTCTTCTGCAGCGCGAGGCACACGCGCTTCGTGATCCAGAACGCCACGAACGGGCCGAGGACCGTCGTCGCCTGGAGCACGTGGATCACGTGGTTGATCGACACCATGAAGTGCGTCGCGATGAGGTCCGAGGACGCCGCCGTGAAGAGCGCGCCGTACAGCGTGATGCCGGCGACGCCGATTGCCGTGCGCGTCGGGGCGTTGCGGGGGCGGTCGGCCAGGTGGTGCTCACGCTGGTCGCCGGTGACCCAGCTCTCGATGAACGGGTACACCATGATCGCCACGATGAGGCCCATGAGGATCGCGATCGGCACCAGGATGTTGAACGAGATCGTGTAGCCGAACCACAGGACCTCCCAGTGCGGCGGGACCAGTCGGAGCGCGCCGTCCGCGAAGCCGATGTACCAGTCAGGCTGGGTACCGGCGGACACGGGGGAGGGGTCGTACGGGCCGTAGTTCCAGATCGGGTTGATCGTGAACAGCGACGCGATGAGGGTCAGGATGCCCGCGACGATGAAGAAGAAGCCACCGGCCTTCGCGGCGAACGCCGGGAGGATCGGGACACCCACGACGTTCTCGTTGGTCTTGCCCGGGCCCGCGTACTGCGTGTGCTTGTTGATGACGACGAGCACGAGGTGCACACCGAGGACCGCGACGAGGATCGCCGGCAGCAGCAGGATGTGCAGCGTGTACAGACGGCCGACGACCGCCGTGCCCGGGAACTCCCCGCCGAAGAGCAGGTAGCCGATCCAGACACCGATGACCGGGACGCCCTCGATCATGCCGACGATGATGCGCAGACCGTTGCCGG
Source organism: Microbacteriaceae bacterium PS02332 (assembly GCA_029959645.1). Lineage (GTDB taxonomy): Bacteria > Actinomycetota > Actinomycetes > Actinomycetales > Microbacteriaceae > Curtobacterium. The sequence goes on along the minus strand of JASCOJ010000167.1, from coordinate 4,433 downwards.
AGAGCAGGTCGTCGGGGAGCGAGTACCCCGTGAAGCCCTCGGCCATGGCCAGGACCCACAGCACGAAGCCGAAGACCCAGTTGAGCTCACGCGGCTTGCGGAAGGCACCGGTGAAGAACACGCGGGCCATGTGCAGCATCACCGAGGCGACGAACAGCAGGGCGGCCCAGTGGTGGACCTGGCGGACGAAGAGCCCGCCGCGGATGTCGAACGAGATGTTCAGCGTCGACTGCAGGGCGATCGACATGTCGACGCCCTTGAGCGGCACGTACGAGCCGTTGTAGACGACCTCGGCCATCGACGCCTGGTAGAAGAACGTCAGGAAGGTGCCCGACAGCAGGATGACGACGAAGCTGTAGAGGGCGACCTCGCCGAGCATGAAGCTCCAGTGGTCGGGGAAGATCTTGCGCCCGACCTCCTTCACGAGGCCCGAGATGCTCGTCCGCTCGTCGATGTAGTTCGCGGTGTAGTTGATCAGTCGCGAACCACGGTCGGGAGTCGGCTTGTTCGCCGACTCGGTCGCGGGGGTGGTGGTGGTTGTGGTGCTCATGAACGGGCACGCTCCCAGAAGGACGGGCCGACCGGCTCGTGGAAGTCGCTCTGTGCGACCAGGTAGCCGTCGTCATCGACCGAGATCGGAAGTTGCGGGAGGGGGCGGGCCGCCGGTCCGAAGATGACCTCGCAGTTGTTCGAGACATCGAAGGTGGACTGGTGGCACGGGCACAGCAGGTGGTGCGTCTGCTGCTCGTAGAGCGCGACCGGGCATCCGACGTGGGTGCAGATCTTGGAGTACGCGACGATGCCGTCGTAGCCCCAGTTCTCGTGGCCCTTGGCGGGGTTGAGGTCCTTCGGGTCCAGACGCATGAGGAGGACGGAGGCCTTGGCCTTCTCCTCGAGCATGTCGTGCTGGTCGAGCATCCCCTCGGGGATGACGTGGAAGACCGAGCCGATCGTGACGTCGGACGCCTTGATCGGGAGACCGGTCGGGTCCTTGGTGAGGCGCAGACCCTTCTTCCAGAAGGTGTGACGGAGCAGCTCGTTCGGGTCCGCCATCGGCGCGAGGTCACGCACGAGGACGACACCGGGCAGCGGGAAGGCGACGAGGGCACCGATGAGGGAGTTGCGGATCAGCTTGCGACGGCTGAAGCCGGACTCCTTGTCGGCGAGCTGGAAGGCCTCGACGGCCTTCGCGCGGGTCGCGTCCGTGCCACGCGTCCCGTGGCGCATCTCGGTGATCTCGCGGTCGGTCACCAGGGACTTGCCCCAGTAGACGGCGCCGATGCCGAGGGCCAGCAGGGCCAGCGAGATCGCGAGACCGAGGAAGAGGTTCGCGGTCCGGACCGATCCGAAGTCGTCGGAGCGGATCGGGAACGTGACGTACGCGGCGACGGAGAGCACGCTGCCGACGATCGACATGTAGAAGAACGCGGCCACCTGGCGCTCGGCCAGGCGCTGCTTCTTCGGGTCGACGTCGGTGCGGCGTGCGCGGTGCGGCGGCTCGCCCGGGTTCTCGAACGGGTCCGTCGGGACGACCGCGATGCCTGCCGGCTGGGTCGCTCCGTGCTTCTCGACAGCCGAGGACGAGTTCAGTGCCTCGTCGCCGTGCTCTGCCATGGTGTTCCCTTCAGTGTCGTTCGACACGGACGATCAGTTGGACTTCGCCGTGAGCCACACGGTCATCGCGACGACGGCGCCCAGGCCGAAGATCCAGATGAACAGGCCCTCGGCCACCGGGCCGATGTCACCGAGGCCGAAGCCACCGGGCGACTTGTTGTCCTGCACGTACTTGAGGTACGTGATGATGTCGGCCTTCTGGTCCGGCGTGATGTTCAGGTCGTTGAAGACCGGCATGTTCTGCGGGCCGGTCTGCATCGCCTCGTAGATGTGCTTGCCCGAGACCGAGTGCAGGTTCGGCGCGTACTTGCCCTGCGTCAGCGCACCACCGGCGCCGGCGACGTTGTGGCACATCGCGCAGTTGATGCGGAAGAGCTCGGCGCCTTCGGCAGCGTCGCCCTTCTTGCCGTTCGTGAGCTCCGACGAGGGGATCGACGGGCCGGGGCCGAGCGACGAGACGTAGGCGGCGAGGGCGTCGACCTGCTCGTCGGTGAACTGCGCCGGCTTCTCCTCGCCCTGGGGGCCCTGGGCGGCGAGCGGCATGCGGCCGGTGCTGACCTGGAAGTCGACCGAGCTGGCGCCGACGCCGATGAGGGACGGGCCCGCGTCGGTGCCCTGCGCCTGCAGGCCGTGGCAGGTCGCACAGTTCGACGCGAAGAGCTTCTGGCCCTCGTTGACGTCGGCCTGGCTCGACGTGCTCGTCGTGCTGGAGGAGCTCTCGGCGTTGGCCGTCGAGCTGAACAGCGCGTAGGCGCCGCCCGTCGTCATGAGACCGACGACGATGAGGGACACGGTCGCCAGCGGGGACCGGCGGCCCTTCTTGGACTTGGTGCTCGTGAACATGCTGTGCGGGTGCCTGATTCTCACTTGAGGAGGTAGATGACGGCGAAGAGACCGATCCAGACCACGTCGACGAAGTGCCAGTAGTACGACACGACGATCGCGGTGGTGGCTTCCTTGTGCCCGAAGTTCTTCGCGGCGAACCCACGACCGAGCGTGAGGAGGAAGGCGATCAGACCGCCGGTCACGTGCAGACCGTGGAACCCGGTGGTCATGTAGAAGGCGGAGCCGTACGCGCTCGACGACAGCGTGACGCCCTCGGCCCACAGGTGTGCGTACTCGAACACCTGGCCGCAGACGAAGATCGCGCCCATGCAGTACGTGACGAAGAACCACTCCGTCATGCCCCAGTCGCGCGGGTTCCAGCTCGTGCGGTGCACCTGGAACCGCTCGGCGGCGAAGACGGCGAACTGGCAGGCGAAGCTGGACAGCACCAGGATGATCGTGTTGACCGACGCGTAGGGCACGTCGAGCTTCGCGGTCTCGGTGGCCCACAGCTCGGGCGAGGTGCTCCGCAGCGTGAAGTAGATCGCGAACAGGCCGGCGAAGAACATGACCTCGCTGCCCAGCCACACGATCGTCCCCACGGCAACGGGGTTCGGCCTGTTCAGGACCGGACCGCTGACGGATCTGGAGAGAGGGGTGCTTGTCACGTCCTCCATTATGGCGGAAACCCCCGACAGTGTTTTCGCAGGCAACTGGCGGGTCTTCCAGAATCAGTACGATCGAGGCATGTCTGACGCGCACACCTGGCCCGCCGTGATCAGCGCGCTCATGGCGCGCGAGGACCTGTCGATCAGGCAGTCCACATGGGCCATGGAGCAGATCGTCCGTGGCGAGGCCACCGCGGCGCAGATCGCCGCATTCGCCGTGGCCCTCCGTGCGAAGGGCGAGACCGTCGACGAGGTCGTCGGGTTCCGCGACGCGATCCTCGACGCCGCCGTCCCGCTCGACGTCGACCCGATGGCACTCGACATCGTCGGCACCGGCGGCGACGTCGTCGGCACGGTCAACGTCTCGACCATGGCCGCGATCGTCATCGCCGCGGCGGGCGTCCCCGTCGTCAAGCACGGCAACCGCGCCAGCTCGTCGAAGTCCGGCTCGAGCGACGTGCTCGCCGCGCTCGGCCTGGACCTCACGATGAACGCCGCGCGTGTCGCCGAGACCTTCCGGCGTGTCGGTCTGACCTTCGCCTTCGCGAGCGCCTTCCACCCCGGGTTCGCCCACGCTGCGCCGGTCCGGCGGGAGATCGGCGTCCCGACGGTGTTCAACTTCCTCGGCCCGCTCGTCAACCCCGCCCGATGCGAGGCGAACGCCGTGGGCGTCGCGCAGCTCGAGCTCGTGCCGATCATCACGGGGGTGTTCCAGACGCGCGGTGCGACGGCGCTGGTCTTCCGCGGTGACGACGGTCTCGACGAACTCACCACGACGGGACACAGCCACATCTGGGAGGTCTCAGGTGGCCGCGTCACGGAACACGACCTCGACCCGCGCGACCTCGGGATCGCCCGGGCACGGACCGAGGACCTGCTCGGTGGCGAGCCGGCGGAGAACGCGGCGATCGTCCGGCGGGTGCTCGCGGGGGAGTCGGGTCCGGTGCGCGACATCGTGCTCCTCAACGCGGCCGCCGGCCTCGTCTCGTTCCGCCTGGCCGAGGACCCCGCCGAGGCGGACCGGCCGATCCTGCACCGGTTCCGGGAGCAGTTGGTCGTCGCGGCGGATTCGATCGACTCGGGCGCGGCGATGCGCAAGTTGGACGACTGGGTCGGCGCAGCACCTTCGGCCTGACCCGCGCCGACCTCCTCGGCGCTCCGGCACCGCGTACCGGACACAGCACCACGCTGCGCCGCGGTGCTGTGTCCGCAGCGCGGTGCCGTGCGTGGCGGGACGCGCAGAGCACCCCGTGGACGCGACGACGGGCGGGGGGGGGGGGGGGGGGGGGGGGGGGGGGGGGGGGGGGGGCGCGGGGGGGGGGGGGG
>JASCOJ010000166.1 GCA_029959645.1 Microbacteriaceae bacterium PS02332 | reverse complement strand
GCCCGACACCAGCTGGTGTCGGGCCGCCCGTCCGTCACGTCGCGGCTCCGGAGCCGCCGCGGTCAGTTCAGTGCCGGGGTGTCCTCCGGCACGACGCCGCCGAGGTAGAGGTCCGTTGCGAGGTCGCGGAGCGCCCGCAGCGCGACCCGCTGCGTCAGCGGGCCGTACGAGATGCGGGCGACGCCGAGCGCCTGGTACTCCGACGCGGGCAGCGCGCCCGGCAGGCCGATGACGCTGAGCTTGCCGCGGCCGAGGCCCTCGACGAGCTGCTCGACGACGTCGCGCTGGATCGCTCCCGGCACGAACACGAGCGGGGCGCCGGCGTCGAGGAACGCCTTCCCACGGGCGATGGCGTCGGCGATGCTCTCCGCGATCGGGCGGTCGCCGCCGCGGGCGATGGCGTCCGTGCGGGCGTTGAGCTGGAAGTCCACGCCCTCCTGCTCGGCGGCCTGCATGATCGCGGCCACGCGGGCGACGGACTCGTCGAACGGGCGGAGGCGGTCCTCCACGTTCGCGCCGACGATGCCGAGGCCGATCGCCCGACGGATCGTCTCGGCCGGGTCGGCGTAGCCGTCGTCGAGGTCCGCGGTGACCGGGAGGTCCACCGCGTCCACGACGGTCTTCGCGCCGGCGAGGGCGACGTCGAGCGGCATGCCGCCGTCCTCGTAGCCGTACGAGGCGGCGATGGAGTGCCCGGCGGTCGCGATGGCGCTCGTCTCGGGGAGGGCCGCGACCGTCTTGGCGCTGATCGCGTCCCAGACGTTCACGACCCGGAGGATCTGCGGGGCCTCGTGCAGGGACTTCAGGGTCGTCGCCTTCTCGGCGGTGCTGCTGGTCATGCCGCCGAGCGTAGGCGTGCCGTGCCGCTCGCGGTACGCCGGGTGCGCTGGCGGGCCCGCAGACGACGCAGGATGACGTCGGGACTCGTGCCGGGCCTCCCGGCAGGGGCATGCTGGGACGATGGCGAACGACGAACAGGACCCGGTCGGCACGCTCCGCGGGGTCCGCACGAGCATCAAGTGGACGCGGTACGCGCCCGACGTGCTGCCCCTGTTCGTCGCCGAGATGGACCACGAGGTCGCCCCGGAGATCCGGCAGGCCCTCGTCGAGCGGGTGCAGCAGTCGGACCTCGGGTACCTCGACGGGCCGGGGCCGCTCGCGCCCGCGTTCGCCGACTTCGCCCGCCAGCGGTGGGGATGGGACGTCGATCCGGCGCGCGTGTACCTCGCGACGGACGTCAGCGTCGGCATCGTCGAGACGCTGCGGCTGGCGCTCCCGGACGGCGGCCGGGTCGCGATCACCCCGCCGGTGTACCCGCCGTTCTTCGAGCTCGTCGAGGAAGCCCGATGTCAGGTCGAGGAGGTCCCGCTCCGTGAGCAGTGGGGCGTCTACCGCCTCGACCTCGCCGGCCTCGAGCGGGCGTTCGCCGACGGGGTGCGCGTCTTCCTGCTCTGCAACCCGCACAACCCCATCGGCCTCGTGCACGACCGGGCCGACCTCGAGGCCCTCGCGGAACTGGCCGCGCGGTACGACGTCCTCGTCGTCAGCGACGAGATCCACGCACCGCTGACCCACCCCGGCGTGCAGTTCACGCCGTTCGCCTCGGTCGCCGAGCCCGCCGGTGCGCGGAGCGTGTGCGTGACGAGTGCGAGCAAGGGCTGGAACCTCGCCGGCGTGAAGTGCTCGGTGATCGTCGCCGGGGACGCCCGGACCGCAACGCTCCTCGACACGCTGTGGGAAGAGGTCGCCTGCCGCACGAGCATCCTCGGGTTGCACGCGAACCTCGCGGCGTTCAGCCTGGCGGTCGGCTGGCTCGACGACGTCATCGACCGCATCGTGGCGAACGACCGGCTGCTGGCGAAGCTCCTCGCCGAGCACCTGCCCGGCGTCGTCTACGCCCGGCCGCGAGCGGGGTACCTCGCCTGGCTCGACTTCCGCGGCATCGGCCTCGGGGACGACCCCGCGGTGCAGCTCCGTGAGCACGCGTTCGTCGCGTTGAACTCCGGGCTGCCGTTCGGGGCCGAGGGGAAGGGATTCGCCCGCATCAACCTGGCGTGCTCACCGGAGACCCTGCAGGAGGCCGTGCTCCGCATCGCGGCGGCGTACCCGTCGAGCGCGCAGGAGGGCGTGGTCTGGCACGTGGCGTGATCTGGTCAGCTGCGCCCCCTGCACCGCTGGCGTGCTGGCTCCCGCTCTCCACAGGTGACCCCGACCCTCCTGGTCGGGGTCCGCCTCCAGGGCATCCTCGCGGGATGTTGCATCGCTCTCGCCATCTGTCGATCACCGGTAGACACACTTGTCCAACGCCCGATGGACACGTACCGTGAAGCGCAAGGACCTCTTGGCCCGACTCGGGTCGCCGGCGGCACGCGCGGGGGTGCCCTTCACGTTCCTGCGGCACGGCGGCCGGCACGACCTGTACCGCTTCGGCCAGGTCCCCGTCGCGGTGCCACGGCACCGCGAGATCGACGCACAGACCGCTCGGGCGATCATCCGGGCCTGCGAACGAGGAGGAACGCCGTGACCGGGAGTCGACACCGCATGCGGGCAGCGCGCGGTCAGAAGTACTGGCAGATCTGGACCGACGGTGAGCTCCGGACGCAGGCGAAGCGACAGGGGGACATCGAGGAGACGGCCCGCGACTGGCTGTCGGTGATCCACGACCGTGATGGTCAGGCCTTCGACCTGGACATCGAGGTGGAGCTGCCCGGGGACGCGACCGCCCACCTAGAACGGGCAGCTGCACTGCGAGCGGAGTCCGAGCGTGCCCGGGTCGCGGCAGCGCACGAGACCGCAGCGGCTGCGCTCGTCCTGCACAACGCCGGACTCACCGTCCGCGAGATCGGCCCCCTGTTGCACGTCTCACATCAGCGGGCGCACCAGTTGGTCGCCGCCGCGCGCTGACGGCCTCGGGGTCAGCCGACGCGCTTGGCGTACGAGCGCATCGTCAGGGCGGCGTCGTCCGGGCCGCACCACTCCGCCGGGCCGCGGCCGGTCAGCCGCCATCCCCGACGCTCGTACCGCTCCCACGTGATGCGGGCCTCCTCGGCCACGTCGAGCCGCACGTGCGGTCCGGGGACGCTCCGTTCGACGACGTCGAGCAGCAGGTCGGCGACGTCCGCGCCGGGGACGTCCGGGTCGACCACGAGCCGGGTCATCTCGGGCATCCGCCCCGCTGCGGCGACCACGAGCACGACGTGTCCGAGCACCCGGTCGTCGTCGTCCAGTGCGACCCAGGCCGCGACGGTCCCGTCGGGGGAGAGCCAGGCGTACGGATCGTCGGCCCAGCTCCCGTCGGCGCCGAGGCCGTGCGTGCGCCACAGCAGCGCGACGACGGGGTCGAGGTGCGAGGCGGTGCGGCCGACGATGCGCATGTCGGGGTCTATCGACCACCGACACGCCGCCGTCAGGTGGTCAGGGGGTGACCATGCCGCCGTTCACGTTGAGGGTCTCGCCGGCGACGAAGCTCGACTCGGCCGAGGCGAGGAACACGTAGGCCGGGGCGAGCTCGGCGGGCTGACCGGGGCGGCCCATCGGCGACTCGCTCGAGCCGAAGTCGGGCAGCGTCTCCGGGTCGACGCCCGCCGACACCTGGAGCACCGACCACGTCGGCCCGGGGGCGACGACGTTGACGCGGATACCGCGGCCGACGAGCTGCTGGGCGAGACCCTTGGAGAAGTTGTTGATCGCGGCCTTCGACGCCGCGTAGTCGAGCCGGTCGGGTGCCGGCTGGTACGCCTCCATCGAGGCCGTGGTGATGATCGTCGAGCCGGGGCCGAGGTGCGGCACGGCGGCCTGCACGAGGCGGAACAGTGAGATCACGTTGACGGTGAAGGTGTCGACGATCTGCTCGTCGGGGATCTCGGTGACCTCCTCGCGCCAGTGCTGCTTGCCGGCGCAGGTGACGATCGCGTCGAGGCCGCCGAGCTCGGCGACGGCCCGCTCGACGAGGGCGGCGGGGTAGTTCGGCGCGGTCAGGTCGCCCGGGATGGTGACGGCCTTGCGGCCGGCGGCCTCGACGAGGGCGACGATGCGCTGCGCGTCCTCCTCTTCATCGGGCAGGTAGGCGAGGGCGATGTCCGCACCCTCACGTGCGTAGGCGATGGCGACGGCGGCACCGATGCCGGAGTCGGCCCCGGTGATGAGCGCCCGGCGTCCGGTGAGCCGTCCGGTGCCCCGGTAGGAGTCCTCGCCGTGGTCGGGCTTCGGGTCCATCTTCGACTCGAGCCCCGGCTCCGGCTGCTGCTGCGGTTCCGGGCTGGTGTTCGGGTAGCGGGTCGTCGGGTCACCGAATTCGTACTGGTCGCGGGGCATGTCGCGGAAGCTACGCCGACACTGCCGGGAGGCCCGTGGGAGCGGTGCGCAGATCGGCCTGCGTCCGCGTCCGCATCAGTCCGTCAGCTCGAGGACCATCGCGACGTCCGCCCGCACGTACGGGCTCGGGGCGTGCTCGTGTGCGGCGAGGTGACGGAACCCGCTCGTCTCGTACAGGTGGACGGCGCGCGTCAGCGCGCTGTTCGTCTCGAGCAGCACGCGCTGGGCCCCGAGCGCCCGGGCGCGGTCGAGCGCCGCGGTGATGAGCCGGCGACCCGTGCCGAGGCCCTGGTGGTCGGGGTCGACCGCCATCTTGACGAGTTCGAAGTCGCCCGGCACGGTCGGCATCAGGCCGACACAGCCGACGACGGTCTCGCCGAGCCGGGCGACGAGCACGGCGCCGCCGGGGTCGACGACCAGACCGACGGGGTCGCCGAGGAGCCGGCGGTCCTCGTCCTCGAGCGTGAAGAAGGTGGTGATCCACCGTTCGTTGAGGCGTCGGAAGGCCTCGGCGTCGGCGGGGGAGGCCAGGTCGTCGACGACGACCTCGTGAGCAGTGGTGATGTCGGTGTCGGCCATGCTGCTCATCCTCGACGCCCGATGCAGTTCCGTCCAATACTCGTTCGAACAGATCGATAGGCTGTGTGCATGGACCGCGCGCCTGAGGTCGACCTCCGACAGCTCCGGGCGTTCCTGGTGCTCGCCGACGAGCTGCACTTCGGCCGTGCCGCCGCGGAGCTCGGCATCGCGCAGCCGGCCCTGTCCCAGCTCATCCGCCGTGTGGAGGTCGCCCTCGGTGTCGACCTGTTCGCCCGGACCTCGCGCAGCGTCGCCCTGACGCCGGCCGGCCGGGTGCTCCAGGGGCGGTCCCGGTCGCTCCTCGCGCAGGCACGCCGCGACCTCGACGAGACCGTGCAGGTCGGCCGGGGCGAGGCCGGTCGCCTCGACGTCGGGTTCGTCGTCTCGGCGTTGCCGCTCGGACCGATCGAACGGGTGCAGCGCTTCCGGGAACGGCACCCGCTGGTGCGGATCGAGTTGACCGAGGGCTTCTCGTCGCGCCTGGTGGCGGCGGTGCAGCGCGGCGAGCTCGACCTCGCGGTGGTGCGCGACCCGGACCCGGTCGACGGGGTGCGGTGGACGCCGTTCCGCAGCGAGCCGTTCGTCGCCGCCGTCCCGCGCGGCCACCGGTTCGCCGGGCGATCGTCCGTCCTCGGCCCCGAGCTCCTCGACGACCCGTTCGTGTTCTTCCCCGCCGAGGCGGGTGCCCTCGCGACCGAGCGGAACACCGCGCCCGTGGTGGACGGGGCTCGGCGTCCGCGGATCGTGCAGGAGGCGACGACCTGGGCGACCGTCCTGCACCTCGTCGGGGTCGGCCTCGGGGTGACGGTGCTCCCGGAGAGCGCGGCGCTCGCGGCTCCGGACACCGTGGTGCTCCTGCCGCTCGAGGGCAGCGCGCACCGGAGCGACCTCGTCTGGGCGTCGCGCGCCGACGACGACCGTCCGGTGCTCCGCGCCTTCATCGACGCCGACTGACCGGTCGCGGTCCGGTCCGTCAGCGACCGACGCGGCCGTCCGTCGGTGCTGGGCCGTCAGCCCAGGGGCAGGACCGGCGCGCGCTGGTCGCCGAGTTCGTCCTCGTGCCACGGTCGGGCGCCGCTGGGAGCCAGTCCGAGCTGGGTCAGCACGAAGCCCACGTGCGGTTCCACGTCCGGGTCCCACGGCCCCTCGACGCCGAGGCCGAACGCCCCGAGCTCGTCGTCCGCCTCGTCGCGCAGCGTCAACCGCCAGCGACCGTCACCGAGCTCCTCGACCACGGCCCACCGCGCGGTGCCGAACCGACCGCCGGTCACGCCGTGCTCAGGACGTCCGCGGTGAAGTTGTGCACGCGTGCCAGGAGCGACTCGGAGCGCATCCGGAGCGTCGCCGGCGGGTTGAGGTGTGGCGGCGCGGTGCGGATGAGCATCGAGCAGCCGAGGTCCTCGCAGATGTAGGTGCCGATCGTGTTGCCGTTCCGGCCGGACTCGCCCCCGCGGGCGGCGGAGAACAGGCGCACCTGCGTCGCGGGCTGCGGCGAGTGGCAGAACGAGCACATCGCGGCGATGCCCGGACGGAGGGACCCGGCGGCGGCTCGGACGACGATGCCGACGGGCCGGCCGTCCATCCACGACACCATGTACCCGCGGCGGGCGGCCTGCGGGTCGCGCCAGCCGAGGTACTCGCGGTCGTCCCACAGCGTCTCGTGGAGACCGGGGATGGGGAGCTGCGCGAGTTCGTCGTCACTGGCGTTGACGAACGACGATCGGATGTCGGATTCGGTGAGCGGCTGCACGGTTCCCCTCGCGGTGGCGGACCGGACCAGGCTATCCCCGTCCGCCGACAGCTCGCGCTGACAGCCCGCGCCAAGTCTCGCGCTGAGCGACGAGTCTCGCGCGCGCGGGCCCGAGACTCGTCGCTC